>NZ_JBIVGI010000022.1:0-167663 GCF_044748625.1 Kitasatospora sp. NPDC089913 | reverse complement strand
GCCGCTGTCGTGGTGGCTCGGGGGGGGGGCGCGGCGCCCGCCCGCCCCGCCCCGTCGCCCCGCGGTGGGGCCCCCCGCGGCCGCCCCGGGCGCGGGGCCCCCCCCCCCCCCCCCCCGGCCGGCGGGCCGCGCGACGGGGTGGGGCGCGGTGCTCATGAACCCTGGTGCAGCCGGCTCAGTCCCGCGGACACCCGGGCGGCGCCGTCGGCGAGCAGCACACCGGGGGTCGACTCGGAGAACGGCACCACCACGAAGGCCTTGCGCTGCACGGCGGTGAGCTTGCTCAGCACCGGGTCGCCCTGCAAGTAGTCGATCTTTGACTGAGCGGTGTCCCAGTCGGCGTCCGCTACCACGACGGCGTCCGGGTCCGCGGCGACGACCTTCTCCCAGCTCACGTTCTGCCAGCCGCCGGGCAGGTCCCCGAAGACGTTGGCGGCGCCCACGGCGTCGAGTACCAGCTGGGGCCCGCCGTGACCGGCGCCGACGAACGGCGTCTTGGTGTCCGAGTCGAACCACAGGACCTTCAGGCCCTTGCCGGCGGCCGTCGCCCCGAGCTGTGCCAGCTGCTGCTCCTGCCCCCGCTGGATCGCGGTGGCCCGCTCCGTGACGCCGAAGACCTTGGCGACGTCGTTCAGTTCGCCCCACATCGCCTGCCAGGTCGTCGGCGCGACCTTGCTCTTGTCCGAGCAGCCGAACGGGGACACGTACGACGGGATGCCCTGGCCGCGCAGTTCCTCCCGGGAGCCCACGGCCTTGTCGGTGAAGGCGCTGGCGTAGGAGGCGTACAGGAAGTCGGGGCGGGACGCGAGGAGCTTCTCCTTCGTCGGGTACTCCTTGGAGAGCACCGGGACGGAGTCGTAGGCCGCCTTCCACTTCTCCGGGACGGCGTCGTCGAGGTAGGCGGTACCGGCCATCCGGGACTCCAGGCCGAGGGCCAGGGCCACCTGGGTGGCACCCTGGTTGAGCGTCACCAGCCGTTCGGGCGGCGTACCGACCGACACGGTGGTCCCGCAGTTGTCCAGGTCGACCGGCGCGGCACTCACGGTCGAGCCGCCGGACGCGGCGGGAGCGGGGGCGCCGGCGCACCCTCCGAGCACACCGACGAGCAGGACGGCGGCGGCCGCTCGCCCGGCACGTGGCGGGCGTGCGATGCGTGCGGGAAGAGTAGGACGAACGGAACATATGGAACGGAACGGATGCAGCAGACCGCTGGGCACGTGTTCTCCAAGACCCTCGTGGAACATGTCGTGCCGTGGCCGGTCTCCTGGCTTCCGCATCGACGTGCCGCGGCCGACCTTCCCGGGTGGCTCGTCCGGCCGCCCAGTGGTCCTGACCGCGGGGGAAGCCGGTCAGCGAGGGCCGCGGTACTCCGCGGCAACAGTGGCGAGGGCCGCACCGGACTTCGACCGGTTTCCCGAACACCACGGCGATCGAAAGGTATCAGGCTTGGTCAGGGCGCTGTCGACCCGCGTCCGACCTTGCGTCCGACCCGCGTCCGACCTCGCGGCGGGTCCGAGGCCGGTCTGCGGCCGGTCCGAGGCCGGTCTGCCGTCGGTCCGCGGTCGGTGGGGGCGGGTGCGCCGGCGGGCGGGAGCTACAGCCAGCCGGAGCGCTGCGCCTGGAGGGCCATCTGGAAGCGGTTCTCGGCGCCCAGACGGGCCATCAGGGTCTGGAGCCGGCGGAAGAAGGTGCGGCGGCTGATGCCCAGTTCGCGGGCGATGACCTCGTCGCTCGCACCGCCGGCGAGGAGGCGGAGCAGGCGGCGGTCGGCCGGCAGCAGGCCGGCCGGGCGGGTGGCGCGGCCGTGGAAGGGGAGCGCCTGCTGCCAGGTCTGCTCGAAGAGTGCGAGGAGTGCGGAGAGCAGGCCGCACGGCTGCACCACCAGCATGGTGTTGTGCACGTCCGTCTCCCTGATCGACAGGGACACCAGTGCGTACGCCTCATCGATGATCACCAGCTTGACCGGTACCGTCGGCGCCACCCGGGCCAGCTCGCCGGCCTCGACGCACGGTTCGATGGCCGACTCCAGCCGCCCGGGCATCTCCAGTGACGCCTTCGAGTAGACGACCCGCTGCGTCACACCGCGGGCGAGGGTCGCCAGCGCGTCCTCGACGGCTTCGCCCTGGGGGAAGTAGGGCGGGGATTCGAGCTGACGGATCTGCTCGCGGGCGCTGGCCCACGCCTGGCGCAGTCGCGGGCCGACGGCGTCGCCGGTCACCACTTCGACGAGGTTGTCGTTGTGCACCGTGAGCCGCCGGCGGCGGAACGACTCGAACGCCCCGCCCACGGCGATGCGCGACCCTTCGAGTTCGGCCGCCCGGTGCCGGGCGAGGATCTCGAGCCCCGCGGCGGGAGGCACCGGCGCCACCACGTCCGTGCCCTCGGTGGCGGCGTCGGCCAGCCCGGCGTCGACCAGCTCCCCGTACGCCGCGGCGAACTCGGCACCGGCGAGCCCGGTCGCTTCGCCGATCTCGGTGAGCGGGGCGGGGGCCAGCTCGAGGAGCGACAGGTACACGCGGCCGGCTGCGGAGCCGATCCCCAGCATCCGCAGGGCCTCGCCCAGTTTCGCATTCGCCATGCACCGCATTATCGAGGACCACCGGGCCGGGTGGCCGATCAGTGCCACTGGCACCGGTGGCACTCCCGGAAACGCCGCCCCGCAGTACGGTCCGGGGGCTGCCGGGGCTCCTCGGCGGGTGAACGCGGTCCGGTAGTGAAGGCAGAGGAGAACGACGTGGCGAAGGCGCGCAAGAACGGTCTCTACCCGGGAGTCTCCGCCGAGCTGTCGGCCCTGATGCGGACGGGCTGGGCCGACACCGAACAGCACGACCTCGCGCAGGACGAGCAGGCCCCGTACACGGCCCACCGTCGCGCCGCTCTGTCCGCGCTGTTCCCGGGCGAGCGGCTGGTCGTCCCCTCCGGCGGCCTCAGGACCCGCTCGAACGACGACACCTACCCGTTCCGCCCGTACTCCGGCTACGTCCACATGACCGGCGACCAGGCCCGCGACTGCGCCCTCGTGCTCGAACCCCGCCGGGACGGCGGCCACGACGCGTACTGCTACCAACTGCCGCGGGACGGCCGGGACACCGACGAGTTCTGGCTCGGTTACACCGCCGAGCTGTGGATGGGTCGCCGCCGCTCGCTCGCGGAGTCGGAGCGCGTGCTCGGGCTGGCTTGCCGCGACGTCCGTACGGCGGCGAGCGACCTGGCAGCCGCTCCCGACGTCCCCACCCGCATCGTGCGCGGCATCGACCCGGCCCTCGAGGCGGCGGTCACCACCGACCCGGAACGCGACGCCGGACTGGAGGAAGCGCTGAGCGGACTCCGTCTCGTCAAGGACGCCTGGGAGATCGACGAACTGCGCAAGGCGGTGGACTCCACCGTGCGCGGCTTCACCGACTGCGTGGGCGAGCTCTCCCGGGCCGTCGCCTCCTCGGAGCGGTGGATCGAGGGCACCTTCTTCCGCCGTGCCCGCCTGGAGGGCAATGCCGTCGGCTACGGCTCGATCTGCGCCGCCGGCGAGCACGCCACGATCATGCACTGGACCGACAACGACGGCCCGGTGCGCGTCGGCGACCTGCTGCTCCTCGACGCGGGTGTGGAGACGCGCACGCTCTACACCGCCGACGTCACCCGGACGCTGCCGATCAGCGGCTCGTTCACCCCCGTGCAGCGCAAGGTGTACGACGCGGTGTACGAGGCCCAGGAGGCGGGCATCGCCGCCGTGAAGCCGGGCGCCGCCTACCGCGACTTCCACGTGGCGGCGCAGCGCCACCTGGCGGAGAAGCTGGTCGAGTGGGGCTTCCTGGAGGGCCCGGCGGAGCGTGCGTACGAGCTCGGCCTCCAGCGCCGCTTCACCATGGCCGGCACCGGCCACATGCTCGGCCTGGACGTCCACGACTGCGCCGAGGCCCGCAACGAGGAGTACGTCGACGGCGTGCTGGAGCCGGGCATGGTCCTCACGGTGGAGCCGGGCCTGTACTTCCAGCCGGACGACCTCACCGTCCCCGAGGAGTGGCGCGGCATCGGGGTCCGGATCGAGGACGACCTGCTGGTGACCGCCGACGGGGCCGAGAACCTGTCGGCGGGCCTGCCGCGCTCGTCGGACGAGGTCGAGGCGTGGATGGCCCGCGTCGCGGGTTGACGGGGCCCGCCCGCCCGGTCGCGGGCCGTGCGTGCCCGGACGCCGCCCCGGACGCCGCCCTGGACGCCCGCCGGGCGCAGGTCGGCGACGGGCGGGTCCAGGAACGGTGGGCCGCACCTGTGGACGGGCCGCGGCCGAGGTCCCGTCGCGTCAGGCCGTCGGGCGGGACCCGGGGGTGTGGCCGAAGGCGCGGCGGAACACGTCGATGAAGGTGCTCGCCGACGACCAGCCGCAGCGGAGGGCGACGGTGGTGACGGGGGTCCGGTCGGCGAGGAGGACCAGCGCGTGGTGGAGTCTGACCTGGGTGCGCCATTGCGGGTAGGTGAGGCCGAGATCGTCGTGGAGACGGCGGGAGAGGGTGCGGGCGCCGGCGCCGATCTGTCGGCCGAGCTCGCCGAGGGAGCGGTTGTCCGCCGGGTCGGCGCTCAGGATGTCGTGCAGTTCCCGGAGCAGCGGGTCGGTGGGGGTCGGCAGGTGCAGTGGCTGTTCGGGGGAGACCCTGAGCTGATCGAGCATGACGGCGCGCAGGCGCAGCCGGGGCGGGCTGTGGTCGTCGGGGGAGCGCGTGCAGGCGACGATCAGTTCGCGGAGGAGAGGGCTGACGGTCAGGACCGCCGGAGTGTCGAGGCCGAGCGGGTTCTCGGTCACGGGCAGGCCGACGAGGTGGAGGTCGAGCTGACCGTGGGCCCGGTGCCGGTGGGCGGTGCCCGCCGGGATCCAGAGCGCCCGGGTGGCGGGGGCGACCCATGAGCCGGCGTCGGTGGTGACGGCGACGGCGCCCCGGCCGGCGTAGACGATCTGGTGGTCGTCGTGGCGGTGCGCGTCGATCTCGCCGCCGGACGCGAGACGCTGGGTCCGGGTCGGCGCGACGGACTCGTGGCGGATTTCCTTCATCATCTGGCAATCTATCGAAAGCGGGACAGCTGCCGCCTCTCGCAGCATGGGCGGGTGCGAAGGAACACAACGATCTCCCTGCTGTCCGTGGGGCACGCCTGCGTCGACGTCTACCAGGGCGCCGTCGCGGCGCTGATCCCCTACTTCGTGGCCGACCGCCACTACGGCTACGCCGTCGCCTCCGGCATCGTGCTGGCCGCGTCCCTGTTGTCGTCGGTGGCCCAGCCGCTGTTCGGCGCGCTCACCGACCGGTGGGCGATGCCGTGGCTGCTGCCGGTCAGCACCCTGCTCAGCGGGGCGGGCATCGGCCTGAGCGGTCTGAGCGGCTCGTACGCGCTCACGCTGCTCTTCGTCGCGATCTCCGGCATCGGGGTCGCCGCCTACCATCCCGAGTCCGCCCGCACGGCCCGGCTGGTCGGCCGGGGCAGTCACAGCGCGATGAGCTGGTTCTCGCTGGGCGGCAACATCGGCTTCGCGCTCGCCCCGCTCATGGTGTCGGCCGCGGTCGGACACGGCTCACTGCGCTGGACGCCGGTCCTGGTCCTGCCCGCCCTGGTCGGCACCGCGCTGTGCGTCCCGGTGCTCCGGACCCTGGGCCGGCGCCGGGCCGGTGTGTCCGCCGGGACGCCGGCCGTCGGGCCCGACGACGTGGCCTCCTTCGTGAGGCTGTCCCTGGCCGTGGTCTTCCGTTCGATCGTTTTCACCGGCCTGAGCACCTTCGTCTCCCTCTACGCCCGGGAGCGCACCCACGGAAGTGCGACCGCGGGGACCGCGGCCCTGTTCCTGCTGTTCCTCGGCGGTGCCGTCGGCTCGGTCCTGGGCGGCTCCCTGGCCAACCGCTACGACCGGGTCCGGGTCTCCCGCTGGTCCTACCTCGTCTCGGTCGTCGCCGTCGCCGGAGTGGTCTGCGCGCCCGGGCCGGCCCTGTTCCTGTTCGTGGCCCTCACCTCCGCCGGCCTGTACGTCCCCTTCTCGCTGCAGGTCACCCTCGGCCAGGACTACCTGCCCTCCCGCATCGGCACCGCCAGCGGCGTCACCCTCGGACTCACCGTCAGTGTCGGCGGCCTGATCAGCCCCCTCCTGGGACGCCTGGCCGACTCCACGTCCCTGCAGACCGCCCTGACACCCTTGATCGCCATGCCCGCGCTGAGCTGGCTGCTCTTCCGCACCCTGCCCGAGCCCACGGCCCCCGAACGCCGACCCGCCGAAGCGGAACCGGCACCGCAGGGCGCCGCCTGAGGCGCACGGGGACGACCCGCCGAACGGCCCTGGGTCGACGCCCGGGCGCCCGCTCGGGGACCTCGGGCTGTCCGGTGTTCATCAACCCCCTTGGGGGTAGTGAAGAATGATGATCCATCAAACAACCTGTTCGCCGGCCGCCGGCAGGACGGACCGTCCCGGTTGGTGGCGACCGGCGACGTCCCGGGATCGCTGCGGGGTCCGCGCCGGCCTCCTTGCCCTGGTGAGGAGATGACCTCCTTCCGCGCCAGGGAACGCCGCATGATGGGAGAGATCGACGATCTGGCGGCAGCGAAGCTCCCGCTGGAGCAGTTCTTCCGGCAGCTCCTCACCGTCCTCGGGCCCGCTCTCGGCTCCGAAGCGGGCTGCCTGCACGGGGCCGATCCGGTCACCGGCTTCCTGACCTCCACGGTTGCCGAGGGCCTGCAGCCGACCGCCTTCGAGCACGCCATAAGGCTGGAGATGTGGTCCGACGACACGACCCGGTTCGTCGACATCCGGGCCGCCGGCCGGGTCGTCGAGACCGTCCACCGCGCCACCGGTGGCCGCCCCGAACGCAGCGTGCGCTACCGGGAGTTGCTCTCCGAGTACGGACTGGGCGACGAGCTGCGGATGAACTTCGACGTCGGCGGCGGGCGGTGGGGAGCCGCCGCGCTGATGCGCGCGGCCGGATCGGCGCCCTTCGGGGCGAGCGAGCAGCGACTGGCCGAACGGGCCGCCCGGGCCGTGGCCGTCGCCCTGCGCGACTACGCGCTGCCCGCCGCGGGCACCCCTGACGGGCAGGACGGCCGAGCGGATCCGCAGGACGGACCGTACTGGCTCGCGGTCGCCGTCATCGGTCCCACCGGGCAGCTCACCTCCGCGGACGCCGGGGCGCGACAGCTGTTCGAGGAGCTCGCCGAGGGGCAGTACCGTCCCGCCGGAGTGCCGACCGCGCTGGTCTACCTCTCCGAGCGGGCCCGCACCCACGCGGCCTCCGCCGCCCACGCCTGGACCCGGCTGCGCCGCCCCAACGGCCAGTGGGTCGCCGTCCACGCCTCCCTGCTCGACCAGGGCCCGCGGGGCAGCGTCGCCCTGGTCGCGCAGCCCGCGAGCCCGGTCGACGTCATTCCGCTGTCCCTGCTGGCACACCGCTTCTCCCCCCGGGAGCAGGAGGTGGTCCTCCAGGCGGTACGGGGCCTGAGCACCAGGGACATAGCCCGCCGGCTCTTCCTGAGCCCGGCCACCGTCCAGGACCACCTGAAGTCGGCCTTCACCAAGACCGGCGTACGGAGCCGCCGCGAACTCGTCGCGCTCCTCGCTGCCCCGTACACCGCCGGACTCGGTCGCCCCCCGGTCTGACGCCTCGGCCCGGCCGGCCCCGCCCGATCGTGCGCGCCGCGCCCCCGACCTCCCGCCCCAGGGGACGCGTCCCGCCCCCGACCTCCCGCCCAGGGGTGCGGCGCGGCCCCGGGGCGGCAGGCGGAGTCCCAGGTCACCGACCTGGGACTCCGCTGCGGACCCGGCCGCGAGGCCGTCTCCCTATCACACGGGGGAGGACGTCGAGCCCCCCGCAAACCTGGGATGCCCCCGGTCGCCGCCGGATGGGAAGGTCTCTCCCGGTGCGGCCCCCGCGACGGGGGCCGCACCGCGGTCATGACACCTTCCCGGCAGAGGAGTCCCTGTCCCGTGCCAAGCGGACCTCACCCCGGAGTCACCGCCGACCGGCGGGACTCCCGCCCCGCCTCGCGTCCTGCCTCGCGTCCTGCCGAGCAGCCCCGGACGCCGGAGCGCCCGGCCGTCCGGCGTCGACCGGCGGCCACCGGTCGACATCAGTTCCAGGGGTTGGCCTGCTGGTCGTTGATGGCGGTCCAGAACCGGGCGTTGGGGGCGATGTTGCCGTACGCCCAGAAGCTCCAGCCGCCGACGTACTCCAGGTTCGGGCCGTAGCGGCCGTCGTGGAACTCGGCCTGGCGCCAGCCGATGCCGAAGGATGCCTGGCAGACGCTGTTCGCGGCGGCCTGGCTGTTCAGGCGCGAGCCCTTCACCGGCTGGCTGAGCGCGACGGTGCCGCCGGCCCAGCCGTTGTAGAAGCCGATGCTGATGCCGTCCGGTGCCGGGCTGCCGTCCACGTTGATGCAGAGGACCGGCAGTGACACGGACGGAAGGGTGTCGCCGTTGTACGGGTCGCTCGGCGTCGAGTGCGCCGGACCGCCGACCTGGACGGTCCCCTCGGGGCCGCTCGCGAGCACCTGCCAGGTCATGCCCTTGTGGGTGGCCGGCCCGGCGGCGGCCTGCGCGGTGCTCGCCGAGAGGGGCACGAGGGCCAGGCCGACCGCGACGGCCAGGGCGGCGGCCTGCTTGATGCGCTTCATCCGACTGCTCCTTGGAAGTGGGGGAGTGGGCCCCGGTGCGGGGCCGGTGGGAGAAGACTTCCAACCGGACGCACAGAGCCGGCACGGCCCCGTCATGGAACGGTCACGAGCTTCGAAGCCGGCCGGTCGGTCCGACCCGGCCAGTCACTGGAGGGGAACGTGGAGTTCAGGATTCTCGGGCCGCTGGAAGTCTGGACCGACGACGGCAGGCGGGCCAGGACGGAAGGGGCCAAGCAGGAGCGGATGCTCGGCACCCTGCTGCTCAACGCCGGGGCCGTGGTTCCGGTGACCCGCCTGGTCGACGCGGTCTGGGGCGACGAACCGCCCGCCACGGCCCGCCGCCAGGTCCGGAACCTCGCCGGGCTGCTGCGGCGCAAGCTCGCCGCCGCCCAGGACGGGCCGCCGGTGCTGCTGACCGACGGCCCGGGCTACCGGATCGCACCGAACGGCCACCGGGTGGACGCCCTGACCTTCGCCCACCGGGTGTCGGTGGCGCGACGACTGGCCGAGTGCGACGAACCCGCGGCGGCCGTGGCGGAGTTCCGGGCGGCGCTGGGCCTGTGGCGCGGCCCGGTGCTGGACGGGCTGTCCGGCGGTCTGCCGGCCGCCGGTTCGGTGGCGCTGAACGAACTGCGGCTCACCGCCTGGGAGAACTGCCTGGACCTGGAGGCCGAGCTCGGCCGGCACCGGCAGACCGTCCCGGAGCTGACCGCGCTGGTCGCCGAACACCCGCTCCGGGACCGCTTCGTGACGCAGCTCGTGCGGGCCCTGCACCGGGCGGGACGACAGGCCGACGGACTCGCCGCCTACCGCCGCTTCGCGCGACAGCTGGCCGATGAACTCGGACTCGACCCAGGACCGGAACTCCGGCTCCTGCACCAGGAGTTGCTGAAGGACGGACCCGCCCCGGCTGCCCACCCGCCCCGCACCCGGCAGCCGCCGCGGCAGTCGCACCCCGTACCCAGGCCCGCCCAACTGCCCCCCGCGCTGGCCACCTTCGTCGGCCGGAGGGCCGAACTCGGTGCCCTGGACAGCCTCGTCGGGCCTGCCGGGCCGACCGGATCCTCCGGCCCGGCAGGTCCGGCAGGTCCGGCAGGCCCGGCAGGCCCGGCCCGCCCGGCCACCGCCGTCGGCATCGGTGTGCTGACCGGCGGCGCCGGGACGGGCAAGACCGCGCTCGCCGTGCACTGGGCCCACCGTGTCCGCGAGCGCTTCCCCGACGGCCAGCTCCACATCGACCTGCGCGGATATGCGCTCGGCCCGCCGCTGGCCCCGTACGAGGCGCTGGCCCGCTTCCTGCGGGCCCTCGGCACCGACCGCGACCGGATACCCGGCACCATCGACGAGAGCGCCGCCCTGTACCGGTCGCTGCTCGCCGACCGCCGGGTACTGGTGCTGCTCGACAACGCCCGCAACGCCGAGCAGGTCCGCCCGCTGCTGCCCGGCTCGGTGGGCTCGCTGACCCTGGTGACCGGTCGGGACGGGCTGGCCGGGCTCACCGCCCGCGACGGCGCCCGGCGGCTGGTGCTCGACGTCCTGCCCCCGCCCGAGGCCGTCGAACTGCTCGCCCGGATCACGGGCGCCGACCGCACCCGCGCCGAACCCCACGCCGCCGCCGAACTCGCCGCTGCCTGCGGTCACCTGCCGCTCGCCCTCGGCATCGCCGCGGGCCGCCTCGCGGAACGGCCCCACCGCACCCTGGTGGAGCACGCCGCCGAACTGCGCGACGCGGAGGACCGCCTCACCGCGCTCCAGATCGACGGCGACACCACCTCCGCCGTCCGGCTCGCCTTCGACCTCTCCTACCGCGCCCTGCGACCCACCGCCCAACGGCTCTTCCGACTGCTCGGCCTGGCCCCCGGCGCCACCATCAGCGCGGCCGCGGCCGCCGCGCTCTCCGGTTCGGCCCCCGCCGCGACCAGACCGGTGCTCGAAGAGCTCGTCGCCGCCCATCTGCTCAACCCCGCCGGACCGGACCACTACCGCCTGCCCGACCTGGTGCGCTGCTACGCCGCCGAACGCGCCGGCGCCGAAACCGGTCCCGCCCACCGCGCGGCCGCCCGGGCACGCCTCTGTTCGTGGTACCTGCACCGCACGGAGGCGGCGGCCCGACTGCTCGCCCCGCGGCGCCCACGCCTCCCGCTCAGTGCCCCCGGCCCCTGGTACGAGCCACCGGGCTTCACCACGCCCGCCCAGGCGCGGCAGTGGTGCGAGAGGGAGTACGCGCATCTCTCGGAGACCGTCCGGCACGCCGCCGAGCACGGCTTCGACGGCCGCGCCTGGCGGCTGCCCGTGGCGTTCTGGCGCCACTTCCGGGCCGGCCCGGACCTGGCGGACTGGACGGAGGCGGCCCGGTCGGCGGTCGCCGCGGCCCGCCGGACCGGCGAGCCCGCCGGCGAGGCCCACGCCCACGACGACCCGGCCGCCGCCCCGAGCGCGCGGGGCCGACAGGTCGGTCCGGCGCCGGATCCTGCAAGGCCCGGCGTCCGATAGCGTGTTCCCCTCGTGCTCTTCGGTGGCCTGACGCCGGTGGCTGTCCGCCGGGGGCCGGACGGAAGATCTGGCCGGCCCTCACCCGATGAGTGGAAGAAGGAAGTGTTGCGCCACGACCCTTCCAGTGCCGTCCCGTTCGACCGCCTGGTGGCCGCCGTCGGGGAGTCCCGAACGGCCAGGACCGGCGATTGGCCGTCCGGGATCCGGTGGGTGACCGGGGAGCCGAACGGGCAGCGCCACGACCGGCCCGTCATCGAGGACTGACAAACCGCCGGACCACCTGACCCGCATTCCGTGGGAGCGGGAGTGTTCCGTCCGGACCGTGACCTGGCCGGAGTTCGACGAACCTCGGCCATCGTCACCCCGGAACAGTCCGTGCCGACCTCACCACCGTGACCGACCGGGGACCCGGGACCGGGTCGGGCGCCGTCGAAGCGCACCGCGAGAGGGACGGCTCCATGACGACGACGGTGGCGCAGGCTCGGCCGCCCGCCGACCCCCGCCCCGGTACTGACCGGTCGGCACGGGCCCACCCCGCCCGAACCGGCGGCCGCGTCGCGCCGCGTCGCGCCGTCGCCCCGGGCCGCGTACCGCACCGGTTGTCGCGAAGCCTTGACAGTCCGTCACTGGAGGGAAACGCTGGGTGCTGTACTCCAGGGACGTGAGGGGCACGGCATGCCATGGGTTGACGAGAGCGGGCGCCACCAGGGTTTCCCGGCGGCGGTCCTGGCGGACGGTGGCGAGCCGGCGCCGTTGCCGGACGGGCGCACCACCTGGTGGCTCTACAACGGTGCGGACGGTCCTCGGGCCACCGCGGTACGTGGTGCTTGCGGCTGCGGCTGGCGGGGTGAGCGGTTGCACCGGTTGGACTTCGGGGACGACGCGGCGACCGAGGCGGTGGGCGAGGAGACCGGGCCGTTCGCCGACTGGGAGTGGCACGTCGACCTGGCCGAGGGGGTGGTGCCGCACGAGGTCGAGCAGCTGGTCGCGACGTTGGTGGACCGGATCTGCGACCTGACGGAGAGCAGGCCGTACGCCGCCGCCCGCGCCGCCGCCCGGTTCGAGCGGGCCGCGGGATCCACCGCGCTGCTTGCCGGTCGCAGGGCCCGCGGCAACCTGATGACCTGGGAGTACATCGGCCGCGCCTTCGGCTGCGGGCCGGAGGAGGCGCGGGAGCGGTTCGGCGAGACACTGCCCGGCCTCGAACAGGGCGACGAGGGCCGGTAGCCCCACGAGTGGCCGGGGGTGTCGGCCCTGCTTCGGCTTGCGGGGAGTCCGGCCGATCCGGGAATGCCGTTGCGCGAGGCGGCCGGCGCCGGGTTCGGTCGGCGCCGGCCGCTGTCGTGGCTGGTGAGGCGAGGTGTCCCGTGCCTTCGGCCGGGCAGCCGGGCAGCCGGGCAGCCGGACGGACAGCGGGACGGAGGAGCAGCGGGACGGGGGTACGGCGGGTCGGGCGGTCGTGCGGCGGGATGCGCCGGTTCCCGGCCCCCCGGGCCGCCCTCGGGGTCAGGAGGCGTCGACGAGGAGCCGGCCGTCCGTCGGCGTGAGGGTGGCGGTGCGGCCGGCGTAGGCGGAGTCGACCCGGGCCCGTTCGGTGGCGTCGGGCACGGCGTTCCTGCAGCTGGTGCCGGCGCTGGAGCCCGACATCAGCTGGGAGCAGGGGCCGGGCTTGGTGTCCGGGAGCCCGAGGGTGTGGCCGATCTCGTGGGCCGCGATGCGGGTCTTGTCGTGGCCCTCGGTGACGGCCTGACTGCCGAGTTCCACCCTGGCCTGGCCGCCCGGGCGGACCGGGCCCAAGGTGGCCTGCGGCCAGCCGCTGGTGGCGACGATCTGGATCTCGGCCCGGGTGCCGGGCTGGGCCGGGACCAGCTTGACGTTGCGGGCGTTGGAGTTCCAGGAGGCGACCCCGGCCGTGACGGCGGCCTCCCAGCCGGGGGCCCGGGTGGCGTCGTAGCGCAGTGTGGTCACGGCGGCAGCGGCTGTCGGCGCGAGGGTGGGTACGGCCTGCGCGGTGGGGGCCAGGAGCAGGGTGACGGCCGCGGCGGTCCCGGCTGCGGCGAACCACTTCGAGTGGAGCATGGTCGTCCTTTCGTGGGGGCGGTCTCCGGGGGCGGGGAGACGATGGTGCGGACGCTGAGCGCCACCGTCCGGAGCGAGGAGGGGCTCGCAAATGACGGTGAACCGTCAAGTCAATCGACGGAGGACGGGCGGGCGTTACGTCCGTTTCCGTCAATGGCGGCGAAGTGCGATGACCGCGGATGAACCCCGTGGTCCGACCAGGTCCGGACGGTCCGGTCCGTGCTGAGCGGCACCGGGTGCGGGCCGAGGCCCGCACCCGGCCGTTACGGGTGCCGGTCAGGCTCCGGCGGTGGCCAGTCGGAGGTGGCGGCGGGCGGCCGCCTCGACCGGGTCCAGGACCGGTACGGCGGCCAGCAGGCCCTTGGTGTAAGGGTGCTGGGGGGAGTCGTAGACCGTGTCGGCGTCGCCCTGCTCCACGATCCGTCCGGACTGCATCACGGCGACCCGGTCGCTCACCTGTCGGACCACGGCGAGGTCGTGGGCGACGAAGATCAGTGCGAGGCCGAGGTCGCGCTGCAACGTGCCGAGCAACTCGACCACTTGGGCCTGGGTGGTGACGTCCAGGGCGGAGACCGGTTCGTCGCAGACGATCAGCCGGGGCTCCGGAGCCAGGGCCCGGGCGATGCCGACCCGTTGCCGCTGTCCGCCGGAGAACTCGTGCGGGTAGCGGTGGTACCAGTCGGGGTCCAGGCCCACGCGTTCGAGGAGCTCGCCGACCCGGGTGCGGATCCGGCGCTCGTCGGTTCCGCCGGCGATGCGCAGCGGGTCGGCGACGGACTCCCCGATGCTGCGGCGCGGGTTGAGCGAGGAGACCGGGTCCTGGAAGACCATCTGCAACTCCTGCCGGATCGGGCGGAGTTCCTTCTCCCCGAGCGCCCCGATGTCCCGGCCGCGGTAGTGGAGCCGGCCGCCGGTCGGTTCCAGCAGGCGGACCAGCATCCGTCCGAGTGTGGTCTTGCCCGAGCCGGACTCGCCGACGACGCCCAGCGTCTCGCCGGCCCGCACGGTGAGTGAGACGCCGTCCACGGCGGTGACGGGGGCGGCGCGCCGGCCGAGGCTGCCGCGGCCGGCGAACTCCTTGCGCAGGTCGGTGGCTTCGAGCAGCAGGTCGCCGGTCCCGGTCGGCCCGATCGGCTTGGAGAGCCCGGTCGGCCCGGTCGGCCCGGTCGGTTCGACCAGTGGTTGCGGGGTGCGCGGCGCACGCGCCGCGTCGACCCGCGGCACCGCCGACAGCAGCGTCCGGGTGTACGGCTCGCGCGGGGTGCCCAGCACCTCGGCGACCGCGCCGTGCTCGACCGCCCGGCCGTCCTTCATCACCAGCACCCGGTCGACGCTCCCGGCGACCACGCCCAGGTCGTGGGTCACCAGGACCAGTCCGGCCCCGGTCTCGGCCCGCAACTCGTGCAGCAGGTCCAGCACCTGGGCCTGCACGGTGACGTCCAGCGCGGTGGTCGGCTCGTCGGCGACCAGCAGTCGCGGCTCGCAGGCCAGGGCCATCGCGATCAGCACCCGCTGGCGCATGCCGCCGCTGAACTCGTGCGGCCGTGAGCGCGAGCGCCGCGCCGCGTCGGGGATGCCGACCCGGTCGAGCACCTCGACGGCCCGCGTCCGCGCGGCCCGGCGGGAGACGTCCCGGTGGACCTGCACGACCTCGGCGATCTGGTCGCCCACCGCGTAGTACGGGTCGAGCGCGGAGAGCGGGTCCTGGAACACCATGGCGGCCAGTCCGCCGCGCAGGCACCGGAGTTCGGTACTCCCGGCGGTGACGGCATCGACGCCGGCGACACGGACGGAACCGCCGATCCGGGCGCCGGTGCCGCGGTGGAGGCCGAGCAGGCCGTAGGCGACGGTGCTCTTTCCGGAGCCGGACTCGCCGACGATGCCGAGGGCCTGCCCGGCCTCCAGCGTGAAGCCGACGCCGTCGACGGCCCGTACGTGGCCGTCGCCGACCGGGAAGTCGACGACCAGGTCCCGGACGTCCACCAGGGGTTCGGGGCTCATGTCAGGACCACCCTTCGGTCGGTCACCGCGTAGAGCACGTCCGCGACGACGTTGGCGAGGACCACGCAGAACCCGGTGACGAGGGTCAGGCCGACGACGGTCGGCAGGTCGATCAGGCCGACCGAGGTGACCAGCAGTTTGCCGAGCCCCGCGAGACCGAAGAGCGACTCGGTCAGCACGGCGGACCCGAACATGGTCCCCAGGTCGATGGCGGTGAGCGCGATCACCGGAGCGAGCGCGCCGCGCAGCGCGTGCCGGGTCACCAGGCGCCGCTCACTGACGCCGTACGCCCGGAAGGTCCGGATGTGGTCGTCGGCGAGCGCCTCCAGCATGGAGGAGCGGGTGAGCCGGGCGTACTTGGCGCACTCGATGAGTGCGAGCGAGACCCAGGGCAGCAGCAGGCCCCAGAACCACTGCTGGGGATCCTCGGTGAGCGGGACGTAGCTCGGGAACGGCAGCCACTGGAGCTGGGCGCAGAGGACGATGAGCAGCACCAGGCCGATGACGAAGACCGGCACGGAGCTGCCGGCCAGCGTCAGCCCGGTCAGCAGGCGCTCGCTGAGCCGGCCGCGGCGCAGGGCCGAGACCAGGCCGGTGCCGACGCCGAGGACCAGCCAGAGCACCATCGCGCCGAGTGCGAGCGAGGCCGTCACCGGGAGCCGGGCAGTGATCATGTCGGTGACCTGCTCACCGCTCCGGTAGGAGACGCCCAGGCAGGGAGCGGGGCAGTGCAGCAGGCCGGTGCCGGCGCTGAAGTCCCGCCCGGCGACGATGCCCTGGAGGAAATGGGCGTACTGGAGGTGGAGCGGTGCGTCGAGGCCCAGCCGTTCGCGCACCTGGGCGACCTGGGCGGGGCTGCACTTCTCGCCGCAGGCGAGCTGGGCGGGGTCGCCGGGGGCGATGTAGAAGACCGCGTAGACGAGCAGGGAGAGGGCCAGCAGGACACCGAGCATGCCGATGGCCTTGCGGAGCAGGAAGCGGGTCATGCGGTGGCCTCCTCGGGGGCGGACGGCGGGCCGGGGCGGGCCGCGTTCGGCGGACCCGGGCGGGACGCGTCCGACGGCCCCGGGCGGTCGGCCGACGACGGGCCGGGCTCCGGTGCGGGCCCGTCCGTCGTCGGACCGGCGCTGCCGCGTGCCGTGCCGACCCGCAGCCGGGAGGCCGCGCGGGGGTCGAGCTCGGTCCGGACGGCGTCGCCGAGCACGGTGAAGGAGAGCACCGTGACGAACAGCAGCGCGGACGGCAGCAGCACGTACATCGGGTCGGCGCGGAACCAGGTGGTCGCGCCGGAGAGCATCTGCCCCCAGGACGAGGTCGGCGGCTTGACGCCCACACCGAGGAACGACAGCCCGGCCTCGGCGATCACGTTGGACGGCAGCAGCACCGCCGCGTAGGTGATGACCGGCGCGGCGAGCGAGGGCAGCAGCTCCCGGCGGGCGATCCGCCAGCGGCTCGCGCCGGCCAGTCGGGCCGCGGCCACGTAGTCGAGCTGCCGGAGGCTGAGCGTCTGCGCCCGGACCAGCCGGGAGGTGCCGGCCCAGCCGAGCAGCCCGATGACGAGGGTCAGCAGGAGCGGTCGCGGGAAGCCGGAGGGCACCACCGCCATCAGCGAGATGGCGAAGACGAGCGAGGGCAGCGCGAGCATCACCTCGGTGGTGTTGCCGATCAGTTGGTCGAGCACCCGGCTGCCGAGACCGGCGGCGAGGCCGAGCAGGACGCCGAGCGTGACCTGGACGAAGGTGGCGCCGACGGCGACGAGCAGCGAGATCCGGGCACCGTGGACGAGCCGGGCGAAGACGTCCCGCCCCGTACCGGGCTCGACGCCCAGCCAGTGCTCGGCGCCGACTCCGCCGAAGGAACCGGTGGGCACCCCGCCGGCCGCCGAGTCGAGCAGGTCGTTGTGGTAGCCGGTGGGGTCCTGGCCCTCGAGTGCGCTGAGCAGCGGCGCCGCCACCGCGACCAGGGCGAGCAGGAGGATGACGAGGCCGGCGGCGACGGCGGCGCGCCGCGCGAGCAGCCGCCGCCACACCTGCCGTCCCCCGGGGGCCGGGGAGGCCGTGAGGACCTCCCCGGCGCCGGGCTTCTGTGGAGTCATGGTTGTCAGACCGATCCGTCCGAGCCGTCCGCTACTTGACCGCGACCTGGGAGATGTCCAGCACGCCGGTCCAGTCGCTGATCACGATGTTGCGGACGTCCTTGCCGGCGAGCCGCTTGTAGACGGGGTGGTACAGCGGGACGGTGAGGGCCTGCTCGCCGATCCGCTTGTCCAGGGCGCCCCACCGCTTGGCGGCCTCGGCGTGGTCGGTGATCGCGTTGATCCGGTCGATCTCGTCGTTCACCGAAGGGTCGTCCAGCTGCGCGGAGTTGAAGTTGTAGCCGTCGGTGACGATCTGCCGGCCGTCGAAGATCGGTGCGAGGAACGGGCCGCCGGACGGCCAGTCGGCGCCCCAGGTGGCGAGGAAGAGGCCGGGTTCGGTGCTGACGGTGTGGACGGTCTTGGAGTACCGGGTGGAGTCCAGGGACTCCAGCTGGACGGTGATCCCGGCCGCCTTCAGACCGTCCTGGACGGCGGTGGCGAGGTCCGGGCCGTTGCCCTTGCCCGTGACGCTGGAGTGGGTGAGCGTGATGGTCAGGCCGTCCGGGTAACCGGCTTCCCTCAGCGCCTCCTTGGCCTTCTCCGGGTTGCCGGTGGCACCGGCCGGGAACGGGTCGTACGGCGTGTGGCCGAAGGTCTCCTGGGTCGGCAGGTAGGTGGTGGCGGCCTCGGCGAGCGAGGAGCCGCCGGCCGCGTTGACGACCGAGGTGCGGTTGATCGCGTAGGCCACGGCCTGGCGCACCTTGGGGTTGTCGAAGGGCTTCACCTTGGGGTTGAACGCCAGGTAGTTGATGAAGCCGAAGTGGCCGGTGCCGACCCGCGCGGCGAGGGCCTTGTCGTCCTTCACCTGGGCGAGTTCGGAGGGGCCGAGGTTGGTGTCGGTGGTGACGGCGGCCGCGTCGGCCCCGGTGCCGGCGGTCAGCCGCTGGTTGATCACCGCGGCGTCGAGACCGGACTGCACGTCGACGGTCTCCGGGTACGCCTTGCGCTGGTCGTCGGTCGCCGAGGACCAGTTGGGGTTGCGCTCGAGGACGAGGTGCGCGCCGTCGTTCTCGTTCTTGACCACCCGGTAGGGGCCGGAGGAGACGGGGTGCTCCTGGTACTTCGCCCCGGTGTCCTTGGCCTTGGGGACGGGCGCGAACTGCGTCTGGGTCGCCAGGTAGGGGAAGTCGCCCTCGGGCTTGTTGAGGCGGAAGACGATCGTCCTCTCGTCCGGTGTCTCGATGGCGTCCAGGGTGCGGCCGTCCTTGTACGGGCCCTGGTAGTCGGCCGCACCGATCAGCCAGTCCCTCAGGAACGGTGCTCCACCGGAGAGTTCGGGGGCGAATGACCTTTCGATGCCGTACTTGATATCGGCGGTGGTGATCGGCGAACCGTCCTCGAACTTCAGGCCGTCCTTGAGGCGGTACGTCCACACGGTGGCACCTTCGGAGGGGGTGCCGGTGTCGGTGGCGAGGTCGGGGACGACCTTGGCGCCGGCCGGACCGTCGGCCCGGTTGCGGGTGGTGAGGGTGCGGAAGACCAGGGACGGGACGTTGCCGCCGCCGGAGGTGTAGAGCCGCGCGGGGTCGAACTGCTCCTGCGGGTTCTGGTTGAGGACGGTGAGGGTGCCGCCCCGCTGGGGAGCGGCGTCCTTGCCGGTGCCACCGTCGCCGTCGGCCTTCGGGCCGCACGCCGCCAGTCCGACGACGAGTGCGACGGTGACGGTCGCCGCGGCGAGGTGGCGGAGGGGAAGGGTGGTTCGAGACATCGGAAAGGGGGCCTTTCGCTACCGGTGGTGAACGGAGGAAGGCGGGCGACAGTGAGGCTTTGACGGGAGAGAGCGGCACCGCGCCCGCAGGAAGGGGCGACGCCCCGAGGCGGCGATCATCGCAACGCGTCGGGACAGGCGGATTCAGCGACAGAGATTGTCGGAAACGCAGTGCGCGGCCACGCCGATCAGCGCCAGCTCGATGGCGGCGCGCTCGGTGGGGTGGCGGTCGGACATGCCGAGAACACTGTAGGACGATAAGAGAAATGTCAAAGTCCCCCGACGCTTCCCACCTGCGGCGGAGGATTTCCGCGCCCGGCGCGGGAAGGCCCCGAGGAGCAGGGGGAAAGCACGGGGGACGAACGGGTGAACCCGGGTGGACCGCCCTTGCGGGAAGGTCCGCGGGACGGTTCGGGGGTCAGCGTTCCTCTCGGAAGTCGACATGCCGGCGGGCGACGGGGTCGTACTTGCGCAGGACCAGCCGGTCGGGGTCGTTGCGGCGGTTCTTGCGGGTCACGTACATGCAGCCGGTACCGGCGGTGGAGCGGAGCTTGATGATCGGGCGCAGTTCGTTGCGGGCCACGGGGCCCTCCTCCTCGGTCGGGTGGGAGCGACTGTAGCAAATGAAATCCATTTTCATCTAGGCTAGTGTGAGCGAGCACCCGGGGTCGACGTGCCCGATGGGGCCGCCGTTCTGTCCTCGCACCCGCCCAATGGAGCAGCCCATGTCCGCACACTGCCAACTGACCGGCCGGAAGCCGGGGTTCGGCAACACGATCTCGCACTCGAACCGCCGCACCGCGCGCCGTTTCGACCCCAACATCCAGCGCAGGCGCTACTGGCTGCCCAGTGAGGGCCGGTACGTCCGGCTCGCGCTCAGTGCCAAGGGGATCAAGACCGTCGACGTGATCGGCGTCGAGGCCGCCGTCGCCCGGATCCGGGCCAGGGGGGAGAAGGTCTGATGGCCGAGCTGGGCAAGATCGTCAGGAGCGGGCGGCGGCGTACGGTCGTCGCCCGGCCCGGCGCCGGTCCCGCCGGTCCCGCCGGGCGCGCCGCCGTGAGGGCCGAACGCGCCCGTCGGCCGCGCGACCGCCGGGGTGCGATCGGTCCCTCCCGGATCAATCTGCGCACCATGGCCCACGCCGGACGGCTGCCCGGCGTACGGAGGTCCGGCCGGTGAGCGCGACGCCCGAACACCTCAGGCTCCCCGTCGTGGTGGTGGCCGGCCTGCATCGCGCCGAACGGCGGCGCGCCGTCAGGGAGTTGATGGAACACGCCGTCGACGGCGTGGTCCTCCACCACGACCTGCGCGACGCCTCGCGCCGAACGGTCCACCGCGAACTCCGCGACGCCGACGGGACCGTCGCGGTGGCTGACGTGCCACTGAGCAACGGCTGCTCCTGCTGCGCCCTGCGCGAGGACCTGCTGCCGGAGCTGCTGCGCCTGGCCGAGAGTGGCCGGCACGGGCTGGCGGTGGTGGAGTTGTGGGGCGGCAGCGACCCGCAGCCGGCGGTCGAGGTGATCGCGAACGGCGAGGTGAACGGTCGCCCGACGGCGGACGTCGTCGAACTCGCCGGTGTGGTGGTCGCGGTGGACCCGGACCGGCTGCTGGGCGAGCTCTCCGTCCCGGACGAGCTGGCCGAGCACGGCGAGCACACGTCGCCGGACGACACCCGCACCCGCGCCGGGGCCCTGGCCCACCAGATCGAGTACGCCACGACCCTCGCGGTCGCCCGTGGCAGCGGGACCGGCCTCGCGATGCTGCGCCAACTGCACCCCACCGCGCGGCGGGTCCTGCTCGGGACCGGTGAGCTGGTGCGCGCGGCTCTGGGCGGCTTCGACGTGGCCGCTGCCCGCGACCGGGTGGATCCCGCCCTCGCGCTGCTGCCGCAGCAGGCCGACGAGGCGGGCGTGACCACTCTGGTGTGGGAACGGCGGCGTCCGTTGCACCCGGGTCGGCTGTACGAGGCACTGGAACTGCTCGTCCCGGCCGCCCAGCGCAGCCGCGGCCGTTTCTGGCTGGCCAGCCGGCCCGAGCTGATGCTCGGCTGGGACTGCGCCGGTGCGAACCTCGCCGTCGAGGACTGCGGCCCGTGGCTGGCCGGACTTCCGGACGCCGCCTGGGAGCGCTGCCCGCCCGCCCGGCGGGCCGCCGCGGCCCTCGACTGGCATCCGGCACACGGTGACCGGATCCAGCAACTCGCCTTCACGGCCGAGGGACTGGACGTCGACGGGATCACCGGACTGCTCGAGTCCTGCCTGCTCACCGATGCCGAACTGGCGGTGGGGGAGGCCGGCTGGAAGAACCTGCCCGACGCCTTCGAGGACCTGCTCGAACCCGCCCCCTGACCGGCGGAGAAGCGACTCCGGCCGCGAGATCTCCCTCCCGCCCCACACCTCGCCCACCCGACAGGAGCCCGACATGGCCGTACCCAAGCGCAGGACGTCCCGCAGCAACACCCGCCACCGCCGGTCGCGGTGGAAGGCCGCGGCCCCGCAGCTCGTCCCGATCACCGTCGACGGGCGCGCGCAACTGGTGCCGCGCAACCTCGTCAACGCCTGTCGGCGAGGGTTGCTGAAGCCGTGAGACCACGAGGAGCCGCAGTCCGGGAACTGCGGCTCCTCGCCACGGGTTCCGGGCCGGTCGCGGAAGGCCGGTCCGGCCCCGTCGGGGCGGTCACCGGTGGTCACCGGTGTCAGCCGGGGTCGTGACCTGCCCGGCTGCTCAGGGCGCCGCCGAGGAGCAGGGTCGCGGTGACCGCCGCGAGCGGGACGGTCCAGGAGCCGGTCGCGCCGTGGAGGCCGGCGGCGACGGCCGGGCCGGTGGCGGCGATGAGGTAGCCGCACGTCTGGGCCATGGTCGACAGGGCGGCGACGTGGTCGTGGTCGGTGCCCCGGCGGGCGTAGAGCACACCCGGGAGGGCCTGTCCGGCGCCCAGGCCGATGCCGAGGACGGCCGCCCACAGGGCCGGGAGCCCCGTCGGCGCGAGCATCAGTCCGGTGAACCCGGTGGCACAGACCAGGACGGTGCCCAGGATGTGGGGGCGCTGGTCGGCGCGGGGGGCGGCCAGCACGGGGGCGAGGAATCCGCCCACGGCCACGCCGAGGATGAGGACGGCCTGGCAGGTTCCGGCGGCCGTCCGGCCGGTGCCGGAGGCGATGAGGACGGAGGGCAGCCAGGCGAGCGCCGTGTAGAAGGCGAGGGTCTGGATGCCGAAGAAGGCCGTCAGGCTCCACGCCAGCCCGGTGCGCGCCACATGCGGGCGTGCTGCGGTCGTTGGGTCCGCCGGGATCGCGGGCCGGGGTCCGGGCCGGTGGACGCGGACCTGCGGGGCGATTCCCACCACCGCGAGCACGGCCGGTACGACGGCGATGCCGACCGCGAGCTGCCAGGAGCCTCCGGAGGCTTGGGCGACGGGCGCGACCAGGGCCGCGACGATCGCCGAGCCGACGCCCATGGACAGCGCGTAGACGCCCATCATGGTGCCGACGTGCCGGTGGGAGAAGCGGGTCCGGACGAAGACCGGCACGAGGACGTTGACGATCGCCGTGGCGAGGCTGACGACGACGGTTCCGGCGTACAGGCCCGGCATCCCGAGCATGCGCAGGACCGCACCGGCGACCAGGACGACGCCGGCCCACAGCAGGCCGCGCTCCTCGCCGAGCCGGCGCCGCACCAGCGGGGCGAGCGGTGCGAACAGGCCCATGCACAGAGGGGGAAGCAGGCCCAGCACGGTCACCGTGGCGGAGCCGAAGTGGGCGACCGGGGCCAGTGGTCCGATCTGCCCGAACGCGACCCGGGTGTTCAGGCTCAACAGCACGAAGCCGACGACGAGCAGCACGCCCGCCGCGGGCGCGGGGCGGCCGGTGCCGGTGGGGGCGGGAGGTGCGGGCTTTGCGGTGGTGGTTCCGGCGGCGGGCCCGGTGGCTGGTCCGGCGGGTGGTCCGACGGCTGGTCCGGCGGGTGTTCCGGCGGAGGAGGAGACCGGCACGGGACTGTCCTGCCCTTCGACGTGGAGTTAGGATGCCCTTACCTTTCACGCTCAAGTGCGCTTGAGCGCAAGCCCCGAAGCCGCCCCGGAGGCACGATGGAGCAGCAACTGTTCTCGATCACCGCGGTGGCCGAGGCGTTCGGCCTGTCCGTGCCCGCGCTGCGCTACTACGAGGAGCGCGGTCTGGTCGGCCCCGCCGCCCGGCGCGGGCGGGTGCGCTACTACGACCACGCCGGTCTGCAGCGGCTCGCGTACGCCCAGCTGTGGCACGACGACGGCCTGATGCCGATCGCCGACACCGCCGCCGTACTGGAGAGCGAGCGCGTCGAGGACCGGCGCGCCCTGATCACCGAGCAGCGGGACGAGATGCTGGCACGGATCCGCCGGCTCACCCGGGCCGCCGCCGTCCTGGAACACATGCTGGACTGCCGTACCGACCGCCCGCTGGACTGCCCGATGACCGGCGCCTACATCCGCGCCCGGGTCGACGCCGCCCTCAGCGGCACGGAGTTCACGGACGACTTCCTGCCCCAGCACCCCGACGAGCAGCGGCCGCGCCCTGCGAAGTCCCGCCGTCGACCGCCGGCGGAATGACCGGCGGAATGACCGGAGGAACGAGCGGACCGGGTGGGGGCGGCAATTCCGCACGCCCCGAAAGGTCCGGTCGCAGGTCGTACATCGTGCGAATTCTTCGGACTTCCTCCTTTTCCTGTCCATGATTTGATGGCTCGTCACCATTGGCCGAGCGACCGTGGACACCAGGCGGAGGAATGCGAGGAACGATGAGAGTGCCGGCGACATCGCCTGCCGAGGGCGACCGGCTCCGGCCGGGGCCGACGGCGGGAACCACGGAGCCGACCCGGGAACTGCCCGGGGCGGGAGGGCCGGTATGTCGATGAACCGACGGACCGACGTACCGCCCGGCGCCCTGGCCGCGGCCTGGCAGGAGCCTGCGGCGCGGGCCGCGTACGCCGAGGAGGTCCTGGCCGGGCTGCCGCCCGCGCGCGAGCGCTCGTCCGAGCAGCGGGCCCGGCTCGACGCGGCCGTGGAGGAGGCGCGGCTGGCCCGCAGCGGCTTCCTCGCCGAGCACGCCGGGGCCGTCTACGACGCGCTGACCGACGGTTCGAAGGTGCACCTGTGGCTGGACGAGCTGGTGCGGGCCGCGGCCGGGATGTTCCCCGGACTGGTGCCCACCGACGCCCAGATGAGCAGCGAGCGGGCACTCGCGCAGGAGGAGAAGGAGGGACGGGAGATCGACCAGGCGATCTTCTTCTCCGCGGTGCTGCGGCAGCCGCGGGCCGGTGCCCACCTACTGGAGTCCCAGCTGCGCCCCAGGCCGCAGGCGTTCGACCTGCTGGCGGAGTTCACCGCCCGGGGCGCGGTGGACCTGGGGTCGCTCACGGTCGAGCGGGTCGGCGAGGCCGCGTTCGTGACGGTCACCAACCCCGGCAGCCTCAACGCCGAGGACGACGAACTGATCGCGGCCATGGACGTGGCCGTGGACCTGGTGCTGCTCGACGACGGGGTGAAGGTCGGCGTCCTGCGGGGCGGCGAGATGACGCACCCGAAGTACCGGGGACGCCGGGTCTTCAGCGCGGGCATCAACCTCGTCCACCTGAGTCAGGGGCGGATCTCCTACGTGGACTTCCTGCTCCGGCGCGAACTGGGCTGCATCAGCAAGATCCAGCGCGGTCTGCTGCTGCCGGGGGAGCCCGGCCGGCCCGCCCGGACGGTGCAGAAGCCGTGGATCGCGGCGGTCGACACCTTCGCCATCGGCGGCGGCATGCAACTGCTGCTCGTCTTCGACCGGGTCATCGCCGCCTCGGACTCCTTCTTCAGTCTGCCGGCCGCGCAGGAGGGCATCATCCCCGGGGCGGGCAATCTGCGCCTGCCGCGCATCGCCGGGAACCGGGTGGCCCGGCAGGTCATCCTCTCCGGCCGGCGGATCAGGGCCACCGATCCGGACGCGCGGCTGATCTGCGACGAGGTCGTCGACCCCGCGGACATGGACGCGGCCGTCGGCGCGGCCGTCGCGGAACTCGCGGCACCCGCGGTGGTCGCCAACCGCGCCATGCTCAACCTCGCCGAGGAGCCGCCGGAGGTCTTCCGCGCCTACATGGCGGAGTTCGCCCTCCAGCAGGGCCTGCGGCTCTACGCGAAGGACGTCATGGAGAAGACCACGAAGTTCGGCGCCAGGACATGACCGGGTCGTTCGCCGGGCACCTGACGCGGCCGCTCTCCCCGGACCCGCACGACGAGCTGCGCGGCTGCGTCCTCGCCGGGCCGGGGACCGCACCGCCCGGCGGCCACCCGTCCGAGCACACCGTGCGGCGACCGCTGTTCCTTCCACGATCGCCCTTCCGGAGGAAAGACATGGCCGATCGCACGGACCCTGTGGCGGAACAGCGGACCGATCCGCGTCCGAAGCGCCTGCAAGCGCGAATCGGCTGAGCCGGTGGCGGTCGAAGGGCCCCGGCCGGACGGTCCGACCGGGGTCGACTACGTGAAGGACGGCCGGGTGGCCCGGATCACGCTGAACCGGCCCGAGCGGCTGAACGCCCTTGATCTGCGCACGCACGAAGAACTGGCGCTGGTCTGGGACGACTTCGAGCAGGACGACGATCTCTGGGTCGCCGTGCTCACCGGTGCGGGCGACCGGGCGTTCTCGGCCGGGCAGGACCTCAAGGAACTCGCCGAGCGGGTCCGTGGCGGGACGGCGGAACCGAGCACCTTCGGCAGTCGCGGCAAGCCGGGCTGGCCACGGCTGACCGAGCGGTTCGACCTGGCCAAGCCCGTGGTCGCGCGCGTCAACGGCTACGCGTTCGGCGGCGGCTTCGAGCTGGCCCTGGCCTGCGACATCGTCGTCGCCGCGGAACACGCCACCTTCGCGCTGCCCGAGGCCAGGCTCGGCCTGATGGCCGGCGCGGGCGGGGTCTTCCGGCTGACCGCCCAGGCCCCCTACCGGGCGGCGCTCGGTCACCTGCTGACCGGCCGCCCCATGACCGCCGCCCGGGCCTACGAGCTCGGCCTGGTCAACGAGGTGGTACCGGCGGAGGACCTGGACAGCTGTGTCGACGGCTGGGTCGAGGACGTGCTGCGCTGCGCGCCGCTGTCCGTCAGGGCGATCAAGGAGGCCGCCGCGGCGGCCCGGACGATGCCGCTCCAGGAGGCGTTCCGCACCCGCTTCGTGTGGGAGGAGAGGCGGATGCACAGCGCGGACGCGCAGGAGGGGCCGCTCGCCTTCGTGGAGAAGCGGCCGCCCCGCTGGACCGGCCGGTAGGCGCGGCCCGGTCGGGCGGGTGGCGGTCAGCCACCCGCCCGACCGGGGCAGGGCGAGGGCGGCTGTTCGACGCTCGCGGTGCGGCCGTCCCCGTCACCGGCGAACACCTCCGTGCCGGCCCGAGCAGGAGCCGGGGCCGGAGCGGGGTCCGGTGCGGAGGTGGCGGGACCGGGTCCGGCGGCTCCCGGAGTCAGGGTTCCGATGCATCGTCAGGAGGACTGCCGTGGAGGTTTGTTCGTCCCTGTCGGTGACGGCTGCCGGGGTGTCGATGTGATGTCCTGGGCGGGCCGGGACACCGGCCCGCCGTGTACGTCCCGCTGTTGGAGGCGCCCTGTGAACTCCTCTTCCCCGTACCGTTCCCGTGCCCTGCGCCGTACTGCGGTGGGTGCGGCCGCGGTCGTGACGGCCGGGGCCCTCGGTCTCGGCTCGCTCGCTTCGCCCGCCGTCGCCGTGGTCGGGGCCGGGGGCGCTGCTCCGGCCGCCGTCGCGAAGGCCGACCCGTTCCAGCGGCGGCTCGACGGCCTCGTCGCCGACGGCGGCGGGCCCGGGGCTCTGGCGGCCGTCCGCGGTGCCGACGGCCGTACCCGCACCTACACCTCCGGGGTCGCGGACCTGAGGACGGGTGCCGAGGTGCCGGTCGACGGACAGGTCAGGATCGGCAGCAACACCAAGAGCTTCGTCGCCGTCGTCGTCCTGCAGCTGGTGGCGGAGCGAAAGGTGGAGCTCGACGCCTCCCTCGACACCTATCTGCCCGGTCTGGTCCGGGGCGAGGGCATCGACGGACGGCGGATCACCGTCCGGCAGGTCCTCCAGCACACCAGCGGGCTTCCGGACTACACGGACTTCCTGGAACTCTCCAGCGCCACCCAGTACTTCGAGCCGCGCGAACTGCTCGACGCGGCACTCGCGCACAAGGCCGACTTCGCGCCGGGAACGGGGTGGAAGTACAGCAACACGGGCTACGTGCTGGCCGGGCTGATCGTCCAGAGGATCACCGGACGGCCGCTGGGGGAGGTGGTCACCACGCGCGTCATCGACCGGATCGGGCTGAGGCACACGTACTTCCCGGCACCGGGGGAGACCGGGGTCCGCGAGCGCCACCCGCACGGCTACTTCGTGGCGACCCCCGGTGGTCCGCCGGTGGACGTCACGGAGATGGACCCGTCCTGGGCCTGGGCGGCGGGGGCGATCGTCTCCACCAACACGGATCTGAACCGGTTCTTCTCGGCGCTGCTGGCCGGCGAGTTGATGCCGGCGGCCCAGCTGGCCCAGATGCGGACCACCGTGCCGGCCGAGTACCTGGGCCCGGGTGCCCGGTACGGGCTCGGCCTCGCGAGCACTCCGCTGTCGTGCGGCGGGGCGTCCTGGGGGCACGGCGGGAGCATCCCCGGGTACATCACCCGGGGCGGTGTCACGGAGGGCGGCCGCGCCGTGAGCATCGCCATGACCACGGTGGTGTCGCCCGACGTCAAACCGCGCGTGGCGGCCGCGGTGGACGAGGCCCTCTGCCGCTGAACGGGTCGGCCGGGGGCGGGGCGCGGCCGGGCCACGGGGGCGTGACCCGGCCCCCCGCGGTCGGAGGCCCCGCCGACGGCAGACGGTCGGCAGGCGTCAGTGGGCGGCATCGGCCGGTTCGTGGTCGGCGGCCGGTCAGTGGTCGGCAGCCGACGGGCCGCGGCCGAGGGCCGGGTAGTCGGTGTAGCCGGTCTCGCCGCCGACGTACATCAGGTGGGAGTCCCGGATCGGGTTGAGCGGCGCGCCGGTCCTCAGGCGGGCGACCAGGTCGGGGTTGGCCAGGAAGGCCCGGCCGAGGGAGACCAGGTCGGCACCCGCCTCGAGCAGACGCTCGGCGGCGGCGCGGCCGCCGTCGGCCGGCAGGGGGCCGGGCCAGGGGAGGGCCGGGTTCGCGATCAGCGAGCCGGACCAGGCGTTGCGCAGGGTGCGGAAGAGCGGCTGGTCCGGGTCGGCGAAGACGACGTGCAGGTAGGCCGGGCGGAGGCCGTCGAGGGCGTGGAGGAGCGCCGGGTAGACCTCGTCGACGTCGTCCTCCGTCATGGCGTTGGCGGTGACGCCGGGGGCGATCCGCACCCCCACCCGGTCGGCGCCGATCGCCTCGACGACCGCGCGCACCACCTCGACGGTGAGCCGGATCCGGTTGGCGACCGACCCGCCGTAGCCGTCGGTGCGGTGGTTGGTGCCCCGGGAGAGGAACTGGTGCAGCAGGTACCCGTTCGCGGCGTGGACCTCGACACCGGCGAAGCCGGCCGTCACCGCCCGGCGCGCCGCGGCGGCGAAGTCGGCCACGGTGTCCCGGATCTCCTGCTCGGTCATCTCGCGCGGCACGACGTTCTCGCGGTGGCCGGACGGGGTGACGATGGTGCCGGGCATCGGCACCGGCGACGGGGCGACCGGGTGGTGGCCGCTGGTCTCGGGGTGGCCGACCCGGCCGCCGTGCTGCAGTTGGAGGAACATCTGTCCGCCCGCCGACCGGACGGCGTCGGTCACGCGGCGCCACCCGGCCACCTGCGCCTCGTCGTGGATCGCCGGGATGTTGGGGTAGGTGGCGCCCACGGCGTTCGGGGTGGTGGCCTCCGCGACGATCAGTCCGGCCGAGGCGCGCTGGGCGTAGTACGTGGCCATGATCGGATCCGGTACGCCGTCGGCGCCCGCGCGGTTGCGGGTCATCGGCGCCATCACCAGGCGGTTGGCCAGCCGCAGGGTGCCGAGGCGGGCGGGCCGGAACAGCGGGGAGTCCGTGCCGCCGGAAGCGGTGGCCCCGGTGGCCTCGGTGGCCTTCGTGGACCGGGACGGGCGGGCTGCGGTGTCCGTGCTCATGAGGGTGCTCCTTCGTGCTCCGTGGTGCTGCCGACCGGTTCCTCCCGCCGACTGGTCGAACGATCCCCCGGGCCGCTTCGGGTCCACTGACGGTTCGCTGAGGGTCCGCCGACGGTCGGGCGGCGACCCGGTGCCGGTCCCGCAGCGACCGGCGGCCGACCGGGCCGACCGGCTGATGATCAACTCTGTGTAGGGTGCTGTCATGAGGTTCGGGGTGCTCGGTCCGTTGGCCGTGTGGGACGACGACGGTGCGCCCGTCCGGGTGCCCGAGACCAAGGTGCGCGCCCTGCTCGCCGACCTGTTGCTGCACGAGGGACGGCCGGTGTCGGCGGACCTCCTGGTCGACGACATCTGGGGTGAGGCCGTCCCCGCCAACCCGGCCAACGCGCTCCAGGCCAAGGTCTCCCAGCTGCGCCGGGCGATCGGCCGCGACCGGGTGACCCACCAGCCGGCCGGGTACCGGCTCCGGCTCGACGGCGGTGCCGCCGAGCTCGACGCCGCCGACTTCCGGTGGCTGGCCGGGCGGGCCCGCGAGGAGACCGACGCACCCGCCCGGGCGGCGGTGCTCACCCGGGCGCTCGCCCTGTGGCGCGGAGACCCGTACGCCGACTTCGCCGACGAGGACTTCGTCCGCCCGGCCGCTCAGCGCCTGGCCGAGGAGCGGCTCGCCGTCGTCGAGGAGCTGGCGGAGGCCCGGTTGGACTCCGACGATCCGCGGCTGCTCGGCGAGGTGGCCGAGCTGGTGGACCGTCATCCCTTGCGCGAGCGGCTGCGAGCCGTGCAGATGCGGGCCCTCTACCGGGCCGGCCGCCAGAGCGAGGCGGTCGCCGCCTACGGCGCGCTGCGGAGCCTGCTGGCCGACGAGCTGGGGCTCGACCCGAGCCCCGAGGTGTCGGCGCTGTACGAGGCGATCCTGCGGCAGGACGCCTTCCTGCGGCCCGCGGGGGCCGCGGCGCGGCTCCGGCCCGCCCCGGCCGGCCCACTTGTCGAGTCCCCCGGCCCCGGCCCCGGCCCTGGCCTCGGCCTCGGTGCCGGTGCCGGAGTCGGCCCCGGTGCTGGAACCGGACCCGGAGCCGACGGTTCTGCCCGCAGCGCCGCCGGCCGGGAGGCGGAGCCGGACGCCGTCCACCGTGCGGACCTGCCTGCCCCGCGGACCGCACTGGTCGGGCGCGGCCCCGCGCTGGAGGCCCTCGCCCGTCTCGTCCGCACCGAGCGGCTGGTCACACTGACCGGCCCCGGGGGAGTGGGCAAGACGCGGCTCGCGCTGGCCCTCGCCCGCCGGCTCGCGGACGGTACGGAGGCCGACGCACCCGACGGGGTCCGGTTCGTCGAACTCGCGGCCCTTCCCGCCGATGCCGCCGACCTCGCCCAGGCGGTGGCCACGGCGCTCGGTCTCCGTCAGGTCGCCGGGCCGGCCGCGCACCGGGCCGGCCCCGTCCCGGCCTTGTCCGCCGTCCTGCGCGGGCGCCGGCTCCTGCTCGTCCTGGACAACTGCGAGCACGTGATCGAGCCGGCCGCGGACCTCGTCGCGAACCTGCTGGACGACGCACCGGGGCTGACCGTCCTGGCCACCAGCCGGGAGTCGCTGCGGCTTCCCGGCGAGGCGGTGTTCCCGGTGCCCCCGCTCGACCCGGTCGCCGCCGCCCGGCTGTTCGTCGAACGGGCCAGCGCGGCCGCGCCCGGGTTCGTCCCGCCCGCCGGAACCACCGGGAGCGCCGGGATCGCCGGGCGTACGGAGGGGGCCGTTACCGCGCCGCAGGACGGAGAGCAGGACGGCGACGGGACCCGGGCCGCCGTGGCCGAGATCTGCCACCGTCTGGACGGCATCCCGCTCGCCCTGGAACTCGCGGCCACCCGGGTCCGGGCCATGGGTGTGCGGGAGCTGGCGGCCCGGATCGGCGACCGGTTCCGGATTCTCGGTTCCGGGCAGCGCGGGCTCCCGGCCCGGCAGCAGACCCTGCGCGCGGTGATCGACTGGAGCTGGGACCTCCTCACCCCGCCCGAGCGGACCGTGCTGCAACGGCTGGCCCTTCCCGTGGGCGGGTGCTCCCTGCCGGCGGCCGAGGCGGTGTGCGCGGCGTCCGGCATCGACCGCGACGACGTCCTCGACCTGGTCGGCCGACTGGTCGACCGCTCGCTCGTCGAGGCGGTGCACACCGGTGGAGGCCCGCGCTACGACCTGCTCGAATCCGTCGCCGCCTACGCCCGCGACCGGCTCCACGAGGCGGGAGAGTTCGCGGACACCGCCGCTCGCCACGCCGGGTACTTCCAGGAGCTGGCCGTTCAGGCCGGGGCGGGGTTGCGCGGACCGGGACAGCGGCTCCAACTCGTGCGGCTGGACGCGGAGTCCGCCAACACCCGGGCCGCTCTCGACCACCTGCTGCGGGTCGGTGACCGGGACGGCGCCGCCCGCACCGCCGTCGCACTGTGCCCGTGGTGGCTGCTGCGCGGCCGCCTCCACGAGGCCCGGCGTGCGCTCGCCGCCGTCCTGGAGGCCCCGGCCGCTCCCGCCGCCGTCCTGGAGGCCCCGGCCGCTCCCGCCGCCCCGGTGACGCCCGCCGCTCCCGCTCCGCCTGCTGTCCCCGCCGCGACCCTCGCCGAACTCCGGCTCCTGTACAGCGCGTTCGCCATGCTCACCGGCGACCGTCCGCCCGATCGGGACTGCCCCGAGGCGGACATCGGCGACCCGGTGCGACGCGGCCGGGCGCTCTGGCTGTTCGCCTACGGCCTGCACCACGCGGGTGACCCGGTCGCGGCGGAAGCGACCGGCACCCGCGCCCTGGAGCACTGCGCCGCCGGCGGCGACCGCTGGGGCACCGCCGCCGTGCGCGCCCTGCTGGCCCGCACCGCACTGGCCGTCGGGGACCTCGGGGCGGCCCGTCGTCACGGCCGTGCCGCCGCCGGAGAGTTCCGTGAACTCGGCGACGCCTGGGGAGAGTTGCAGACCGTTCCACCGCTCGCCGCACTCGCGGAGATCGAGGGCGATTACGCCGGCGCCGAGGCCCGCCACACCGTCGGGCTGCGGCTCGCGGAGGAACTCGGCCTGGCCGTGGAAGCCTCCGACTGTCTCGCCGGCCTGGGCCGCCTCGCACTCCTCGCGGGTGACTGGGAACGGGCCCGGCTGCTCCACGAGCGGGCCCGCCGTGCGGCGGCCGAGCAGGGGCACGTCTTCGGCGAGGTCTTCGCGATCATGGGACTCGCACTCGGCGCGCGCCGCGCCGGCGACCTCGACGACGCGGAGCGCCACCTCGGGGCGATGCGGGACGACTACCCGTCGTCGACCGCGGGACGGCACCTGATCGAGGTGGAGCTCGGTTTCGTCGCCGAACTGCGCGGCCTGCCCGCCGAGGCCGCGGCCCACCAGGCGCGCGGTCTGGCGCACGCCCGGCAGTCGGCCGAGCCGCGCGCTCTCGCCCTCTCCCTGGAGGGCACCGCCGGCGCGGCCGCGGCCGCCGGCGGCACCGAGGGGTTCGCCCGGGCGGCGCTGCTCCTCGGTGCCGCCGACGCCGCCCGCCGCAGCGCCGGCGGCCCGCTTCCGTCCGGTGAGCGCGCGGACGTGGACCGGATCACTTCGGCGGTCCGCGCAGCCCTCGGCGCGGAAGGCTTCGACGCCGCATTCGAGGAGGGCGCGGCGCTCTCCCTCGAGGCTGCCGTCCGCACCGCCGCCGGGGCCTGAGCGGCCGAACCCGCCCGCGCCGGACCGGGGGCCGCTCGGCCGCCCGGTTCCGGCCGCCCGGTTCCGGCCACCGGGCCGCGTCCGGTTCCGATGGGGCGTCAGACGTGTCCGGTGGCCGGTCGTTCGGGTGGGAGACCGCTCCTCCCGTGCGTCGTCGTGCTCGCGGCATGTTCCTGACGATCACAACCCTGGACCCCGCCGGAGGCGGGCCAGTACGGTGGGCGCGCCGCTGGGAGCCCGCCCCCGAACGGCTCCGGGCCGAGCCTCCGTGGGCTGCTCGACCGTGTGCGCACAGCTGCGTCGAGAGCCGACCGGCGCTCGACGTTCGATCGCACCGGGACGCTCGGCGGGGCCCGTTGTGGTGTCATGGCAGGTTCACGAGGGGGGATCGACAATGGCGTCGGCCGGCACGTTCGGGACGGGCCTGGTTCATCGGGCGTTCGAGGAGACGGCGGTACGGGTTCCGGACGAGATCGCCGTACTGGTGGGGACGGTCGGGATCACGTACGCGGAACTCGACCGGCGGGCCGGGGCGGTGGCCCGCGAGCTGCGCCGGCTGGGGGTCGGGCGGGGTGCTTCGGTGGGCGTGTGCCTGGAGCGCGACACATGGCTGGTCCCCGCGCTGCTGGGGATCTGGAAGGCCGGTGCGGCCTACGTGCCGCTGGATCCCGCGTACCCGGCGGACCGGACGGCGTTCGTCGTCGCCGACTCCGGGATGTCGCACCTGGTCTCGTCGGCGGCCGTCCTACGGCGCTGCGGCGAGGCCCTCCGGGCGACCGGCGTCGACCTGCTGGAGGTCGGGACGGTGGTCACGGGCGCCGACGACCCGGCCGGCCCCGGTGCCGCCGACGACGGCGAGCCGACGGACGCCGCCTACGTGATGTACACCTCGGGATCGACCGGACGGCCCAAGGGGGTGGTGGTCGAGCACCGCAACGTGGCGGCCCTGCTGGAGTGGGAGTCGTCCGTGTACTCGGCCGCCGAACTCCGCGGAATGCTGGCCGCGACCTCCGTCTGCTTCGACCCCTCCGTGACACAGCTGTTCCTCCCGCTGCTCCGCGGCGGCACGGTGATCCTGGCCGAGAACCTGCTCGCGCTGTCCGCCCTCCCCGCGCGGGACCGGGTCACGACGGTCTACGGCACGCCGTCCGCGCTGGCCGCGCTGGTACGCGAGCCGCTGCCGCCGGGCGTGCGCACCGTCCGGGCGGGCGGCGAACCGCTCACCCGGGCCCTGGCGGACCGGATCCACGCCAACCCCGGCGTAGGGCGGGTCGTCCAGAGCTACGGTCCGACCGAGTGCACCGTGAGCTGTCTGACGTACGAGGTGCCCGCGGTCGGACGCGAGGAGCCGCCGATCGGGTCGGCCTACGCGGGGAGCGGGCTCTCGGTGCGCGACGGCGCCGGGAACCCGCTGGACGACGGCGGGACCGGCGAGCTCTGGGTGTCCGGTCCGCTGGTCGGCCGGGGCTACCTGGGCAGGCCCGGGCTGACGGCCGAACGGTTCGTCACGGACGCCGCCGGGGTGCGGCACTACCGGACCGGCGACCTGGTCCGGCGGATCGACGGGCTGCACCACTTCGCCGGGCGGATCGACGACCAGGTGAAGGTCCGCGGCTTCCGGATCGAGCTGGGCGAGGTCGAGGCGGTGCTCGCGGGGCACCCGGCCGTCCAGCACGCCGTGGCACTGGCACCGGCCGACGAGGACGGCACCCGGATCCTGCTGGCCTGCGCGGAGTCGGCCGACCGGACCCTCACCGGGGTGCGGCTCCGCTCCTGGCTGCGGGACCGGCTGCCGGAGCACCTGGTCCCCTCCCGGATCGCCGTCCTCGACCGGCTGCCGGTCGGACCGACCGGCAAGACCGATCGCGCCGCGCTGGCCGCGGTGGAGTTCGGCCGGGCGGTCGACACCGAGTACGCCGCCCCGCGCACCGGCACCGAACGGCGGATCGCGGGGACCGTCGCCGATGTCCTCGGGCTCGCCCCGACGGAGGTCGGTGTGCACGACGACTTCGGGGCGCTCGGCGGGCACTCGCTGGCGGCCGCCCGCCTCTGCGCCGTCCTGGGCCGGGACTTCGGCACGGCCGTGTCGCTGACCGAGTTCCTCGCCGCACCCACGGTCGCCGGGCTCGCCGCACTGCTGCGGACCGGGCCGGCCGACCGCCCGGGCAGCGCGCCCGGACCCGCGTTGGTCCGTCACACCGGGCGGGACAGTTACCCGCTGACGGCCGCGCAGCAGGGGATGTGGCTGCTGCGGCAGATCGGTTCCGGCGAGGGCGCCACCACCATCGCCTTCCGGCTGCGCCTGCGCGGACTGCCGGGCACGGCGCGGCTGCGGGCCGCGTTGGACGGGGTGGTCGAGCGGCACGAGGTGCTGCGCAGCGTGGTACTGGCCGACGGTGGACTCGTCGGCGGCCCGACGGCCGGTACTGTGCCCACCGGTGCGGTGTCGGCCGGTGCTGTGTCGGCCGGTGCCGCGGGGGATGCCACCGGCCGGGCGGTCGACGGGGAACCGGTCGCCTCGGTCCGCGCGCCGAGCCCGGTGCCGTTCGAGGAGCACGACCTCAGGGGCCTGCCCGGGCCGGAGCGGGGGAAGCAGGCGGCCGAGCTGACGCGCGCGGCCGCGAGCCACGTGTTCGACCTCGCCGCCGAGACCCCGCTGCTGCGGGCCACGCTGCTGCGGCTCGACGAGGTGGACGCCGAACTGGTCGTCGTGACCGACCACGTGGCGTTCGACGGCTGGTCCATCGGGGTACTGATGTCGGAGCTGGCCGCCGGCCTGGCGGGCCGGGCCGGCGGTTCGGACCTCGCGCCGCCGTCCGTCCAGGTCGGTGACCTCGCGCTGTACGAGCGCGCGTCGGTCGCCGGGCCGGATCGGGTCGAGGAGCTGCGGGCCTTCTGGGCCCGGGAGCTCGCGGACGCCGTCCCGCCGCACGACCTGCTGCCCGACCCGTCCGCGGCCCCCGGTGGACCGGGCGGCGAACGGCTGGCCCGTCCCCTCGACGCCGGGACGGCGGCCGCGCTGCGCGAACTCGCGGCGGACTGCGGATCCACCCCGTTCGCGACCTTCCTGACCGCGCTCGGTGTGCTGGTCGCCGGCCTCACCGGCCGTTCCGACGTCGTCCTCGGCGCGGCCGTGGCGCACCGGGCGCACCCCGAGCTGGAGGCGGTCGTCGGGCCGCTGGTCGGGATCAGCCCGATCAGGCTGGGGCTGGCGGAGGGAGAGTCCTTCCGGAGTGCCGTCGGCCGTGCCGCCGCCACCACGGCCCGCGTCATGGACCATCCGGGGTTCACGGTGCAGCAGGCCTTCGAAGCGGCCGGCGTCGAGCACCCCCGGGGAACGATGGGCACCCCGGTCGTGCTCTCGTTCCAGCCGGCCGGCCTTCCGGTGGCGGTGGAGCACGACGGAGTCCGGCTGGAACTGCTCGGTGAGGCGACCGGTGGCGGCACGCAGGCACCGCTGACCGTGTTCGTCAACGAGACGGTGCTGGGGCTCGAGCTGCGGATCGCGTACGACGCGGAGCGGTTCGGCCAGGCCGACGCGGAGGCGTTCGCCGACCGGCTGCTCCGGATCCTGTGCGCCGCGGCGGCCGATCCGGACCTTCCGCTGGCGGCCCTGGAGCTGGTGAGCGCGGCCGAGCGGGCCGAACTGCTCGCCGCCGGCACCGGAGCCCCGCTGCCGGCCGACCGGCCGGCGACCGTGGTGGCGGCCGTGCTCGAACAGGCCGCCCGGCGGCCTGCCGCGGTGGCCGTCTCCGACGCGGCCGGCGAACTCGGTTACGCGGAACTGGCCGAACGGTCCCGGCGGGTGGCCGAGGCCCTGCTCGCGGGGTCGGCGGCGACGGCAACGGCGAGCACAACGGCGGCGGCGAGCGCGACGGCGGCAACGGCGACCGAAACAACGGCAACGGCGTTCGAGCCCGGGGCGGAACCGGCGGGGTCGTTCACCGTCGGGGTCTGCCTTCCCCGCGACCGCTACCTCCCCGCGGCCCTGCTCGGCGTCCTGCGGGCCGGTGCGGCCTACCTCCCCCTGGAGCCGGACCAGCCCGTCGAACGGCTGCGCGCCCAACTCGCGGACTCCGGGGCGACCGTCGTCGTCGCCGCCGGGGACACCCTTGCGCTCGCCGGTGAACTGGCCGAGGCGGTCGGCGCAGGTCTCCTCGATCTGGGCGTCCCGGGCAGCCCCGGGCCCGTGTGGGTGCACTTTGCAAAGTGCGCTGCGCACTTTGCAAAGTGTTCGGGGACTTTGCAAAGTCCACCCGCGGGGCCGGTGGCACTGCCCGAGGCACGGCCCGGGGCGTTGCCCGAGCCGCCCCCCGAGGGGCTGGCCTATGTGCTGTACACCTCCGGTTCGACCGGCCTGCCCAAGGGGGTGGAGGTCACCCACGCGAACCTGGCGGCCTTCGTGGCCGCGATGCGGATCACGCCGGGGGTCCGGTCCGACGACGTGATGCTGGGGCTCACGTCCCCGGCCTTCGACGTGTTCGGGTTCGAGCTCTGGGTCGCGCTGGCCTGCGGGCTCCGGCTGGCGGTACTGGACCGCGAGGCCGCGGTGGACGGCTACGCCGTCGCACGGTTCGTCGAGCGGTCCGGGGTGACCCTGATGACCGCCACACCGACGACGCTCCGGATGCTGGTCGCCGCCGGATGGTCGGCGCCGGGGGTGCGCGTGGTCAGCATCGGCGAGCCGATGGACCCCGACCTGGCCGACGAACTCATATCCCGGACAGGGGAGTTGTGGAACGCGTACGGGCCCACCGAGAGTACGGTCTACTCGACCGCGGCTCGGGTGGTGACGCCGGTGGGGGAGGCGGTGCCGATCGGCCGCCCGCTGCCCGGGGAGACGGCCTATGTGCTGGACGCCATGGGCCGGTTGGTGCCGCCGGGCGTGACCGGGGAGCTGTGGATCGGTGGTGCGGGCGTCGCCAGGGGCTACCGCAACCGGCCGGACGCGACCGCGGCGGCGTTCGTCACGGACCGGTTCGTCGCGGGTCGGTTCGTCGCGGAACCGTCCGCCACGGATCCGGTCGCACCCGCCGGGCGGCGCTACCGGACCGGTGACCTGGCCCGCTGGCGACCACGGGGGTCCGCGGGGGAACGCACCCTCGACTTCCGGGGCCGCCGGGACCAGCAGGTGAAGCTGCGCGGCCACCGGATCGAACTCGGCGAGATCGAGACCGCCCTGCGCACCGAACCGGCGGTGGCGGACGCCGCCGTCGTGCTCCGCGGCGGCGGAGCGGACGCCCACCTGGTCGGCTATCTCGCGGTGGGACCGGCCGCGAGCGCCGTCAGCACGTCCGAGGTCGAGGAGCGCCTGCACACCCGCCTGCCGGACCACATGGTGCCCCGGCGCTGGGTCGTGCTGGACGCCCTGCCCCTGACGGCCTCGGGCAAGGTGAACCGGGGCGCCCTCCCCGCGCCCGCCCGCGGATCCGGCCACGACTCGGCCGGTGACTCCGCCGACGACTCCGCGCGCGACCGGATCGCCCCGCGGACCGATGCCGAACTGCTGGCGGCCGAGGTGTGGGAGACGGTGCTCGGTGTCGCCGGAGTCGGTGCCCACGACGACTTCTTCGCGCTCGGCGGGCACTCGCTGGCGGCCACCCGGGTCGCGGGCCGGCTGATGGCGGCGCTGGACCTCGCGGTGCCGGTGCGGCTGCTGTTCGAGCACCCGGTCCTGGCCGACTTCGCGGCCGGGCTGGAGGCGCTGCTGCTGGCCGACCTCGTCGCGGCGCCCGGCCCCGCCGATTCGCGAGGCCCCGCCGGTTCGCCAGACCTCGCCGCCCCCGTCACTCCCGTCACCCCCGCTTCCCGCCCCGCCGGCGGTGCCGCATGACCGAGCTGTCCGCCGGCCGGCGGGACCCCCGGCTCGCCGACGCCCTGCGTGCCCGGCTGGCCGCGGCCCGCCGCACCGCCGCCGCCGGCACCCCGGCGATACCCGCCCGGCCGGACGGGGACGCCCCGGCCCCGCTGTCGGCCGCACAGGCACGGCTGTGGTTCCTCACCCAGCTGGATCCGGAGAGCACCGCCTACCAGATCCCGGTCGCGCTGCACCTGCGCGGACCGCTGGACCGCGCCGCGCTCCTGGGCGCGGTGCGGGACCTCGCCGAACGGCACCTGGTCCTGCGGAGCCTGATCGTCGAGGCCGACGGCGAACCGGCGACCGTGGCCGTCCCGGCGGACACGGTGCCACTGACCGAGACCGATCTCACCGGGCCGGGCGGGCGGGAGTCGCTCGACCGCCTCCTGCGCGAGGACCTGCGCAGACCGTTCGACCTGGCCGTGGAACCGCCCCTGCGGGCGACCTTGCTCCGACTCGGCACCGAGGAGCACGTGCTGGCGCTGATGGTCCATCACATCGCCTTCGACGCCTGGTCGAGAACGGTGGCGGTGACGGAACTGGCGGCGCTCTACGCGGCCCGGACCGGTTCGGCAGAGCCTCCCGCGCCGCCGTCGGTCCAGTACGCGGACTACGCGCACTGGCTCTCCCGGCGGCCGGAGGAAGGGGACCGCGCCGAGGCCGACCTGAGCTGGTGGGTCCGCGCGCTGTCCGGCCTGGAGCCGGTCCTCGACCTGCCCACCGACCGGCCCCGCCCGCCCGTCGCGGACCGGGCGGGCGCGGAGCTGCCGGTGGTCCTGCCTCCCGCCCTGACCGCCAAGGTGCGCGGGCGGGCCGCCGAGGCAGGCTGCACGCCGTTCATGGTGCTGCTCGCGGTCTGGCAGGAGCTGCTGGCCCGGCTGTCGGGCGTCGACGACGTACCGGTCGGTGTGCCCGAGGCGGGGCGACGGCATCCCGACACCGAGCGCACGATCGGCCTCTTCGTCAACACACTCACCGTGCGGACCGATCTGTCGGGCGGGCCGAGCGGCCGGGAGCTGCTGAAGCGCGTGCGCGACGTGGCGCTGGAGGCCTTCGCCCGCACCGAGGTCCCGTTCGAGCGGATCGTCGACCGGCTGCGCCCGGTCCGCGACCTCTCCACCACGCCGATCTTCCAGGTCCTTCTCAACGTCATCGACACCCCCTCGGCGGCGCCGCGCTTCCCGGGCCTGGCCGCGAGGGTGTTCGCGCCGCCGGCGACATCGGCCAAGTTCGACCTGAACCTGGCGTTCACGGCCACCACGCCGAGCGGCCGGGGCGACGCCCGGGCCGCACATGACGCCCGCACCGCAGGCGAGGCCCGCACCGCAGTAGAGGCCCACGATACGGGCGACACCTACGAGGGGTCGCTGATCTACCGGACCGACCTCTTCGAGCGGCACACCGCGCGGCGGATCACCGAGTGGTACGCGGCGCTGCTGGACGGCGTGCTGTCCGATCTCGACCGCCCCGTGCGCGAAGTGCCGCTGGAACCGGTGGACGGACCGCTGCTGTCCGGGCCTCGCCGGGAGTTCGACCTCACCCGGCCGCTGCACAGCCTGGTCGAGCGCTGGGCGGCCGAACGGCCCGACGCGACGGCGGTCGTGGGCCCCGACGGTGAACTGACCTACGGGCAGCTGGACCGGCGGGCGAACCGGCTCGCGCGCCGGCTGCTCGCGCACCAGCTGCTCGCGGACCGACTGCCCACGGCCGGGGACGGATCGCCGGAGCCGGCCCCGGTCGCCGTGCTGGCCGACCGACGGACACCACTCGTGGTCGCCCTGCTCGCCGTCCTCAAGGCCGGCGCGATCTACCTGCCGCTCGACCCGGCGTACCCGGACGACCGCCTGGCCGACATCCTGACCACGGCCGGCGCGCGAGTCGTCCTCGCGGAACGGGAGTTCGCCGAGCGCCTCCCGGGGCGCGGCGGCCCGGACCCGGCCGGCACCGCCCCGGAACTGCTCGTGATCGACGATCCGTCCGCACCGGAGGGGGCGGCGGAACCGTCCGACGGAGCACCCGGCGTGCCCGTCGACCCGGCCGCGCCGGCCTATCTGATCTTCACCTCGGGCTCGACCGGCCGCCCCAAGGGCGTCACGGTCGAGCACCGGCAGATCACCCACTATCTGCACGCGGTGTCGGAGCGACTGGCCGACCACGACGTCGCGGGAGGCTCGTTCGCCCTGGTGTCGACCCACGCGGCGGACCTCGGCCTGACCAACCTGTTCGGGGCACTGGCCACCGGTGGCACGGTGCACCTGGTGGACCGTGAGGTGGCGACCGACCCGGAGGCCTACGGGGAGTACCTGGAGACGCACCCCGTCGACGCGGTCAAAATGGTGCCGAGCCACCTGGAACTGCTCGCCGCCCACGGGGACCTCGGCCGGGTGCTGCCGCGCAAGCTGCTCGTCCTCGCGGGCGAGGCCTGCTCGTGGGACCTGGTGGCCAGGGTCCGGACCGCGCGGCCCGAGCTGGCCGTGCAGGTGCATTACGGCCCCACCGAGACCACCGTGTCGGTGCTCGGCTGCGCCGTGGAGGAGACGCCGCCGGAGCGGCGTTCGGGGACGGTGCCGATCGGCCGGCCGCTGGCCGGCGTGGACTGCTGGGTGGTCGACCCCGACGGCAGGCCGCTCCCGGCCGGGGTGCCCGGCGAGCTGTGGATCGGCGGGCCGAGCGTGGCGCGCGGCTACTTCGGCCGCCCCGATCTGACCGACGAGCGTTTCGTCCCCGACCCGGTGACCGGCGGAGCACGGTGCTACCGCTCCGGGGACCGGGTCCGGCTCACCGGGGCCGGACTGTTCGAGTTCCTCGGGCGGGTCGACGACCAGGTCAAGATCCGCGGCTTCCGGGTGGAGCCGGGCGAGGTGGCCACGGCACTGCGGGAGCTGCCGGAGCTCGCCGAGGCGGTGGTGCTGCCGGTGGGCGAGGCCCACGCCGGACGGCTCGCCGCCTGGGTCACTCCCGCGGTTCCCGGGGCCGCCGTGGACGTGGCCCGAGTGCGGACGGCCCTGCGCGGGCGGCTGCCCGACTACATGGTGCCCTCGGCGGTCGTCGTGCTCCCCGCGCTGCCGCTCAACCCCAACGGGAAGGTGGACCGGTCGGCCCTGCCCGCACCGGAGCAGACGCCGGGCACCGCGCGCATCGCCCCGAGCACGCCCACCGAGCTGCGCGTCGCCAGGGCCTGGGCACTGGTCCTCGGACCGGGCCCGGCCGACGGCACCGGCACCGCCACGGGCACCGCCACGGGCACCGGCACCGGCACCGATGCCGGTGCCGGTCCCGATGTGGGCATCGGGATCGACGACGACTTCTTCGCCCTCGGCGGCGACTCCTTCCGGGCGGTGCGCGCGGTCCGGGCCATCGATCCGACGCTCCGGGTGATCGACCTGTTCACCCGGCCGACCGTCCGTGAGCTGGCCGCGTTCCTCGACGCGACCGAGGCGGGCGGGGCCGACGGCGAGCGCCGCCTGCTGCACCGCCTGGCGGGTCCGCCGCCCGGCCGGACGCCGACCGTCACCGTGGTCTGCCTCCCCTACGGCGGAGGTTCGGCGGCCGCCTACGGCCCGCTCGCCGCGGAACTGGCGACGGCGATGCCCGGTGCGGCCGTGCTGGCGGTGGAACTGCCGGGACACGATCCGGCCCGCCCGGACGAGCCGCTGCTCCCGCTGGCCGAGCTGGTCGACCGGGTCGTCGCCGAACTGGCCGAGCGGGCCGGGCCGGCCGGACCGGCTCCTGGAACCGGCCCCGGCCCGGTGGTGGTGTACGGCCACTGCGTCGGCTCGGCCGCGGCCACCGAACTCGCGCTGCGCCTGGAGGCCGGGGGCGTCCCGGTGACCGGCCTGCTGGTCGGCGGCAGCTTCCCCGGCGCGCGGCTGCCGGGCCGGCTCTCGACCTGGCTGCGTGCCAGGTTCCCGGCCACCCGCTGGACGTCGGACCGGGCCTACCGGGACTTCCTGCGCACCCTCGGCGGCATCGACGACGACGGCGCGGGGACCGGCGACGGCGACGGGACCGGCAGCGGCGCGGGGACCGGCAACGGCACCGGCGAGGCGGCCGACGCGGCACAGCGGACCATGCTCCGGGCGCTGCGCCACGACGTGGACCAGGCACAGGGCTGGTTCACCGGCGAACTGACCCGGCCGGACGCCCGTCGGCTGCGGGCCCCGGTGCTCTGCCTGATCGGTGAACGCGACCGGTCCACGGAGCTCTACCAGGAGCGGTTCGCGGAGTGGGGAGCGTTCGCCGACCGGGTGGAGCTGGTGACCCTCCCCCGTGCGGGCCACTACTTCCTCAAGCACCAGGCCGCTCAGCTCGCCGCGCTGGTCGGCGACCGGCTCGGTGCCTGGGCCGACGGCCTGCTGCCGGAGCCGGTCGCGGACGTCACGGTCGTCGGCGGGAGGGCACGGCGCGACCTCAGGGACTTCTACCTCGTCGCCGCGGGACAGACGGTCTCCCTGATCGGCAGCGCGCTGACCTCGTTCGCCCTCGGCGTCTGGGCCTACCAGCGCAGCGGGCGGGTCCTCGACTACGCGTTGATCAGCATGCTCGCCATGCTGCCGGCGATCGTCGCGGGGCCGCTGGGCGGCGCGGTGGCGGACCGGATCGACCGGCGCCGGGTGATGCTCGCCTGCGACGCCGTCTCCGCGGCCGCCACGGTGTCCCTGGTGGTCGCACTGTGGAGCGGCAGCCTGGGGCTCTCCCAGGTCGGTCTGATCGTGGGCGTCATGTCGCTGGTGACCGCGTTCCGGCGGCCGGCCTATCTGGCGGCCGTCGCCCAGCTGGTGCCCAAGCCGTACCTGGTGCAGGCCAACGGGCTGGCCAACCTCGGTGCCGGCCTGGGGACGCTGATCGCCCCGCTGGCCGGTGGCGCGCTGATCGGACTGGTCGGCCTGCCCTGGGTGGTGGCCGTCGACGTGGCGTCGTTCCTGGTCGGCCTGGCCGCGCTGCTGCGGGTGCGCTTCCCGGACCGGCTCTTCCGTCGGCAGGAGGAGTCCTTCGCCCGGACCGTCGTGGGCGGCTGGCGGTTCCTGGCCCGGCGCCGTCCGCTGCTGGTCATGATCGGGTTCTTCATGGTGGAGAACTACCTGGGCACGCTCGCGGTGACGCTGACGGTCCCGAGCGTGCTCTCCTTCAGCGGCACCACCGCGGTGGGCGTGGTCACCGCGGTCGGCGGCGCGGGTGCCGTGGCGGGCAGCCTGGTGGTGGCGCTCTGGGGCGGCACCGCGCGGCGGGCGACCGGCATGGTGGGGTTCGTGGGCGGCGTCGGGCTGGGCGTCGTCCTGGTCGGCCTGCGGCCGTCGGTGACCCTGGCGGCCGTGGGCGCACTCGTCTGGTGGGCGTCGATGAGCGTTCTCAACGCGCACTGGCTGGCGATCATCCAGCTCAAGGTCGGCCCGGACCTCCAGGGCCGGGTGCTCGCCACCAACCAGATGCTCGCCGTCGCCATGACCCCGCTGGCCTTCCTGTCCGCTCCGCCCCTCGCGGAGAGCTTCTCCGGGCTGCTGAACCGGGGAGGGGCACTGGCGGGCAGCGTGGGCCGGGTCCTCGGGACCGGGCCCGGCCGCGGCACCGGCCTGCTCCTCGTCACCTGCGGGGCGCTGCTGATCGTCTGGGCCCTCCTGGGACTGTCCTACCGCCCCCTGCGGTACATGGAGGACGAGCTGCCGGACGCCGTGGCCGGCGCGGAGATCGCCGAGGACCTCGACAGCCTCCAGGCCGCGGCCGACCGTGCCCTGGCCAAGGCGCCGGCCGTGGAATGACTGTCCGTCACCACCCATCGGCGGAGGGTCTGTCGACCAGTTCGGACCGGCTGTCACATTTCTCCGGTCCTGCCCCGCTTGAGTGCTGACCGACGATCAAGCACGCTCGGGTTGAGGGACCTTGGCCTGGTTGTGCGGCTCGTATACGTCTAGAGTGCCGATCGCGCGCCGAACGGAAGCCCGGGTTCCGGCCCGGCCCTTCGGCACGCCCACTTCCGGAAAGCAAGGAGCATGGCATGAAAGCGCACGTCAGCTCGATCCTCCTCGGCGTCCAGGACCTGGACCGCGCCAAGCGGTTCTACACCGAGGGCCTCGGCTGGAAGATCAAGAACGACTTCGGTGTCTCGGTGTTCTTCGAGTCGGACGGCGCCTCGCCGGTCGGCTTCTACGACCGCAAGGGTCTGGCCGACCAGGTGGGCACGGACGCCGGGGGCAGTGGCTTCAGCGGCGTGGTCCTGACCTACGTCGTCCGCAGCGAGGCGCGGGTGGACGAGATCATCGCGGAGGCGGCGGAGGCCGGCGCGACGATACTCAAGCCCGCCGGCGCCCTGCCGTGGGGCGGGTACGGCGGCAGCTTCGCCGACCTGGACGGCTACATCTGGAGCCTCGGCTACAGCGCCCCGGGCGCCGACCAGCCGTACGCGGAGTAGTCGCGATCGTCCGCTCGGACGGCTGCTGCCCGGGGCGGCGAGACCCGCGCCGCCCCGCCCCGCGCCCGGCAGCCGCCCCGCGCCCCGTGGCCGCCCCGCAGCCCGGGGTGCGGCGGCCGCGGTGGCGCGGTGGCCGCGCCCGCCGCACCCCGGCCCGGCCGGGGCCCGGCCACCTGCGCGTACCAAGCCGGCTGGCGGTCGCGGGCCGCCCGGCCGAGGCTGATGGGGTGCAGGATCGGGCCGGTGGCGGTCCGACCGTGAGGCTGAGGCGGATCTCCCATGCAGCGTTTCCTCCAGGTGCGGGAGCGGGCGTCCGGCGGCGGGCCGAACCGCCGGGCCGGCCTCGCCGCGATCGCGCTCGCCGGTTCGGTGCTGGTCGCCGCCGGGTGCTCCTCGTCGTCGTCCACCGCCCCCTCGACCGCGTCCTCGCGCCCGTTCTCCCCGGACGCCGGCTCGTTCTCCGGAGAACTGCCCTCCTCGGTGGCCTCCGCCAAGTCCTCGCTGCTGGAATCGGCCTCGGCGGCCGCGTCCGCGGCGTCCGCCGCGGCCTCCCAGGCCGAGGCCTCGCGGTCGGCGGCGGCCGCCTCGTTCGAAGCGTCCGTCTCGGCACAGCTGGCCGCCGGCCGGGCCGAGGCGCAGTCGGTGCTGTCCGGGACGGCGGGTGCCGGCAACGCCCTGTCGGACATCACGCTGACCGGTCTGCCCAAGGCGCAGACCGCGGGCCTCAACGCCGCGCTGGTGACGGTGGTGAACAGTACGTCCTCGAAGGCCTCCTACGCGATCAAGGTGGAGTTCCTGGACGGCGACCAGGTGGTGGACACCACGATCCTGGGGATCAAGGACGTCGCCCCGGGAGCGACGGCCACGGCCACGGCCTTCAGCTCGATCGACCGTGACAAGGCACTGGTGCCCAGGGTCGCCCAGGCCCAGCGGTACTGAGCGCGCGGCGACGACCCGGCCCGCGGCGGTCGCGGTCAGGCGGCGCCGGTCACGCCCGGGGCGATGTAGCGCCGGTGGAGCGGGCGGAAGTCCATCTCCGGTTCGCCGGTGATGCCCGCCTCGGCGACCGCGGCCGCGAGCCGTTCGGCGAAGAACCGCTCGAAGGCGGCGCGTGACGTCCACACGTCGACCACGCGCAGCGCGTCCGGCTCGAACCAGGCCACGTGCATCAGGGCGCCCTCCGGGGCGCGCTCCTCCCAGCCCACCGCCACCCGGGTGGCGTCGTACTGCTCGGGTGTGACCCCGGTCCACCGCATCGACAGGACCTCGGCCATGGCGAACACCCGCTCTCGTCGCGCGCGCCCCCGGCGACCCGGAGGCGCCTCGTCTCCAGGAGACCGCAGAACACCGCCGACCGCACCCTGCCGCCCGGACTCGCGAGTCCGGCCCCGTGATTCCGGCCCCGTCACCCGTTCGGATGAACGCCGGGGCGGGGGGCAAGCCGGGCCGTCGACGAGGCCGAAGGCCCCACGTACGAGCCCGCGAGCGGCGGGCTCCCGGCCGGGACAGGAGCACGATGTCTCCAGAGCACATCGACACCCGGCTGCTGGTGGAACTCACCGAGCAGTCGCAGGACCTGAACAGTGACGCCTCGCGGATCACGCGGAGCGCGCTGGCCGACTTCGGGCAGGCGGTCGAGCCGGTTCGGCGCAGGTGGTGGGAGCGCGGCGGGACGCTCGCCGCCGCGGTCGGGACGGTCGCGCTCCTCGGCGGGCGCAGGGCCTTCGCCGCCGGCCCCTCGCCGTCGGGGTCCATGGCCGACGACATCATGGCGCTGCAGACCGCCGCCTCGATCGAGAACCTGGCGGTGAGCGTCTACCGGACCGCCGCCGGACTGCCGTTCGTCAAGGACGGCAACAGGACGGTGGCCGCGTTCATCGCGAAGACCACCCAGCAGCACGAGGCGCACGCCCAGGCGTTCAACGCCGCCGCCACCCAGGCGGGCGGCCAGGCCCAGAACGGCCCGGACCCCAAGTACAAGGCCGTGGTGGACCAGGCTCTGCCGGGCATCAAGGGCCCGGCGGACGTGGTGAAGCTGGCCATCACCCTGGAGGACGTGGCGGCGCAGACCTACACCAAGAACGTGTCCCAGGTGAGCAACGCCGACCTGCGCAAGCTCTTCGCCTCGGTGGCCCCGGTGGAGGCCCAGCACCGGGCCACCCTGCTGGCGGTGCAGGCGCTGCTGGCGGGCAACGCCGCCGACCTGGTCACCATCCCGGTGGACCCGTCCAAGCTGCCCGCGGCGGCCGGCAGCGTCGGCTTCCCCGACGCCTTCCACCACACCGACAACGCTTCCCCGATCAGCGAAGGGGCCGTGAAGTGACGACCACCGAGGGCGGCTGGGCACTCCCCATCAGCGAGGGCGAACTCGCGGGCCTGACCCGCGAGATGCACGAGGCGCACCAGGAGACGCTGCCGGCCATGCGGGCCGGGGCCCTGGACCTGGCGGAGGAGGTCCGGGCGCGCGCGGCCGGCGGGCCGCGCGACCCGGGCCGGCGCCGGTTCCTGCTCGGCGCCGGTGGCGCGGCCGCCGCGCTGACCCTGGCCGCCTGCTCCAGCAGCGGGTCCGGCAGCTCGCCGGCGGCGGCCCCGAGCTCGCCGTCCGGCGCGGCACCCGGCTCGCCGTCCGGCCCGCCCTCCGGGCAGTACACCGGCGACCTCAAGGTCGTCGCGCTGGCCACCGCGCTGGAGAACCAGGCCGTGGGGGCCTACCAGGCCGCCCTGGACGCCGCGAAGGCCGGCCGACTCGGCACCGTCCCCCCGGCGGTCGCGAGCTTCATCACCACCGCGATGGGCCAGCACGCCGACCACGCCAAGGTCTGGAACTCCGTCCTGACCGGTGCCGGGAAGCCCGCCATCACCGATGTGCCGCTGTCCAACCAGCCGGCCACCCTCCAGGCCCTGGGCGCGGCCACCGACGTCGCCACCGTCGCGAAGCTCGCCCTGTCGCTGGAGGACCAGGCCGCCCAGACCTACCTGTTCGCGACCTACAACGTCACCAGCCCCGGCGGGATCGCCACCGCCGCCACCATCGCCCCCGTCGAGGCGATGCACGCCGCGATCCTGAACTACGTGCTGGGGCAGTACCCCGTCCCCGACGACTTCCTGCCCGTCGACCGGGCCGCCGGTCCCGGCCTGCTCACCGTCTGAGCGGAGCGGCCCGAAGACCGGTGCGGGCCCGGGCGCGGGATGTCGAGTCCCTCGCGCCCGGGCCCGCACCTCCGCCCGCCCCCGGCCGCGGCGGGGCGCGGCGGGCAGCGACGGGTCTCGCGGGACCGCGACGCCCCGCGACGAGCCGCGACGACGCGCACGGGACCGCGACGACGCGCACGGGACCGCGACGAGGGGCACCGGACCGCCACGACCCGCCAGGGACCGGGCGGGCGGCGGGCCTCAGCCGAGGTCGCCGGCCGCCACGTCGACGCCCGCCGCGTCGCGGCCCGCGACCAGGTGGGCGGTGCCGTCGGCCAGGCGGTAGGACAGCCCGACCACGGCGGTGGTGCCCGCGGCGACCGCCTCGGAGAGGGAGCGGGAACGCTCCAGCAGCAGGTCGACGGTGTGCCGGACGTGCTCCGCGATGAAGTCCGCGTCCTCGGTGTGCCCGGCGGCGTTGGCGGCCAGCACGCTCGGGGTCACCCGTTCGACGACGTCCCGCACGTAGCCGGGCGCCGTGGTGCCGGCCGCCACGGCGGCCCGGGTGGCGGCGACGGCCCCGCAGGAGTCGTGGCCCAGCACCACCACCAGGGGGGCGCCGAGCACACTGACGCCGTACTCGATGCTGCCGAGCACCTCCGGCCCCGTGACGTGGCCCGCGGTGCGCACCACGAACATGTCACCGAGCCCCTGGTCGAAGATGATCTCGGCGGCGAGTCGGGAGTCGGAGCAGCCGAACAGCACCGCGAACGGTGCCTGGGCGGGCGCGGTCTCGGTCCGCCGGGCGGCGTCCTGGTTCGGGTGCTCGGGTATCCCGGTGACGAACCGGTGGTTCCCGGCCAGCAGCGTCTCGAGGGCTTCCCGGGGCGTCAGGGACTGTGTGTCGGTCATGGCCGCAGACTATGACGTCCCCGTCCGCGCGTCGTGGGCGGTACCGCCCACCGGGTCGTGGACGGCGGAGGAGGGACGGGCCGACGGCGAACGAGGACCGGCCGCCGGCGGACCTCGCCGCCGCGCCCCGCCGGCGTAAACCGGCCGGTCAGGCCAGCGGCAGCAGCATCAGGGGCGCGCCGGTGGGACGGGCCGAGCCGCCGGAGGGCTCCTCGGTCACCCCGACCCCGACGGCGCCGCCGACGCGGCCGGTGAGCAGCACCTGCCCGTCGCCCGCGGGCAGCAGGCCGGCCGGACGCATCGTGCCGCCGTCGCTGAACCAGAGCTGGTAGGTCCGCCCCGGCGGCAGCACGGGCATGCCGGTGACGAGGAACGCCGCCTGCTCCCGACCGGCCGACCACACCACCGTGCCGACGGCCGGGCCGGAGACCGCGGTGGAGGTGCGCGCGTCCGGGGCGGTCAGGAGGCCGTTGACGGCCGCCTGCTGCTCCCCCCGGACGCGCGCCCGCGCCTCGGCCCGGTCGGCCCGGTCGTGCTGCTGCACGGCGAGGGCGCCGAGCGCCGCCGCCAGGGCCAGGCACGCGGCCACCGCGGTGCGGGAGAGGCGTGGCCCCGGCCGCGACGCGCGCCGGAGCCGGGCGGCGGGCGCGGTCCGCGGCGGGAGCTGGCGGATCTCCCCGAGGCCGGCCAGCACCCGTGCTTTGAGCGCGGGAGGCGGCTCCACCGACTCGGCGGCCCCGAGCCGGGCCGCCGTCACCTCGAACTCGGCGACCTCCAGCGCACAGGCCGGGCACCGGGCGAGGTGCCGCTCGAACGCGGCCCGCTCCTCCTCGGGCAGGGCGTGCACGGCGTACGCGCCGGTGAGGGCGTGCAGGTCGGGTGCCGCGTTCATGAACCGACCCCCAGGCAGTCGCGCAGGCGGATCAGACCGTCCCGCATCCGGGTCTTGACGGTGCCGAGCGGGGCGCCCAGCATCTCGGCGACCTCGGGGTAGGTGTACCCCCGGTAGTACGCCAGGGTGACCGATTCGCGCTGGAGCCGGGTCAGCGAATCCAGGCACCGGCGGACCTGCTCGCGCTCGAGCCGGCCCTCGACCTGCTCGGCGACCTCGTCGAACGCGGGTGTGTGCGAGCGGGCGGCCACCTTCTGCTCCCGGTCGGCGGCCGCCTGCGCCGTCCGCACCCGGTCCACCGCCCGCCGGTGGGCCATCGTCAGCACCCACGCCATCACCTCGCCGCGTTGCGGTTCGTACCTGGCGGCGGTGCGCCACAGCTCGAACATCACCTCCTGGGCGACCTCCTCCGACTGCGCCGGATCCCTCAGCACCCGCCGGACCAGACCCAGCATCGGTGCGGCCACCGCGTCGTACAGCCGGGAGAACGCCTCCTGGTCGCCGAGCGCCGTCCTGGCGACCAGTTCCTTCAGGTCCGGGCCCCGGTACCGAGGGCCCGAGAGGTACACGACGGCGTTCACCGGCCCGTCCCCCCGCGACCGGCGGCACCCCTGGCCGCGATCGACTGCCGGGGCCTGCCGCCGGGTCGGCAGCTGCGCATGAAGACCTCCTGGGTCCAGTGGGAAAGCACTCCGTCGTCATTCGCGGCTGCCGGGCGGGCGGATTGCTCCGGAAACCGGAAGCCGAACCCGAACCTGCAGTCCGGAACGCGGGGAGCCGTCTCGCACAGTGGCCGGGTACTCGTCCCCGGTCGCGGCCTCGGTTAGAGTCCCTGGCATGACCCTGCTCGTGAGCCGTCGCCATGTCGACCATGGTCGTGCCACCACCACGAGCTGTCGCCACGTCGCCTGACGCGGCCCGTACTTCGCCGACGCCTCGGCCGCCGCACGAGACCGGCCGCCCCGGAACCCGAGCCGATCGGCCCCGTTCCTGTCCGCACGCACGCACATACCCGCACCCCCGCGCACGTACCTGAGTACGCGTGCGGTGCGTCCGCGTGCCGCGCACGAGCGGGACGGCACGGCCACGGTTCCCCCTTTCCCCCTCGACCCCAGGAACGGGATTCCTCCATGTGCCCGCGCACCCGACGCGCCGTCCGTACCGCACTGACCCTCGCCGCCGCGGCTGTGCTCTGCACGCCCACCACCGCCGCCCAGGGAGCCGGCGGCACCTTCGGGCCGCTGCCGCCGCCGAACCCCGCCACCGCCGCGAACGGCACCGCGACGATGCACGGCGACAGCGCTTCCAGCGACACCACGCCCTACCCAGGGCCCGGCAGCGGCGCCGTCGACTGGAGCCGCACGGCGCTCGCCTCGGCCTGCCCGACTGTGGTGATCGGCAGCGACCGACGCCCGGTGGTCCTCTGCACCACGATCTTCGGGCAGACCCCGACCGTGCACCTGCTCGACCCCGGGAGCGGCGCCGACCTCGCCTCCCTGGCACTGCCCAAGGGCAGCCTGTTCGGCGGGGTCTACGCCTACCTCGACCACGCGGACGCCCTGGTCCTCGTGGACGGCGGCAACGACCTGCTGCGGATAGGCCATCACCCCACCGCCGGCGGATGGGAGCTGACGGTGGACGAGCGGACCCCGCTCGGGGCGGCCGTCCCGGCCGGGGACAACATCGTCGGTCTCAGCCCCGGCTGGGACGGCCGGGTGTGGTTCGCCACCGGCGGCGGAACCGTCGGCACGGTCGACACCACCACCGGCGCGGTCCGGACCCTCAGCACCGGTGAGGGCGTGCAGAACAGCATCTCCACCGTCCCCGGCCACACCGCCGTCGCCACCGACCACGCGCTCTACCTGCTGACCGAGTCCGCCGACGGCACCCCGACCGTCGAGTGGCGCGCCCCCTACGACCGGGGCCCCGGCCGCAAGCCCGGCCAGCTGAGCTGGGGGACGGGCGCGACGCCCAGCTTCTTCGGCCCCGGGACCGGCACCGAGTACGTCACCGTCACCGACAATGCCGCGCCGCACGAGAACCTGCTCGTCTACCGGGTCGCCGGCGGCCCGACTCCGGTCTGCAGCACGCCCGTGCTCACCCAGTTCCCCGCGAGCGGGACCGAGGACGCCGTCATCGCCTCCGGCCGCAGCGTCTTCGTCACCAACACCTACGGCTACCCGTACCCCGCCCTCCCGGCCGGGGCGCCCGCCAGTGTTCCGGCCTCGGCCGGGTTCGACGGCGGAATGACCCGCGTCGACCTCGATGCCGACGGCAACGGCTGCCACCCGGTGTGGAACAGCAAGGTCAAGTCGGCCGCGCTGCCGCGGCTCTCACTGGGTGACGGGAAGATCTGCACCTTCACGGTCAGCGGCCCGACCGGCACGGTGGGGGCGCAGACCTTCGCCTCCTACTCCTACGCCACCGTCGATCCCGGGACCGGCGCCCAGCTCTCCAGCTCCTGGATCGGTCTCGGGCTGCTCTACAACCCGCTGCAGATGACCGGCACCACCGGACCGGACGGAACGCTCTACCAGGGTACCGAGACCGGCGTGATCAGGGTGACCCGCCGCTGACGCGACCGGGACGACCGACCGGGACGACCGACGCCACTGACGCGACGCGACTCGACTCGACGCGACGGCTGCGGCACGGCGGAGGCCGGCGGGCCCGTCCCTCCTCCGGGACGGGCCCGCCGGCCTCGGTCCGTGAGGGCTACGCCTGCTTCGGAACCCTCACCCCGGCCGCCCGTGTCGTCCGGCTCCGTACCGGAACGACCGGTCGGCCGACCGCCGTCGCCCGGCGCGGGGCCCCCGGGCCCGGCGCCGGCGCCGGCCCGCTCGGGGTCGGGCCGGTCGGGGTCGGTCCGGTGCGTCCGGCGTCGGGCGTGCCGGGGGACTTCGCGTGTTTGGCCGCATCGACGGAACCCGGTCCGTGGATGGTGAGTTCGAAGTCCTGGTGCGCCTTGGCGTCCGGCGCGAACGGCAGGCGGATCCGCCCGTCCGCGACCAGCCGGCGCACCTCGGCCCGGCTCAGGCCGAGGCCGAGCTGGAGCAGCCGCTCCACCCGGACCGGTGCGGGCAGTTCGAAGCGCACCCGCACCGGGAGCGGGTTCGGGTCGTCCAGCGCGTACAGCGGCATGCGGGTCTCCAGCCGCCACGTCCCGGTCCAGTCGAGCCGGTACCGGTTCTTCGCCGCGAGCGACGCGCTGGTCACCAACTCCCGCACCACTGAAGGGTCGTTGATCTCGTACGCCACCAGCCGGTCCGGCTCCAGCGACGAGACGTGGGCACGCTCGTGGACGGGCACCTTCGAGGTCCGGTCGCACGTGGCGCAGCTCAGCAGCAGCCACACGTCGAGCATCTTGCCGCTCGCGTTGACGCGGATCTTCCCCGAGGCGCGGTGCCGCGTGCCGGGGCAGTCCGGACAGGGCCGGACGACTGCGGGCAGGGCGGACTGACGCACGGCCCACAGGGCCTTGCGGTCGGTATTCATGAGTGTTGGGTGCTTTCAGGACTCAGCAGGAGGGCGTGCCGAACTCACTCGGCGGCTCCCGCTCTGCGACGGATGCTCACGAGGGGCGCGCCCCATCGCCCCGGGGCCGGATCGTCAGGCTCCGAGGTCGATCGCGCGACAGGTACGTACTACGTGGCGGTCAGCAAAAGTCCATGCGGGAGATGATGATCGGGACGGCGGCCGGGGGCAACCGAATTTCCCGTGCCCACCCCACCCCTTAGCACAGTGGGGGCCGTCCCGGGGCGGTTGTGCCGGGAATCCCCGGCTCTTCCGCCGAAGCCCGACGGGGCCGTGCGCCGCGCGTCTACAGTCGCCAGCCTGTCGCCACAGGTGGTGGCGCGACGGCTCGGCACAGGGAGGCCCGTCCATGGCCGACGAGTTCCAGCGGCGCAAGCTCCGCAATGTCTTCGCCGCGTTCGACACCGACGGGGACGGCTGCCTCCGGCAGCACGACTTCGTGGCCCTGGCGGAGCGCTGGGGGCGGCTGCCGGCCGTCCGGCGGGACCCGGCGCTGGGTGCGCGGGTCGACGCGCTCATGCTGGGCTGGTGGGACCACCTGCTCACGGTCGCGGACGCCGACCACGACGGCAAGGTCGACATGGAGGAGTTCCTGACCCTCGTCGACCGGCTCCCCGCCCTGCGGGACGTGGTCACCGCGACCGCCGACACCGTCTTCGACGCGGTGGACGAGAACGGCGACGGCCGGATCTCCCGCGCCGAACACGGCCGGCTCGTCGACATCTGGCACGGCCGGACGGTGCCGACCGACGACGTCTTCGACCTGCTGGACCTGGACGGCGACGGCTACCTCAGCCGACCGGAGTTCGCCCTCCTGTGGGAGCAGTTCTGGATCAGCGCCGACCCGTCCGACCCCGGCAACGCGATGTGCGGCCGGATCCCGGAGCAGTGACCGCGGTCGCCGGGCCGAGGTCTCCCGGTCCGGGCCGGGCAGACCGGGGCCCGTGCCGCCCGCGCGGTGCGGGGGCGGCACGGGCCTCAGGGGCGGAGCGTCAGCGCGCTCCGGCGGCCGGGGCCGGACCGACCAGTTCCTTGAGGACGTCCTCCATGGTGACCAGGCCGAGCGGGGTCCCGTCGGCCGTGACCGCCGCCGCGAGGTGGGTGCCGGAGCGGCGCATCGCGGTCAGGACGTCGTCGAGGGGCATCGCCGCCGGGACGCGGGCGATCGGACGGAGCGTGCCGGGCGGGAACGGCCGGTCGCGGGTGCCGTCGTGCTCGAGGGCGTCCTTGATGTGCAGGTAGCCGTCCACCCGCTGGTCCGGGCCGAGCACCGGGAAGCGCGAGAAGCCGGTGCGAGCGGCGAGCTGCTCCAGTTGCGCCGGGGTGGTGCCGGGGCCGGCGAAGACGATCCGCTCGCGCGGCGTGACGACCTCGGAGACGGGCCGGGAGCCCAGCTCCAGGGCGTCGCGCAGCAGCTCGGTGTCCCGGGCGCTGAGCAGTTCCGCGTCCGAGGAGTCCTTGACCATCCGGGCGAGCTCGTCCTCGGTGAACACCGAGGCCACCTCGTCCTTGGGCTCGACCCTGAGCAGGCGCAGGATCCGGTTGGCGAAGCCGTTGATCGAGAAGACGACCGGTCGCACCGCCCGGCAGGTGGCCACCAGCGGCGGCACCAGCAGCAGGGCGGCCCGCTCGGGCGCGGCGAGCGCGAGGTTCTTCGGGATCATCTCGCCGAGCAGCATGTGCAGATAGGTCGCCGTTCCCAGCGCGATGACGAAGGCGACCGGGTGGATCAGGCCCTCCGGCACGCCCAGGCTGTGGAACGGCGGCTCCAGCAGGTGGGCGATCGCCGGTTCGGCGACCATGCCGAGCACCAGCGAGGAGACGGTGATGCCGAGCTGGGCGGTGGCCAGCATGGCGGAGACGTGCTCCAGGCCCCAGATGACGGTGCGGGCCCGGCGGTCACCGGCCTCGGCGAGAGGTTCGACCTGGCTGCGCCGCACCGAGATGAGGGCGAACTCGCCGCCGACGAAGAAGGCATTGGCCACGATGGTGAGCAGGCCGACGATCAGCTGGACCGCGGTCATCGGTTCCCCTCCTCGCGCTCGGAGCGCTTCTCGGAGCGGTGCTCGGGCCGGTGCTCGGGACGGCGCTCGGTCCGGTCCTCGTCCGGGGAGTCGGCGGGCTCGGGGGCGGTGATCCGCACCCGCTCGGCGACGTGGTGGGCGACGGCGCCGACCTCCAGGGTCCAGCCGTCGACCTCGACGGTGTCGCCGACCTCCGGGATCCGGCCGAGCCGCTCGGCGATCAGGCCGGCCAGCGTCTCGTACGGGCCCTCGGGCACCGGCATGCCGATCGCCTCGAGCTCGTCGGCGCGGGTGATGCCGTCGGAGTCCCACCGGTGCCGGCCGTCGTCGGCGGTGCCGAGGTCGACCAGGTCGGGGGTTCCGGTGGGGTCGTGCTCGTCGCGGACCTCGCCGACGACCTCCTCGACGATGTCCTCCAGGGTGACGATGCCGGCGGTGCCGCCGTACTCGTCGATGACCACGGCGAGGGTCTCCTCGCCGCGCATCCGGTCCAGGAGGCGGTCGACGGTGAGGCTCTCGGGGACCAGCATCGGTTCGGTCATCAGCGCCGAGACCCCCTGGGTCGCCCGCCGCTCCACGGGCACGCCGAGCGCGTCCTTGATGTGGACGGTGCCGACGACGTGGTCGAGGCTGTCCCGGTAGACCGGGAAGCGGGACAGGCCGGTGGCCCGGGTGAGGTCGGCGACATCGGCCGCGGTGGCGTGCTCCGCCAGGGCCTGGACGTCCACCCGGGGCTTCATGACGTTCTCCGCCGTCAGCTCGCGCAGGTTGAGCGAGCGGATGAACAGCTCGGCGGTGTCGGGCTCCATGACGCCCTCGCGGGCGGAGTGCCGGGCGAGCGCGACCAGTTCCTGCGGGGTGCGGGCGGAGGCGAGGTGCTCCGCCGGCTCCAGGCCGAATCGCCGGACGACGCGGTTGGCGCTGTTGTTCAGGTGGCCGATGAACGGCGCGAAGGCGGCCGAGAACCAGTACTGCGGGGCGGCCACCACCTTGGCGACCGCCAGGGGCCGGGAGATCGCCCAGTTCTTGGGCACGAGTTCGCCGGCGACCATCAGCACGACGGTCGACAGCAGCACGCCGAGGACGAGCGAGCCGGTCTCGGCGGCGGCCTCGGGCAGGCCGACGGCCTCCAGCGGGCCGCGGAGCAGCGCGGCCACCGAGGGCTGCGCGATCATGCCGATCACCAGGCTGGTGATGGTGATGCCCAGTTGGGCACCGGAGAGCTGGAAGGTGAGGCGCCGGACGGCCTTGAGCGCGGTCGCGGCGCCCCGCTCACCGGCTTCGGCAGCCCGCTCGACGGCGGCGCGCTCCACGGTGGTGAGGGAGAACTCCGCGGCGACGAACAGGGCGCAGGCCGCGGTCAGGAGCAGGGCCAGGACCAGCAGGAGCACCTCGGTCACCGGGTCACCCCCGCCCGGGTCGGCGCGTGCGGGGGGCGGGGAACTGCTGGGTGCTGACTGGGAGGTTCGTCCATCGCGGGGACCGCGACTCCTTCGTGCGGGGGATGATCGGTTCTACAGAAGTGTAAAGGAATGGCAAATCAGTGCGGCGTAAGGCCCGGGTCGCCACGCGTTCCCGCGCGCGTGCCGACCCGGGCCGGGCGGTGTCACGCCGCCCGGCGGCGCCGGAAGATCGCCCGCAGGGCGAGCACGATCGCGACGATCAGCCCGATCACGAAGAGCACGATCAGCAGGACGACGACGATCACGGCGATGCCGAGCTTCTTGAAGAAGCCGCCCTTCTTCTTCTCGTCCTTCTTGTCGCCCGCCGCGAGGGCGGTGCCGTGGAGGGTGGCGGGGGCGGCGGGCGCGACGACGGCGACGCCGGCGGCCGGCCCGGCCGGGGCGACCGCCGCCCCGGCCCGGGCGACGGCGGGGGAGACCGTGGCGGCCAGGGCCGCGGCGGGCGCGCCCAGCACCAGCCCGGCGGCGACGAGGGCGGGGGCGGCCTTCGCGAATATGCGCGACTTCACTGCTTCTCCTGTCGTTCGGTGCTCGGCGTGACGTGACCGGACCGGGTCCTCCGTCAGCCGACTTCTACAGCACTGTAGATGATCTCCCTGAACGAGTACCGCGACGGGTCGGCAGGCCGGCGGGCCGATGGCGGCGGGTCGGCCGTCGGCTGCCCGGTTCTCCGCGAAACGCCCCGTTCACCGTACGTTGACGCACCGTTGGTGATATCGATTGTCGGAGGACGGACAAGAAAAGTGCCGAAGCGGCACGAACGACCAGAAGGGAGCGACCTCGTGACGACGACCCAGCACCCGCGCGGCATCCGCCCGCGCCTGCTGAACACCCTGGTGGCGGCGCTGTGCGGGATCCTCGGGGCCACCGCGCTCGCGTCCCCCGCACAGGCCGCCGACACGCGCCGGCCGGTCTACGCCGTCGCGCACCGGGTGGACACCCTGGACGGGGTGGACGCCGCGATCGGCCACGGCGCCAACGCCATCGAGATCGACGTCTGCGCCTGGTGGAACCCGAACGAGTGGCGCGCCTGGCACGACTGCTCCTCGGCCGGCGAGAACCGCCTCGGGCCCAGCTTCGACAGCATGCTGGACCGCATCCTCTCCCATGCCGCCGCGGGCCGCCGGCTGTCACTGGTCTGGCTGGACATCAAGGACCCGAACTACTGCGGCGAGGCGCCGAACCGCACCTGCAGCGTCGCCGGTCTGCGCGACAAGGCCCAGCGGCTGACGGCCGCCGGGATCCAGGTGCTCTACGGCTTCTTCGAGTACCACGGCGGCAGCACCCCGGACGTCGGCGGCCGGGGCTGGCAGAGCCTCGCGGGCCGGCTCGGTCCCCTGGAGGGCATCACCACGACCGGCACCCGCGACCAGGTGGTCGGCGCCTTCGACCGCTCCGGCTCCGGCTTCCCGGCCGGCCGGCGGGTGATGGACTACGGGGACAGCGACATCACCAAGGGCTTCGGCAACTGCACCGAGGCCACCTGGAACACCTGCGCCGAACTGAAGAAGGGCGCCGCCGACCGGGCTGCCGGCCGACTGGCGGCCACCTTCTCCTGGACGACCACCTACAACGACCCCTGGTACGTCGACAAGCTCCTCGGCGACGCCCGGGTGGACGGCATCATCGCGGGCTACGGCGCCTTCACCGGCGTGCGCGAGTACGACAACAGCTGGCAGTGCGCCAACGCCGTCAATCTCGTCCGCGACTGGGTCGGCCGCCACAGCGGCACCCACCGGATGGCGAACAGCGGCGACCGGCTGTTCCGGTAGGGCACGCCCCCGTCTCATGTGGTGCCACTGTGGTGCCACATGGACTGGACATGGCGCCATCGCTTACGCCATGCTGATGCCAAGGGGAAATGCGCGCTCCCGGCCCGGTGGTCGGGGCGCGCGTTCCGGGGGAGCGGGAACCGGAGGGGGCGGATCGTGGCGGCAGTACGGCGCCGGGGGCGGGCGGAGGTCGGGGGCCTGGTCGCCTTCGCCCGCTTCGTGGTCTGCGGCGGCGGGGTGGGAGTCGCCGCGAGCTTCGCCGTGGCGGCCCTGGCCTCGTGGCTCCCGCAGGTCCCCTGGGTCCTGGTCAACGCGCTGGTCACCGTGGTCTCCACGCTGCTCGCGACCGAGCTGCACGCCCGCTTCACCTTCGGCGCGGGCGGCCGCGCGACCTGGCGGCAGCACGTCCAGTCGGCCGGATCGGCGGCGGCCGCGTACGCGGTGACCTGCTCGGCGGTGCTCGTCCTGCACCAGGTGGTGGCACGGCCCGGCGCTCTCGCCGAGCAGGCCGTCTACCTCTCGGCCTCCGCGCTCGCGGGCGTGGCCAGGTTCGCGGTGCTGCGCCTGGTCGTGTTCGCACGCACCCGGTCGGCGGCCGCGACCGCGGCCCGCCCCCTGAGCGTCGCCGTCGCCCGGGCCCCGATCGCGGCCGCCGACCCGACGGGACTCTGCCGCGCGGCCTGAGCGCCGGCCCGGGGTGCGCGGCGCGGCCCGAGCACCGGGCCGCGCCGCGCACCGCCATCGGCGGTCAGCGGTCAGCGGTCAGCGCAGGGCGACCGCCGCGCCCGAACGCTCGGTGGCGATCCGGACGGCGAAGCCGGCCAGGGCGGTGCCCACCACGTAGCGGTGCACGCGCTGCCAGAGCGGGTGCCGGGAGAAGAACCCGGCGACGGAGCCGGCCGTGACGATGAAGAAGGCGTTGCCCGCGACCCCGACCACGATCAGGGTCAGCCCCAGCACCACGCCCTGGAGGCCGACGTGGCCGCGGGACGGGTCGACGAACTGCGGCAGCAGCGAGATGTAGAGGATCGCCACCTTGGGGTTGAGCAGGCAGGTGAGCAGGCCCATCAGGAAGAGCTTGCGGGGGCTGTCGTGCTCCAGTTCCTGCGGTGCGAAGGCCGATCCGCCACCGGGCCGGACGGCCTTCCAGGCGAGCCAGAGCAGGTAGCCGGCCCCGGCCAGCTTGACCGCCAGGTAGATCTCCGGCACCAGCGCGAAGACGGTGGCGATCCCGGCGGACACCGCGAACAGGTAGACCAGGAAGCCGAGGGCCACCCCGGCCAGCGAGGTCAGCCCGGCCCGGCGGCCCTGGGCGATCGAGCGGGAGACGAGGTAGATCATGTTCGGCCCCGGCGTCATCACCATGCCGAGTTCCACCAGTGCGATTCCCGCGATTGCTCCCAGCCCGACCACAGTGCTGCCCCCTCGTACGTACGTTCGCCGGGAGGGAACCTAGCAGGTCACGGCAGGGCTGGATCCGGCGGGGCTGGATGCGGCGGGGGGGGGGGCGGGGGGGGGGCCGCCCCCCCCCCCCCCCCCCCCCCCGGGCCGCCCCCCCGCCCCCGCCCCCCCCCCCCGCCGGGGGGGCCGGGGGGGGGGGCCGGGGGGGGGGGCCGCGGGGGGGGGCCCCGGCCGGCGGGGGGGGGGGGGGCGGGGGGGGGGGGCGGCCCCCCCCCCCCCCCCCCCGTCCCCCCGGCTCCGGCGGGCGCCCGGTCCGGCGAGCCCGGTCCGGAGCGCCCGGTCCGGAGCGCCCGGCTCAGAAGAAGACCGAGCGCCGCCGCACCAGGAGCTGGTACAGCGTGTGCTGGATGGTCTCCCGGACCTCGTCGGCCAGGTCGAAGACCAGCATCGGGTCGTCCGCCGCCTCCACCGGGTGCCCGTCGGTCGCGATCGGCTCGCCGAACTCGATGATCCACTTGGTCGGCAGCGGCACCGCCCCGAGCGGGCCCAGCCACGGGAAGGTCGGCGTGATCGGCACGTACGGCAGGCCCAGCAGCCGGGCCAGGGTCCGGAAGTCGCCGATCATCGGGTAGGTCTCCTCGGCGCCGACGATCGAGCACGGCACGATCGGCACCCGGGCCCGCAGCGCCGAGGAGACGAAACCGCCCCGGCCGAAGCGCTGGAGCTTGTACCGCTCGGAGAACGGCTTGCCGACCCCCTTGAAGCCCTCCGGCCAGACCCCGACCAGTTCGCCGCGCTCCAGCAGCGCCTGGGCGTCCTCGTTGCAGGCCAGGGTGTGCCCGGCCTTGCGGGCCAGCTCGTTGATCCCCGGCAGGACGAACACCAGGTCGGCGGCGAGCATCCGCAGGTGCCGGTGGTGCGGGTGGTGGTCGTGTATCACCACCTGGGTCATCAGCGCGTCCAGCGGGATCGTCCCGGAGTGGTTGGCGACGATCAGCGCGCCGCCCTCGGCCGGGATGTTCTCGATCCCGCGCACCTCGATCCGGAAGTACTTCTCCGCCAGCGGCCGCAGCAGCCCGAGCAGTACCTCCTCGGTGAGCTCCCGGTCGAAGCCGAACTCGTCCACCTCGTAGTCACCGGTGATCCGGCGGCGCAGGAAGGCGAGGCCGTCGGCGGCCCGGTCCTCCCAGCCCTTGCCGAACGCACGGGTCGCGGCGGCGCCGAGCCGTCCGGCCAGCGCACCGCCGACGGCGCCGGCCACCCGGTCGGCCAGGCCGGAACCGTCGGCCGGCGACTCGCTCCAGCTGGGGGCGGACTCGATCGGGATGACCTTCGCCTCGCCCGGCGCGTTCTCGGCGGCGGCACTCATGCGGGTTCAGCTCCTCGGTCGGTGCGGTCGGGCGGGGGCGCCCGGGGCGGGGGTGGCCGGGCCGGTGGTGCGGCCGGCCTCCGGGCCGAGCAGCGCGGCCAGTCCGTCGGTGACGGCGGTCAGCCGCCGGGGCGGCAGCAGGCCGGGCGACTGCGCGGCGGCGAAGTCCGCGAAGGCTTCCGGAGTGCTGAACACCGGGCGGTAGCCGAAGGCCTCGCGCAGCCGGGCGGTGTCCACCACCCGGCCGTGGGTCAGCAGCCGCAGGTGCTCGGGCGAGACGTCGACCAGCCGGGTCTGCCGGGCCAGTCCGGCGATCCAGCTGACCGCCGGCAGCAGCAGCGGCAGGGTCGGCCGGCCCAGTCGGCGGGCGCACTGGGAGAGCAGCAGCACCCCCTCCCCGGCGACGTTGACGGTGCCGGTGTTCACGGTGCCCGGCTCGGCCGGGAAGGAGGCCCGGCAGAGCACCTCGACCACGTCGTCCTCGTGCGCGAACTGCAGCCGGGGGTCGTAGCCGAGCACGGTCGGCAGGACCGGCAGCGCGAAGTAGTCGGTCAGCGGGGTGTCGGCGCCGGGGCCGACGATGTTGGCGAACCGCAGCACCGTGACCGCGACGTCCGGACGGCGCCGGGCGAAGCCCCGGACGTAGCCCTCCACCTCGACCGCGTCCTTGGCGAAGCCGCCGCCCGGCAGGGTCTTCGGCTGGGTCCGCTCGCTGAAGACGGCCGGGTCGCGCGGTGCCGAGCCGTAGACGCCGGTGGTCGACTTCACCACCAGCCGACGCACCCCCGGCGCCTTCTGACAGGCGCCGAGCAGCTGCATGGTGCCGATCACATTGGACTCCTTCACCGCGGAGCGGTTGGTGGAGCCCAGTCCGGTGGCGCTGACCGCGAGGTGCACCACGGTGTCGACGCCGTGCTCGGCGATCACCCGCGCCACGGCGGGGCGGCGCAGGTCCAGCTGGTGGAAGCGGTACGGCGCGGCGGGCCCGTCCGGCTCGGCGAGCGCGCGCAGCGCCGGGCCCGGCGGCTGCACGTCCACGCCGACCACCAGGTCCACCCCCGGCCGGCGGCGCAGCTCGGCGGCGAAGCGGGCGCCCAGGTGCCGGCCGACGCCGGTGACGAGCACGACCGTTCCCACAGCGCTGCACCCCATTCCTCGGCCCGGGAGACCTGCGTGCACCGTACCGCGCCGCCCCGGCGGGCCGGGAAACGACCGGGCCGGTGACGCCCGGACCGGGGGAAGGAGCGGAGGAAGGAGCGGGCCGGGCGCGGAGACCGGGCCCGGAAAACGGCACCGCCCGCCCCGGCCGGAGGGCCAGGACGGGCGGTGCCAAGCGCTGGGCGCGCGAGCGCGGCCGGGGGCGCTTACTTCTTGTTGCGACGCTGAACGCGCGTGCGCTTGAGAAGCTTGCGGTGCTTCTTCTTGGCCATACGCTTGCGACGCTTCTTGATGACAGAGCCCACGGAACAACCCTCGCTCACTGAGACTCTCGCCCGTGAGAGACGGAGTCCATACGACTGACGTGAGGGCCCAGCCTACCGTCCACTCGCCCAGGGTCGTAATCGCACCCCGGGAGCAGGCGAACCGCAGGCGAATCCGGAGCGAACGGAGACGGGGCCCACCGGTGGTGGACCCCGCCCGGACCGGCCTTGCCTACGCGCTCTCGAGCCGCACGTAGGACTCCTTGAGGTACTCGTGCACTGCCTGCTGGGGCACCCGGAACGAGCGGCCGACCCGGATGGCGGGCAGCTCGCCGCTGTGCACCAACCGGTAGACCGTCATCTTGGAGACCCGCATGACCGCGGCCACCTCGGCCACGGTCAGGAAGACGACGTCCTGCAAGGGGCGTTCGCCGGAACTCATGACCATCACCCGACCCTTACCCGTGTGCAAGGCACCGGCTTCCCCTCCGGTGACTCCACCGGCACACGTGTATCCCCAGAGTAGTTATGGGTGGTACCAGTGGGAAGAGGGAGAAGCCCAGTCCTCGTACGGTGAGGGATAAGCCGGTTGCAGTACGTAGTCGATCGGCGATCTGTACCGGTCGGCCTGCGCACGGAACGCGACCGGACACCAGGTCCTCACAAACGGACGGCGGCCTTCGGCATCCGGTCAGGGCAGCAGGCCGTGGTGCGGCAGGACGGCCCGGCGGGCGGCCAGGATCGCCTGGTCGAGGCGGTCGGCCGGATCGTATCCCGCGTCGAAGTCGCGCCAGACCGGACGGGCGCCGTCGGTCATCCGCAGCGGCGCGGGGCCCCGGGTCCGCCGGTAGACCTCGGCGCGCCAGGACTCCGGGGTCTCGGTGGCCGGGTCGACCGGCCGGCCCGCGGCGGTGGCCACCAGATGGGTCCAGGCCCTCGGGACGACGTCGACGACCGCGTAGCCGCCCCCGCCGAGCGCGATCCACCGGCCGTCGGCGTGCTCGTGCGCCAGCCCGTGCAGTTCCTCGGCGATGGCCCGCTGGGCGTCCACCGTGACGGCGAGGTGGGCGAGCGGGTCCTCCAGGTGGGTGTCGGCACCGTGCTGGGTGACCAGGACCTGCGGGCGGAAGGCGGCGAGCAGCTCGGGCACCAGGGCGTGGAAGGCGCGCAGCCAGCCGGCGTCCCCGGTGCCGGCCGGCAGCGGGAGATTGGCGGCGGAGCCCTCGGCACCCGGGCCGCCGGTCTCGGTGCTCCAGCCGGTCTGCGGGAAGAGCGTGGCCGGGTGCTCGTGCAGCGAGACGGTGAGCACCCGGGGGTCGTCCCAGAACGCCTGCTGGACGCCGTCGCCGTGGTGGACGTCCACGTCGACGTAGGCGATCCGCTCGGCGCCGAGTTCGAGCAGCCGGGCGATGGCGAGCGCCGGGTCGTTGTAGACGCAGAAGCCGGAGGCGCGGTCGGGCATCGCGTGGTGCAGCCCGCCGGCGAAGTTGACGGCGTGCGGGGTCTCGCCGCGCCAGACGGCCTCGGCGGCGGCGACCGACTGGCCGGCGATCAGCGCGGAGGCGGAGTGGACGGCGGGGAAGGACCAGTTGTCGTCGGTGCCGAGGCCGTGCCGCGGATCCTGCCGGTCGGGGTGGGCGGCGGCGCGCTTGACCGCCTCGACGTACTCCGCGGTGTGCACCAGGCGGAGGGTGGAGTCGCCCGCGGCCGGCGCGGAGCGGACGGTGACGCCCGGTCCGCCGGCCAGGCCGAGGTCCTCGACCAGGCGCATGGTGAGCGACAGCCGGGTGGGGTCCATGGGGTGGCCCGGGCCGAAGTCGTAGGCGGTGACCGCCTCGTCCCAGAAGAGGTGCAGGCCGCAGGAGGGGTCGCGCTCGGCGTCGGGCATGGCCTCCACCGTAGTGGGTGGCGGCCGTGCGGCCCGGCAACGGGTCCTTGAACGCCCGCGGTACGGGAGTCAGACCCGGGCGCCCGCTCCCGGGGCGGGCGCGGCGGCGGGCGCGGCCGCGCCGACGGTGGCGCGGGTCGCGGCCGGGCCGGTGGCCCGGGCGGACCGGCGGCCGGCCAGCCGGCAGCCGAGGCAGTCGGGGTGGCCGTGTCGGCCGGCCGGGTCGGGGGTGCGCCAGTGCCGCAGTTCCGGCGGCCGCGGCCCGGTGGCCTTGCCCCGGCCGGCCAGGTGGAGCGCCCAGGCGGCGAGGGCCCCCAGCAGGATCAGCGCCGCGCCCGCCCAGAGTCCCGACCCGGAGCCCGCGACGAAGGCGGCGCCCGCGACGGCGAAGCCCAGGGTGACGACGGCGGTGCCGGTCCAGCCTGCGACGGTGTGGCCCATGTCGTGATCGGCGTGTGCGCCCATGTGTCCTCGTTTGGTGTGATGGACGGGTCCGCCCGGGCTCCCGTCCGCGAACGGACTGATGTCTTATCTCACGAGGTAAGTAACTTAGATGCTAAGGAGATTTCCCGTGGAGGGCAAGCCGCGCCCCGAGGCGTCGCCCGAGCAGGCGCTCTACGCGATGGACCGGATGATCGCGCTTGCGCAGTTCGGCCAGCAGGACATCGCGGCGCGGCTCGGCCTGAACGTCACCGACCTGACCTGCATCGGCTTCCTGATCGAGGCGGCGACGGCCGGCGAGGCCCTCGCCGCGGGCGACCTCGCCGAGCGCGCGCAGCTGACCACCGGTGCGGTCACCGGCGTGATCAACCGGCTGGAGAAGGCCGGGTACGCCCGGCGCGAGGCCGATCCGGGCGACCGGCGCCGGGTGCGGGTGGTGCTGGAGGCGGCCGCGCAGGACCGGATCATGGAGGTCTACGGACCGTTCTACGGACGGATCAACGGCCTCTTCGCCGACTACACCCCGGCCGAGATCGCCGTGCTCACCGACTGGTTCAGCCGCGCGAAGGCGATCCTGGACGAGTCACTGACGGAGATCAGGGAGGCGACGCCCTGAGTCCGGCCCCCGCTCCCCCGGCGGCGCGCCCTACGGCGTGCCCCGGACGGCGTCCCGAACGGCCGGACCGGCGGACGGACCGGCGGGCGCCGGGGACGACGCCGCCGGGGCGAAGCGGTCCGCCAGCGGCAGCACCGCCAGCACCAGCAGCATCGGCGCCAGCAGTGCCCAGCGGTACGAACTCGCGTCCGCGAGTGCCCCCACCAGCGGCGAACCCACCAGGAACCCGACGTAGTTGAACAGATTGAGCCGGGCCACCGCGGCGTCCGAGTCGGCCGGGAACAGCCGCCCGCCGGCCGCGAACACCTGCGGGATGATCGCGCAGATCCCCAGCCCCAGCACGGTGAACCCGGCGATCCCGGCCCAGGCGGCGGGCGCGGCGGCGGCCAGCGCGAAGCCGAGCGCGGACAGCGCGGCTCCGGACCGCACCACCGGGACGGCACCCCAGCGCTGCACCGCGCGGTCGCCGAGCGCCCGGCCCAGCAGCATCGCGACCATGTAGCCGAGGTACGAGAGCTTGGCGACGTCCTCGGGGCTGCCCAGACCGTCGGTCAGGTACTTGACGCTGTAGTTGGAGACCGAGGCGTCGGCGATGTAGGCGAAGGCCATCACCAGGCAGAGCGGCAGCAGCGGCCGCCAGGGGATCGACCGGGCCGCGGCCGCGGCGGCCTCCCGCACCGCGTCGCCGAGTTCGGCCGGTCCGGCGAACCGGCGCCCGGCCAGCAGCGCGAGCGGAGCGACCACCCCGGCCGCCGCCCCGAACAGCACCGGCAGGCCGAGCCCGAAGTGCGCGCCGAGACCCGCGACGGCCGCGCCGACGATGCCGCCGAGGCTGAACGCGGCATGGAAGCCCAGCATCACCGAGCGCCCGTAGCGGTGCTGGAGCCCGACCCCGAGCATGTTCATACTCGCGTCCAACGCGCCGACCAGCAGACCGAACGCACCCAGGGCCAGGGCCAGTTGCCAGAGCTCCTCGCCCAGACCGGCGGCGGCCAGAGTGGCGCAGACCGCCGGCTGGACCACCCGCAGCACGGCCCGCGCGCTGGTCCGGCGCACCAGTCGCTCGGAGGCGATCGACCCCACCCCGGCCAGTACCGGCACCGCGGCCAGGAACAGCGGCAGCAGCGAGTCGCTCAGCCCGTAGCGGTCCTGGATCTCCGGGATGCAGGTGACCAGCAGGGCGAAGGTGACGCCCTGGAGGAGGAAGCTCGCGGCCAGTGCGGCCCGGCCGGCCCGGAGCCGCGGCGTGACCGGGACGCTCCCGCCCCCCGCGCTCCCGTCCCCCGCGTCGCTCCCGGAACGGCAGGCACTCTCGGTAGGCACATCCACCTCACTACTGGCCGGTACGGCGGTCGGTGGCGAGAGCGTAGGCGCTGACGGGCGTTCGCGGGAGGGGGTGTGCGCGTGGGACGGCCGATCGGCGGCCCCGGACCCACCTGCGGCGTCGTCGCCGGCGCCGTCCCACAGCCGTCCCACAGCCGTCCCACAGCCGTCCCGGGACGGGGTGGGGACGGCTCGGGACGTTCCGGACCTTGGTCGTCGGTCCCCGGACGAGCAGAGTCGTCGCCAGTCCGGCACCGCGCCGGACGCACCGACCGTGTGCCGGCCCCGGCACGCGTTCACAGGGAGGGAACCCCATGCGCAGGATCATCACCGGCCTGGCCGTCGCCGGTCTCGTGTTCGCCGGCGGCGTCTCCACCGCCACCACCGCCTCCGCCGCGAGCAGCGGCCAGCCCTGCTCCGAGTGGAGCACCGCCGAGCCGCTGCTGAAGGCCGGTGCCACCGGTGACGCGGTGCGCGAGCTGCAGTGCGAGCTCAACCGCTCCATCCACCCGGACCGCGGCTACAAGCTGATCGCCGACGGCGTGTTCGGCCAGGCCACCCGCAACGCCGTCCTGTACTTCCAGAACTGTGTGCACATCCAGCAGGACGGCGAGGTCGGTCCGCAGACCTGGTCGAAGCTGGACTACTGGAACGTCCAGCCGAACTACGCCTGCTGATCGCTCACCATGAGAACGGGGTGGGGCACCGGCGCCGGTGCCCCACCCCCGGGCGGTCCCGGAGCGCTACCGGTCGAGCAGCGCGGCGGCCTCGGCGAGGTCCCCGATCAGACCGGTGGCGCCCGCCGCCGTCAGCCTCGCCGGGTCGGTGAGGGCGGTGTAGCCGTACACGTCCATCCCGGCGGCCCGGGCGGCCAGCACACCGTTGACGCTGTCCTCCAGCACCAGGCAGCGGGCCGGGTCGACGCCGAGGGTGCGGGCGGCGTGCAGGAAGAGGTCGGGCGCCGGCTTGCCGACACCGACGTCCTGCGCGCTGAAGATCCGCTCCTCGGGGAACCACCCGCGCAGACCGGTGACGTCCAGGGCGGTGCGGATCCACTCGTGGTGCGCCGAGGAGGCCAGGCAGAACGGCACGGAGCTCCGCCCGAGCTCCTTCAGCAGCGCCTCCGCGCCCCGCACAGCGGTGAGTTCGGCCCCGAACGCGGCGAACACCCGGGCGTGGAACAGCTCGTCGAAGCCCTCCGGGAGCCTCGCGCCGTCGTGGCGCTCGGCGATCACGTCGTGGATCCGGTGGGCCGCGGTGCCCATGAAGTCCCGGTAGGAGTCCTCGATCGTGGTCGGGTAGCCGAGTTCGGTGAGGTACTCGGCGAGCAGCCGGTTGGAGAGCGGCTCGCTGTCCACCAGCACACCGTCGTTGTCGAAGATCACCAGGTCGTAGGCCATGCGGCCGAGCCTACTGGGCGGCCTACCTGCCGCCGGAGGCCAGCTCCCGGGAGCGGTCCCGGGCCGCCTCCAGGGCGCTCAGCAGGGCCGCCCGCACCCCGTGGTTCTCCAGCTCGCGAATGGCCGAGATGGTGGTGCCGGCCGGCGAGGTGACCGCCTCGCGCAGCTTCACCGGGTGCTCCCCGGAGTCCCGCAGCATCACCGAGGCGCCGATCGCCGACTGCACGATCAGGTCGTGCGCGACCTGCCGGGGCAGCCCGAGCAGGATGCCCGCGTCGGTCATCGCCTCGACCAGGAAGTAGAAGTACGCCGGGCCGGAGCCGGAGAGGGCGGTCGCCGCGTCCTGCTGGGACTCCGGCAGCCTCAGCGCCTTGCCGACCGAGCGGAAGATCTCCTCCGCCCGCTCCAGGTGCGCCTCGGCGGCGTGCGACCCGCCGGAGATGACGCTCATGCCCTCGTCCACCAGGACGGGCGTGTTCGGCATCACCCGGACCACCGGGGTGCCGGGCGCCAGCCTGGCCTCGAACCAGGCGGTGGGGATGCCGGCCGCGGCCGAGATCACCAGCCGGTCGGGGGCGATGTGCGGCGCCAGCTCGTCCAGCAGGGTGCCCATGTCCTGCGGCTTCACCGCGAGGATCAGGGTGTCCGCGAGCTTGGCGGCCTCGGCGTTGCCCACCGCGCCGACCCCGTACCTGGCGGCCAGCTCGACGGCCCGCTCGGGCCGGCGGGCCGTCACCAGGACGTCCGCCGGGTCCTTGCCGGCCCGCAGCAGACCGGAGAGCAGGGCCTCCCCGATCTTGCCCGTGCCGAGGAAGGCGATCTTCTGTCCGTGTGCCGCGCTGCTGGTCATGGCCGCTCCTTGCCTACGGTCCCGGGTCCCACTGCCCCGGCCATCCTCGCACCGCGCCCGGCCCCCGGGCGGCACCGTCCACTCTGCGGGCACCCCGCGCGGTGGCACCCCCGGAGGGTGTCCGCCGGGTCCCGCCGGGGCCGCCGGGGCCGTGACGCGAGCACCGCGGACACCCCCTAGGGCGAATCTCGGGGTTCTCCCCTATGGCCCGGCGGTGGGCGCGGGCGCACCGTGGAGGCATGGCACACGGAGAGATGTCCCGACGTGAGAACCGGCAGGTCGCCGTCGCCGCGGCGACCTTGGGCCCGTGGCGGACGGCCGCGGGGGTCGGTGCACTGGTGGGGGCGACGGACCTGGTGATCGATCTGATCGACGGGGACTGGTCGTCGAGCATGCTGGCCGGTCCGGCCGGCGTCGCCCTGTTCTTCTTCTTCCTGGTCGGCACGGTGGGCGGCCGGCTGCGCCGCGACACCACCGACCGGCGGCTGGCCGCGTGGGCGAACGAGCATCCCTGGCAGGCCGCGCTCCCGGCGGCGGGCGGACTGCTCCTCCTGAACACCCTGGTCCAGCTGTTCCTCGGCGACGCGGGCGTGTTCGAGGCGTTCTTCACCTCGCTGTTCCCGGCGGTCATGGTCCTGGGCGTGGCGGGGGTGGTCGGCTCGGTGAAGCGCGCCCGCGACAAGAACTGACGTTCCGGGAGGAAACGGGTGGTCGGCCGCCCGGCCCGCGCCGGGGGTGTTCACCCGGTGGTGCGGCCCCGATCGAACGTCCGTCGCACCCCCTCGGCATACTGGCGCGATGCCGATCGCCGAAGACCCAGAACCGCGCCCGTCCGGGCATCCGAAGGACGGGACGGACGGGAAGGACCCGTTCGCCGACCTCGTGCTCGACGAGGAGTTCGTCCGCGGCGCGACCGTCAAGGAACAGGCGGGCCGCACCCGGATGCTCGCGGCCCGCTGGCAGCACACGCCGCCGGTCGACCCCGGCGGCCGCCGGTCGGTGAACGACGGGCCCCGGCCGAAGCGGCGCTTCGCCCGCCGGCCGCGGCCGGTCGACCCGTGGGGCAACCCCCGGCCGCGCCGGGCCCGGGAGTGGCGGACGCCGCTGTTCGTGGTGCTCACCGTCGCCCTGGTGCTCGCCGCGCTGAACGTCGACGGTCTGCGGTCCTGGTACTCGACGCGGTTCGGCGACGGCTCCGGGTCCGCCGCCGCGCCCGTGCGGAGCGTCGCGCCCGAGTCCGGCCGGCCGACCACCGCGCCGCCCCCGGTCGACCCGGCGCAGCCGACCGTCGACCGCCCCTGGGCGGGCTCCCCCGCCGAGAACTGGCCCACCGGCATCGAGGTCTTCGGGCCCGATCCGAGCACCGTCACCAGGATCGGGGTGTTCGGCGCCGACCAGGTCGCCGCCCAGGTCGAGCTGGTCAAGCGGTACCTGGCGGCCGCCAACCTGGACCCCCGGACGGTGGCCGGCGGCCGGCCGGAGGCGGCCCTCGCCCTGCTCGGCCCCGAGGACCGGGCGGAGGCCGAGAAGGCGCTGGCCACACCCTCCTACGACGACGACCCGCTGACGTGGTTCAGCCGCTTCGACGCGCGCGACGCGATCCCGGTCGGCGGGGTCTACCGCGTCCAGGGCTCGATCAGTGTCGAGGGCGACGGCAAGCGCGGCGTGCTGGTGCACACCGACTTCACCTACGTCTACCCGCTCCGGCCCGGCCCGGACGCCGCCGGGCGCGCCGCCGCGCCCAAGCCCTCGCTGTCCCCGCGCCCGCCGCGCGACCCCGCCCCCGGCGGGAACGCCACCGCGAAGCCGGTCGGCCTGGTCACCCCGGTGGCGGACGTGCCCGGGGACACCTGGACGACCCGCACCGTCGTGCGCCGGGCGGACACCTTCCGCTTCTACGACCCGGCGAAGTTCTCGGTCGAGCGGGACCGGCTCTACTTCCAGCGGCACCTGTCCGAGTCCGGGAACAGCGAGTGCGGGGTGTACGACGGCTGGTACCACCCGCAGTTCGACCAGTTCGCGGCCGCCGGGGCCCCGAACCCCGACCAGTCCGGTCCGACCTCGGACCCGTACGACCGCCGGGGCGAACTCAGCACGGACGGCCTCTGCGGGACCGTCAGCCGCAGCTGACCGGCGCCGGGCCGGTGGCTCAGCGCTTGCGCCGGCCCCGGCCCGGGCCCGTGCTGCCGGGCCGGCCGCTGCGGCCGGCCTGCCGCCGCTCGTGCTGGGCGAGCGCCTGCTCGTAGGCGGCCCGGTGGAGGGCCTCGCCGGGGGCCTCGCGCAGGGCGCGGAGGAAGTAGGCGAGCAGGGAGCCGACCCCGCCGATCACCCAGACCACGCCGAGCGACCTGTCCTCGGCCATCCAGCCGGTCAGCGCGTCCCGGCCCTCGGTGAGCAGCTTCCAGGTGCGCAGCGCGGCGAGCAGCGAGCAGACCGCGACGGCGGCGACCAGCAGTCCGTTGAGGAAGCCGCCGTTGTCGGCGACCTGGATGCCCTCGACGGCGAGGCGCAGCACGAAGGCGCCGGCCGCGGCGGCGAGCAGCGCCCCGACCGGGACGAGCACGCGGCGCAGCCGGTAGTCGCCGCCGCGCCCGACCCAGCTGGTGCCGAACCAGCGGATCGGCTGCGGCTCGGGGGCGCCGGCGGGCTGGGTGCTGGGGGTGCGTTCCTGGGTCACGGATCCGATTATCCCCGGTGGCCGGGAAAGCCGGAGGCGCCGTCCCGGTGGCCGGGACGGCGCCTCGTGGTCGCGGTGGGGGTCAGCCGAGCTTGCTGACGTCCCGGACGGCGCCCTTGTCGGCGGAGGTGGCCATCGCGGCGTAGGCGCGCAGGGCCTGGCTGACCTGGCGGTCGCGGTTCTTCGGCCGGTAGCCGTGGCCGGCCTCCAGGACGCGGCGGCGCTCGTCCAGGACCTCGGCCGGGACCTCCAGCGCGATCCGCCGGCCCGGGATGTCGATGGCGATGGTGTCGCCGTCCTCGACCAGGGCGATGGTGCCGCCGGACGCGGCCTCCGGGGAGGCGTGGCCGATCGACAGGCCCGAGGTGCCGCCGGAGAAGCGGCCGTCGGTGACCAGCGCGCAGGCCTTGCCCAGGCCCCGGCCCTTGAGGAAGGAGGTCGGGTAGAGCATCTCCTGCATGCCGGGGCCGCCCTTCGGACCCTCGTAGCGGATGACGACGACGTCGCCCTCCTTGATCCGCTTGGCGAGGATCGCCTCGACCGCGTCCTCCTGGGACTCGACCACGACGGCCGGGCCGCTGAACGTCCAGATCGACTCGTCGACACCGGCGGTCTTCACGATGCAGCCGTCCTCGGCGAGGTTGCCGTACAGCACGGCGAGTCCGCCCTCGACGGAGTAGGCGTGCTCGACCGAGCGGATGCAGCCCCCCGCGCCGTCGGTGTCCAGCGACTCCCAGCGCTCGGACTGCGAGAAGGCCTCGGCGGAGCGGACGCAGCCGGGGGCGGCGTGCCACAGCTCGACGGCCTCGGCGGACGGCGAGCCGCCGCGCACGTCCCAGGTCTTGAGCCACTCGGTGAGCGAGTCGGAGTGCACGGTGTGCACGTCCTCGTTCAGCAGCCCGCCCCGGTGCAGTTCGCCGAGGATGGCGGGGATCCCGCCGGCCCGGTGCACGTCCTCCATGTAGTAGGCGCCGTTGGGCGCGACCTTGGACAGGCACGGCACCTTGCGGGAGATCGCGTCGATGGCCCGCAGGTCGAAGTCCAGCTCGGCCTCCTGGGCGGCGGCGAGCAGGTGGAGGATGGTGTTGGTCGAGCCGCCCATGGCGATGTCGAGGGCCATCGCGTTCTCGAAGGCGGCGCGGGAGGCGATCGAGCGCGGCAGGACGGAGTCGTCGTCCTGGCCGTAGTGCCGGTTCGTGATCTCGACCACGGTCCGGCCGGCGGCCTCGTACAGCGCCCGGCGGGCGGTGTGGGTGGCGAGCAGCGAGCCGTTGCCGGGCAGCGAGAGGCCGATCGCCTCGGTGAGGCAGTTCATCGAGTTGGCGGTGAACATGCCCGAGCAGGAGCCGCAGGTCGGACAGGCGTTCTCCTCGATGATCGCGATGTCCTCGTCGGAGACGTTCTCGTTCACCGCCTGGGAGATCGCGTCGACCAGGTCGAGCTTGCGCACCGTGCCGTCGACCAGGGTGGCCTTGCCGGCCTCCATCGGGCCGCCGGAGACGAACACCGTGGGGATGTTCAGCCGCAGGGCGGCCATCAGCATGCCGGGGGTGATCTTGTCGCAGTTGGAGATGCAGATCAGTGCGTCCGCGCAGTGCGCGTTGACCATGTACTCGACCGAGTCGGCGATCAGGTCGCGCGAGGGCAGCGAGTAGAGCATGCCGCTGTGGCCCATCGCGATGCCGTCGTCCACCGCGATGGTGTTGAACTCGCGGGGGATGCCGCCGGCCTGCTTGATCGCCTCGGACACGATCCGGCCGACCGGCTGGAGGTGGGTGTGACCGGGGACGAACTCGGTGAAGGAGTTGGCGACCGCGACGATCGGCTTGCCGAAGTCCTCGCGGGCTACGCCGGCCGCCCGGAGAAGCGCCCGGGCGCCTGCCATGTTGCGACCGTGGGTGACCGTACGGGACCTCAGCTCGGGCACTGTGCTCGACTCCTTCGGAGGCTGGCTGGCGGCCCCGCTCGATCAGGAGGGTGCGGGACCACTGTGTCTGTCGAGCCTACGCCCGCCGTCCGGGCGGCGGACCCGGCGTCCGCGATGCGGTCAGCCGGGTGGCCGCACCCCGGGGCCGGGCCGCCCCCGGCGCGGGTCAGGACGGGGTGACCGCGACGGTCAGGTCCAGCACGTACGGCTCGACCACCGTGCCGTCCGGGAACTCCGCCAGCAGGGCCTCGCGCTCGACCGCCAGCAGCGGTGCGCGCTGCTCCGGGGTGAGGACAGCGAGGTAGGAGCGGGAGGTGAGGTCGGTGATCAGGTGGTCGACGGTGATCCGGCGCTCCCAGCGGAGCACGGCGTGCTCGGTCCGCAGGTCGTACGGGGCGAGGTGGGAGCCGATCTCGTTCACGGCGCCGTAGCCGTGGTAGCTCGTGGGCAGCGCGGCGGCGAGCCGCTCGCCCATCGCCCGCACCCAGGCCACGCCGCTGTCCTTCACGTTCCACCAGACGGCCAGCGCGCCGCCGGGCCGCAGCACCCGGATCGCCTCGGGCACCGAGCGCTCCGGGCGGGTCCAGTGGAAGGCCTGGGCGTAGGTGACGAAGTCCGCCGAGCCGTCGTGGAAGGGCAGCTCGTCGCCGCTGCCGCGGACCAGGCCGAGCCCGGGCGAGACGGCGAGGAACTGCTCGGCCATGCCCGCGGTCGGTTCCACCGCGAGCACGTCGGCGCCGCGGGCGGCCAGCAGCCGGGTCGAGATGCCGGTGCCGGCGCCGACGTCCAGCACCCGCGCGCCCTTCAGGCCGCGCCCGGCCAGCCGCTCCAGCGCGTCGAACAACTCCTGCGGGTACGAGGGCCTGGCCCGGTCGTACTCCGCCGCCACGCCGCCGAAGGACTTCGCCAGTTCACGGAAGTCGCTGCTCGGCCCGGGCCCGGTCTTTTCCGCCATGTGTCCCCCTGTGGACGGCAGTTCGTGTGCCGTCAGCGTACGCGCGCGGGGGTGGCCAGGTGCAAGCGGGTGAAGGCGAGGGCCTCGGCCAGGTCGGCCTCGCGTTCGGCGGGCGACGCGGAGCGGCGGGTGTTGACCTCCAGCACGACGTGGCCGTCGAAGCCGGTCCGGGCGAGGTGTTCCAGCAGTTCGGCGCAGGGCTGCTTGCCCCGGCCGGGGATGAGGTGCTCGTCCTTGCCGGAGCCGGAGCCGTCCGCCAGGTGGATGTGGGCGAGCCGGTCGCCCATCCGCTCGACCATCGCGAAGGCGTCCACCCGCGAGGTGGCGACGTGCGACAGGTCGATGGTGAAGTGCCGGTACTCCTCCTCGGTGACGTCCCAGCCCGGCGCGTACGCCAGCATCTCGCGGTCCTTGTAGCGCCACGGGTACATGTTCTCGACCGCGAAACGGACGTCCGTCTCGCCCGCCATCCGGTGGATGCCCTCGACGAACTCCCGGGCGTACTGGCGCTGCCAGCGGAACGGCGGATGGACCACCACCGCGCTCGCGCCGAGCTTCTCGGCCGCCGCGCGGGCACGGACCAGCTTGGTCCACGGGTCGGTGCTCCACACCCGCTGGGTGATCAGCAGGCACGGCGCGTGCACCGCGAGGACCGGCATCCGGTGGGCGTCGGAGAGCCGGCGCAGCGCCTCGACGTCCTGGCTGACCGGGTCGTTCCAGACCATCACCTCGACACCGTCGTAGCCGAGTTTGGCGGCCAGCTCGAAGGCGACCGCGGTGGTGGCCGGGTAGACCGAGGCGGTGGAGAGCACGACCTTGGTGTCCGGGATGTGCAGGGCCGGGTGCGGGGGCAGGACCAGGCGGTCGGTGGTGCGCAGCAGCGGCGGGCGGGCGGCGGCCTGGCGGGCGGCCTTGACCGACTTCACGGACTGGACGGCGGCCTTGGCGGCGCCGGCCGCCCGGGCGGTGCGGGTGGGCTCGGCGCCGGGGGCCTTGGGCCCCTTGCGCGTCCTGGCGGTCTTCGCCGCCCCGGCGGCCGCGGCGGGTCCGGTCGCACCGGTGGGCCCGGTGGCCCCGGTCGTTCTGGACGCCTCGGTCGCCTTGGTCGCCTTCGTGGCCTTGCCGGCCGCGCGGCTGGCGGCCTTGCGGGCGGCCTTCTCGGCGACGCCGCCGGCCGCCTCCCGGGCCGCCTGCACCGCCTTGACGCCCTTCGCCGGCCTGACGCCCTTGACCGCCTTGCCGAGCTTGCGGGCCGGCGCGGGAGCCCCGGGACCGGTGTCCGGGCCAGGGGTCGGGTCGGTGTCCGCAACGACGTCCGGAGCGGGGTCAGGTCCGGTGCGGCGCCCGGCGCGGCGCGGGGCGTCCGGCCGCGGCTTCCCGTCCCGGGGCGCACGGCCCTCCCGCGTCCCGTCCTCGTCCGCTGGTTGCGCCACGGGAGACAGCGTAAGCGGACCGCGCCCGGAACGGGGAGCCGGTCGGCGCGCGCCAGGCCGCCCCGCCCCCTGCGGTCAGGGGGTGAGCACGGGCCGGCGGCGGTCGGCCGGGCTGTCCATGGCGTCCAGCCGGCGCAGGATGATGCCCTCGCGCAGCGCCCAGGGGCAGACGTCCAGCTCGGCCAGGCCGAACAGGTCCATGGCCGCGTCGGCGACCAGCGCGCCCGCGAGCAGCTGCTTGGCGCGGCCCTCGGACACCCCGGGGATCTGCGCCCGCTCGGCGACGGTCATCGCGGACAGCCGGGGCAGCCAGGCGGCGAGGTTGTGGCGGGTGAGCCGGCGGTCCGCGTACGGGCCCGCGTCGGCCGGGGCGGCACCGGTCATCCGGGCCAGCTGCTTGAAGGTCTTGGAGGTGGCGACGGCGTGGTCCGGCGCGCCGAGCCGGGAGATCTCGCCGACGACGGTGGCGATCTCGGCCCGGATGTGCCGTCTGAGCTCGCGCAGCCGCTCGGGGTCGGCGACGTCGCCGGGCAGCCAGCGGGCGGTCAGCCGGCCGGCGCCCAGCGGCACCGAGCAGGCCACGTCCGGCTGCTCGTCCAGGCCGCAGGCGATCTCCAGCGAGCCGCCGCCGATGTCGAGGTTGAGCAGCCGGCCGGAGGACCAGCCGAACCAGCGGCGGACCGCGAGGAAGGTGAGCCGGGCCTCGTCCTGGCCGGAGAGCACCCGCAGTTCGACCCCGGTCTCCTCGGCGACCCGGCGGAGCACCTCCTCGCCGTTGGCGGCCTCGCGCACGGCCGAGGTGGCGAAGGGCAGTATGTCGACCACGCCCTTGTCCTCGGCGACCCGCAGCGAGGAAGCGATCATGCCGATCAGCTTCTCGACCCCGGACCCGCCGATCGCGCCCTGCTCGTCGAGCAGTTCGGCGAGCCGCAGCTCGGCCTTGTGGGAGTACGCGGGCAGCGGGGCGGCGCCCGGGTGGGCGTCGACCACCAGGAAGTGGACCGTGTTGGAACCTACGTCGAGCACACCGAGTCGCATAACCCTCCACGCTACGCGATCTCACGCCGAACGAGACCGGTCGTGCCGGTGTTCGTGCTGGTCCGGGTACTGATCGCGGCCCGGGGCGGTCGGCCCGGGCCGGACCGGGGCCCCGGTTCGAACAGCATTCGGCCGGTGTTGACCGGGCGTTCACCGGGCCCGGCGGTGAACTCGCCGTGAACCGCGCGACCACGGACGGTTCGCAGCTCCGCGGAGGCTCTACCCTTGCCGGGTGGCAGCAGCAGACACGTCCCAGCACAGCGGCACCCCCAAGGGCGGCAGGAAGAAGTCCGGGAGCGGCGGCCCGGGCGCCGTCGACCTGGCGATGCCGACCCTCCGCTCCGAACTCCGCCCCGAGGTCCCGCTCGACTTCCCGCGCGCCTGGGTCGAGTTCACCGACCCCGAGGACGAGGAGCAGGTCTTCCGCTGCGACCTGACCTGGCTGACCTCCCGCTGGTCGTGCATCTTCGGCCAGGGCTGCCAGGGCATCCGCGAGGGCCGGGGCGAGTCCGACGGCTGCTGCACCCTGGGCGCGCACTACTCGGACGAGGACGACGAGAAGCGCGTGGCCGGCCACGCGGCCCGGCTGACCCCGGAACTGTGGGAGAACCACGCGCACGGCACCGACGCCAAGGGCCGGCTCAGGCTCGACGGCGGCATCACCATGTTCGACGAGGACGGCGACCGCCAGACCCGGCGGGTCGGCGGCGCCTGCATCTTCGTGAACAGCCCCGGCTTCGCCGGCGGAGGGGGCTGCGCCCTGCACGCGCTGGCGCTCGCGGAGGGCCGCGAGCCGCTGGAGACCAAGCCGGACGTCTGCTGGCAGCTGCCGGTGCGCCGGACCTACGACTGGATCGACCGGCCGGACGACACCCGCTACCTCCAGGTCACCATCGGCGAGTACGACCGCCGGGGCTGGGGCCCGGGCGGCCACGACCTGCACTGGTGGTGCACCGGCAGCCCGGACGCCCACCAGGGCGCCGACCCGGTGTACGTCAGCTACCGCCCGGAGCTCACCGAGCTGATGGGCCGGGCCGCGTACAGGACGCTGGCCGGCCTCTGCGAGGAGCGGATCGCCACCAAGGGCGACCGCAAGGTGGCCCCGCACCCGGCCGACCCGGCGAAGCGGCCGAAGGTGCCGAAGAAGTGACCGGAGCGGGAGCGCCCCCGCGGCGCACCCCGGGGGCGGGCCCGGCCCGCCCCCGGCCGGCTACTTGTCGATGTCGCCGACGACGAAGAACATCGAGCCCAGGATCGCCACCATGTCCGCGACCAGCGTCCCCGGCAGCAGCTCGGTCAGGGTCTGGATGTTGTTGAACGAGGCCGAGCGCAGCTTCAGCCGCCACGGCGTCTTGTCGCCGCGCGACACCAGGTAGTAGCCGTTGACGCCGAGCGGGTTCTCGGTCCAGGCATAGGTGCTGCCCTCCGGGGCCTTGAGCACCTTGGGCAGCCGCAGGTTGACCGGCCCGGGAGCGAGCGTGGCCAGCTTGTCGAGGCAGGCGTCGGCGAGGTCGAGCGCGTTGGCGGTCTGCTCCAGCAGGCACTCGAAGCGGGCCAGGCAGTCGCCCTCCTCGCGGGTGACCACGGTCAGCACCTGCCGCAGCTCCTCGCTGCCGTACGCCAGGTAGGGCTCGTCCCGGCGCAGGTCGAGGTCCAGCCCGCTCGCCCGCGCGATCGGGCCGCTGGCGCCGTACGCCTCGGCCTGCGCCCGGGTCAGGACGCCGACCCCGGCGGTGCGGGCACGGAAGATCTCGTTGCCCAGCACGAGGTCCTCGAAGACCGGCAGCTGGGAGCGGACGACGGCGACGGCGGCGCGGACCCGGCCGAGCCAGCCGGCCGGCAGGTCCTCCTTGAGGCCGCCGACCCGGTTGAACATGTAGTGCATCCGGCCGCCCGAGGCCTCCTCCAGCACGTGCTGGAGGTCCTCGCGGCCGGTGAAGGCGTGGAAGATCGGGGTGATCCCGCCCAGCTCCAGCGGGTAGGAGCCGAGGAACATCAGATGGTTGAGGACGCGGTTCAGCTCGGCCAGCAGGGTGCGGATCCACACCGCCCGCTCGGGCACCTCCATGCCGAGCATCCGCTCGACGCCGAGCACCACGCCCAGTTCGTTGGAGAAGGCCGAGAGCCAGTCGTGCCGGTTCGCCAGCATGATGATCTGCCGGTAGTCCCGGGCCTCGAAGAGCTTCTCCGCACCCCGGTGCATGTAGCCGATCACCGGCTCGGCGCTGACGATGCGCTCGCCGTCCAGCACCAGGCGCAGGCGCAGCACGCCGTGGGTCGCCGGGTGCTGCGGGCCGATGTTGAGCACCATGTCGGTGCCGCCCGCCCCGCCCGTGACGTTCTCGGCTCCCGCCCCGATGCCGACCGTGGTCTCCCTCATGGGGTCAGAGTCTGCCATCCCGGCAGCGCCCCGAGGCTCGGCGGTACCGGCATCCGGACGGCCTGCGAGAGCCAGCCGAATCCGCCCAGGCCCGCGGCGTCGGTGAGCTCGGCGCCCTCGCCCGCGCCGCCGAGCGCGCGCAGGTAGCCGACCGGGTCGCTGGAGGCGAGCGCCAGCGGGGGCCTGGCGCCGCTGACCCCGAGCGCCCGCAGCGCCTCCCGCTGCGTCGTCCACAGGCTGTGGAGACCGGGCGCGGCCGCCGCGTCCAGGGCCACGTGCGCGGTGACGTCGCACGAGCCGTCGGGCACCGGGGGCACCTCGCGGCCGGCCCGGAAGCCGGTCCGGGTGGGGAACGGCGGGCGGCGGCCCGCGGTGTGCCCGTAGTCGACCGCGACGGCCAGGCCCCGGTCCAGACCGGCCACCGCGTGCGCCCAGGCGGCGTCCCTGGGCGCACCGAACTCGACGAAGTCCCCGGGCCGTTCGGCCGGCCACCAGCGGGCGGCCCAGTCGGCGTCGGCGGGGTCCACGGGCCCGCCGAGCCGCTCCTCGCCGGTCGCCGGGTCCACTTCCAGGTAGCGCAGCAGCCCGTCCTCGCCGACCTCGCCGGTGTCCAGCGGCACGTTGTCCAGCCACTCGTTGGCGAACAGCAGCCCGGTGACGCCGCGCGGCACCTCGGCCGTCCACACCGTCCCGTCCCAGCTCCGCTCCGTCCACAGGCCTGTGGACGGAGCGGCGGGCGGCGCGTCCGGGCGGGCGGCGAGCTCCACCGCCCACACCCGCAGCCGCTCGCCCACCGGCTCCGGCAGTTCGGCCAGCACCCCGGCGACCAGTTCGCCCCGGCCGGCCCCGACGTCCACGAAGGCCAGCTCCTCCGGGCGGCCGAGCGCCTCGTCCACCTCCAGCAGCAGCCGGGCCACCGCCCGGGCGAACAGCGGCGAGGCGTGCACCGAGGTCCGGAAGTGCCCGGCCGGGCCCTCCGGCCTGCGGTAGAAGCCGCCGTCGGGGTCGTAGAGGGCACGCTCCGTGGCGGGCGCCCACCGCATCCAGGTCATGGGGCGGGACGCTACACACCCGGTCCGTACCCGCCCAATCCCTACGGCAGCGGCATGCCGGGCTCTCCGACCTAGGGAGTAGGGCGGATCGCCCTCCCGGCGGACCTGGGCACGGGGTGCGACTGCCTACGCTTGAGTCGTGCATCGACTCAACGCCTGGCTCCGCCGTCACCCGATGGTGATCGACTCCGTCTGGGCCGCGATGGTGCTCTTCGTCGGCGTGCTGCCGGAGGACGGGACCGGAAACAGCGGCTGGCGACTCGGGGTCCACTTCGCCGTCGCCGTCCTGCTTCCCCTGCTGATGGTGTTCCGCCGCCGCTTCCCCGACGCGACCGTGGCCGCCGCGGGCCTGATCGGCTTCACCCAGGTCCTCCTGGACGTCAACCCGGCGATCTCCAGCATCGCCTACCTGGTGTTCGCCTACACCGGCGCCGCGTTCGGCAGGCCGTGGACGTCCCGGTTCGCGCTGCTGGGCGGCCTGGCCGCGGGCCCGCTGGTGTACTGGCGGCTGCATCCGCAGAAGTTCGAGTCGGCCACCGACTCGGACGTCCACTACGTCAGCTACTCCGTTCCCGAGGCGCTGCTCATCATCGGTCTGATGACCACCCCGTTCGTCCTCTGCTGGGCCTGGGGCCGGCTGACCCGGGTGCGCCGGGCGTACCTGGTCGAGCTGGAGGACCGCGCGGCCCGGCTGGAGCGGGAGCGCGACGCCCAGTCCAAGGTCGCGGTCGCCGCCGAGCGGGCCCGGATCGCCCGCGAGCTGCACGACGTGGTCGCGCACAACGTCTCGGTGATGATCGTCCAGGCCGACGGCGCCGCCTACGTCCTGGACAACTCGCCGCAGCAGGCCAAGGAGGCGCTGGGCACCATCGCCTCCACCGGCCGGCAGGCGCTGGTCGAGATGCGCCGCCTGCTGGGCGTGCTGCGCAGCGCCGACAGCAAGGGCGAGGAGTACGTGCCGCAGCCCGGCGTCGAGGAGCTGCCGGAGCTGCTCGACCAGGTCCGCACGGCCGGCCTCCAGGTGGACTTCGCCACCTCCGGCCACCCGCGCGAGCTGCCGCGCGGCGTCGAGCTGACGGTCTACCGGATCGTCCAGGAGGCGCTGACCAACGTCCGCAAGCACGGCGGCCCCGATGTCCACGCCCGGGTCGCGGTCGACTTCGGCGAGCGCGAACTCGCGGTGCTGGTCGAGGACGACGGCCGCGGCAGCACCGACGAGCAGCTCGCGTCCGGCGGCCCCGACGGCCAGGGCCACGGCCTGATCGGGATGCGCGAGCGGGTCGGTATGGTCAGCGGCAGCCTCGACATCGGGCCGCGCCCCGGCGGCGGGTTCCGGATCCGCGCCGTCCTGCCGCTCAAGGCCGCCTGACCACGGCCGCCCGCCGACCCCGGACACCCGACCCGGACACCCCGCCGACGGACGCCACCGACCCCCGCTGTCCTCCCCGAGGAACTAGGAGCCACCCTTGACCATCCGCGTGATGCTGGTCGACGACCAGGAGCTGCTGCGCACCGGATTCCGGATGATCCTGCAGTCGCAGGGGGACATCGAGATCGTCGCCGAGGCCGGGGACGGCGCCCAGGCCGTGGACAAGCTCCGGCACACGGAGGTGGACGTCATCCTCATGGACGTCCGGATGCCGCGGCTGGACGGGGTGCAGGCCACCCGGCGGATCTGCCTGGCCGAGGACGGCAGCCCGGTGCCGAACGCCCCGCACGTGCTCATCCTCACCACCTTCGACCTCGACGAGTACGCCTTCGCCGCGCTCAAGGCCGGGGCCAGCGGCTTCCTGCTCAAGGACGTGCCGCCGACCGAGCTGGTGGCCGCGATCCGCGCCGTCCACGGCGGGGACGCCGTGGTCGCGCCGACCACCACCCGACGCATGATCGACCGCTTCGCCGAGGTGCTGCCGACCCCGCAGAGCGGCCCGGGCGGCGCCGACACCCTGGGCCCGCTCACCGAGCGGGAGCGCGAGGTGTTCCTGCTGGTCGCCCAGGGCCTGTCGAACGGGGAGATCGCGGCCAAGCTGGTGCTCTCCGAGGCCACCGTGAAGACCCACGTCGGGCGGATCCTGGCCAAGCTGGGTCTGCGCGACCGGGTCCAGGCCGTGGTGCTGGCCTACGAGGCCGGGCTGATCCGGGCCGGCGCCACCGACTGACCCCGCCGCCGGCGGGCGACCCGCCCCCGCCGACGGGCCGCCCGCGGCCCACCCGCGCTCCGGGCCCGGCCCGCGCCCGCTCCGGCCCGCACCCGGTCCGGAGCGAACCGCTCCGCGGGCCCGGTCCCGACCGTAGACTGGGCCGGTACGTCCGGTACCCCGGCAGTGGACTGGAACGGAACCCCTGGACAAAGGTGGACGCGTGAGTCCGTCCGACTTCGCCGACCGCGGCGAGTTCGCCCCGCTCGCCGACGGCTTCGGCGACCCGGCCGACCCCGGCAACCGCCCCGCCCGCCTGGCCGTCGGCGTGGTCGGCACCGGCCGGGTCGGCCCGGCTCTCGGTGCCGCCCTCCAGCTGGCCGGCCACAAGGTGGTCGCCGCCTCCGGGGTGTCCGCCGGCTCGCGCCGCCGGGCCGAGACCCTGCTGCCGGGCGTACGGATCGTCACCCCGCCGCAGGTGCTGGCCGCCGCCGACCTCGTCCTGCTCACCGTCCCCGACGACGCGCTGGCCGACCTGGTCACCGGCCTCGCCGCCACCGGCGCCGTCCGGCCCGGGCAGATCCTGGTGCACACCTCCGGCGCGCACGGCGTGGCCGTGCTGGAGCCGGCCGCCGCGGCCGGCGCGCTGCCGCTCGCGCTGCACCCCGCGATGACCTTCACCGGCACCTCGGTCGACCTGGCCCGGCTGGCCGGCTGCCCCTTCGGGGTGACCGCCCCCGAGGAGCTGCGCCCGGTCGCCGAGGCACTGGTGGTGGAGATGGGCGGCGAACCCGAGTGGGTGCCGGAGAGCGTCCGCCCGATGTACCACACCGCCCTCGCGCACGGTGCCAACCACCTGGTCACGCTGGTCGCGCAGGCGATGGAGCTGCTGCGCACGGCCGGCGTCGCCGAACCCGGCCGGATGCTCGGCCCGCTGCTCGGCGCCGCCCTCGACAACTCCCTGCGCTCCGGCGACGCGGCCCTCACCGGCCCGGTCGCCCGGGGCGACGCCGGCACCGTACGGCGCCACCTGGCGCAGCTCAGTACGGTGTCCCCGGACATCCCCGCCGCCTACCGGGCGATGGCCCGGGCCACCGCCCAGCGGGCCCTGGCCCGCGGAACGATCGACGAGACGTCGGCGGCGGCGCTGCTGGACGTACTGAACGAGGAGAAGCAGTAATGGCACGCGGCAAGCAGCCGGGCAAGGCCCAGCACGCCCCGAAGGTCCACCGGGCCGTCGTCACCCGCACCGTCGACGACTTCGAGGCGGCGTTCTGGCCCGACGAGCAGCCGGTCGACAACGCGGTCGTGATGACGATGGGCGCCCTGCACGAGGGCCACGCCGCGCTGATCCGGGCCGCCCGCAAGCAGGTCGGCCGGGACGGCCGGGTCGCCGTCACCGTCTTCGTCAACCCGCTGCAGTTCGGCGCCGGGGAGGACCTCGAGCGCTACCCGCGCAGCCTGGACGACGACGTGCGGCTGGCCGAGGCCAGCGGCGCCGACGTGGTCTTCGCGCCGTCCGCCGACGAGGTCTACCCGAACGGCGAGCCGCAGGTGCGGATGGCGGCCGGCCCGATGGGCGAGCGCTACGAGGGCGCCACCCGGCCCGGCCACTTCGACGGCGTGCTGACCGTCGTCGCCAAGCTGCTGCACATCACCGACCCGGACTTCGCGTTCTTCGGCGAGAAGGACGCCCAGCAGCTGGCGGTCGTCCGCCGGATGGTGGCCGACCTGGACTTCGACGTCGAGGTCGTCGGCGTGCCGACCGTCCGCGAGGAGGACGGCCTGGCGCTCTCCTCCCGCAACCGCTACCTCTCGGCGGAGGAGCGCACCCGCGCCCTGGCCCTGTCCGGGGCCCTGTTCGCCGGCCGGGACGCCGCCGCGCGGGGCCCGGAGGCCGTGCGCGAGGCCGCCTCGGCCGCGCTCGACGCCGCCGGGGGCGTCGACCTCGACTACCTCGCCCTGATCGATCCGCACGACTTCACCGAGGCGCCGGACGACTTCCGGGGCGAGGCGGTGCTCGCCGTCGCCGCGAAGGTGGGCACGACCCGCCTGATCGACAACGTCCGCATCATCGTCCGGTAGGCATCGCGCCGGACCGGCACACCCGACCCGCGGCACCCCACCGGAACGAACGCTCTCCCGCAGAGCGCCGGCCCGCCAGTACCCCCTAGGCATGCACTCACAGGAGGCGTGACCCGCAATGCTCCGCACCATGCTCAAGTCCAAGATCCACCGGGCCACCGTGACCCAGGCCGACCTGCACTACGTCGGCTCGGTCACGGTGGACGAGGACCTGCTCGACGCCGCCGACCTGCTCCCCGGCGAGCTGGTCCACATCGTCGACATCAACAACGGCGCCCGGCTGGAGACGTACACCATCGCGGGCCCGCGCGGCTCCGGCGTCATCGGCATCAACGGCGCCGCCGCCCGCCTGGTCCACCCCGGTGACCTGGTCATCCTCATCGCCTACGGGCAGATGGACACCGCCGAGGCCAAGGGCTACCTGCCCAAGGTCGTCTTCGTGGACGAGCGGAACCGGGTCACCGGCCTCGGCGGCGACCCGGCCGAGGCCGGGGAGGGCACCGGACTGCTGCGCGGCGACGCGGCGTACCGTGGCGACAACGGCGCGGCCGGCCCGGTCGCGCGCTAAGGAGCCACTGAAGTCATGTCCGTCACCCACCGCCTCACCGCCCCCGCGCCGGGCTGGACCGCCGACACCGATGTCGTCGTGGTCGGCTCCGGCGTGGCCGGGCTCACCGTCGCCCTCAACGTCCGCCGGGCCGGCCTGCGGGCCCTGGTGGTCACCAAGGCGATGCTGGACGACGGTTCCACCCGCTGGGCCCAGGGCGGCGTCGCGGCCGCCCTGGGCGAGGGGGACACCCCCGAGCAGCACCTGACCGACACCCTGGTGGCGGGCGCCGGGCTGTGCGACGAGGACAGCGTCCGCACCCTGGTCACCGAGGGCCCGGACGCGGTCCGCCGGCTGATCGCGCTCGGCGCGGACTTCGACCGGGGCGAGGACGGCGACGTCCTGCTCACCCGCGAGGGCGGCCACCACCGGAACCGGATCGCGCACGCCGGCGGGGACGCCACCGGCGCCGAGATATCCCGCGCCCTGGTCGAGGCCGTCCGGCGGGACCCGGACATCGAGCTGATCGAGCACGCCCTGGTGCTCGACCTGCTCACCGACGCCGAGGGGCACGCCGCCGGACTCACCCTGCACGTGATGGGCGAGGGCCAGCGGGACGGCGTCGGCGCCGTCCGCGCCCGCGCGGTGGTGCTCGCCACCGGCGGCATGGGCCAGGTCTTCTCGGCCACCACCAACCCGCCGGTCTCCACCGGGGACGGCGTGGCGCTCGCGCTGCGGGCCGGCGCCGAGGTCACCGACCTGGAGTTCGTCCAGTTCCACCCCACCGTGCTCTGGCTCGGCCCCGAGGCGGAGGGCCAGCAGCCGCTGGTCTCCGAAGCCGTCCGCGGCGAGGGCGCGCACCTGGTGGACGCGGACGGCGTCCGGTTCATGGTCGGGCAGCACGAGCTGGCCGAACTGGCCCCGCGCGACATCGTCGCCAAGGCGATCACCCGCCGGATGCAGGAGCACGACACCGACCACATGTACCTGGACGGCCGGCACTTCGGCGCCGAGATGTGGCAGCGCCGCTTCCCCACCATCCTGGCCTCCTGCCGCGCGCACGGCATCGACCCGGTCACCGAGCCGATCCCGATCGCGCCGGCCGCGCACCACGCCTCCGGCGGGGTGCGCACCGACAACAGCGGCCGGACCTCCGTCCCCGGCCTCTACGCGTGCGGCGAGGTGGCCTGCACCGGGGTGCACGGCGCCAACCGGCTGGCCTCCAACTCGCTGCTGGAGGGCCTGGTCTTCGCCGAGCGGATCGCCGCCGACCTGGCCGCCCGGCACACCGCCGGGGAGCTGCCCGAACGCGCCGTGGACGCCGGAGCGGCCCGCGCGGCCCACCCGGTGCCGCTGCCCGCGCCCGAGGCCCGGGCCGAGATCCAGCGGCTGATGTCGCGCGGCACCGGTGTGCTGCGCTCGGCCGCGTCGATGGCCGCCACGGCGGAGGGGCTGGCCCTGATCGCCGGGCAGACCCGCGCCGCCGTCGCCGAGGAGAAGCCGGCCGACCCCCGGGTGGAGACCTGGGAGGCCGCCAACCTGCTGCTGGTCGCCGACGCCCTGGTCACCGCCGCCGCGCAGCGCGAGGAGACCCGCGGCTGCCACTGGCGCGAGGACTTCCCGGAGCGCGACGACGCGCACTGGCGACGCCATCTGATCACCACCCTCACCGCCTCCGGCGGACCCGTCAGCACCCTCGAGGAGCCGTAACCACCATGACCGACGCGACCGACGTGACCCACCTGCACGAGCACGAGCACGACGAGCTCCCGCTGGCCGGCGGCTGCGGCGACGGCTGCGCCTGCGGGGACGGCGAGGGCTACGAGACCGGCCTGGACCCCCAGCTCGCCGAGCTGCTGGAGGAGGCCGGGCTCGACCCGGTCGAGGTCGAGGACATCGCGACCCTGGCGCTGGCCGAGGACCTGGCCGGCGGCGAGGACGTCACCTCGGTGGCCACCGTGCCCGCCGACGCCGTCGCCACCGCCGACTTCACCGCCCGCGAGGCGGGCGTGGTGGCCGGCCTGCGGATCGCCGAGGCCGTCGTCTCGCTGGTCTGCGAGGAGGAGTTCGAGGTCGAGCGGCACGTCCAGGACGGCGACCGGGTCGAGGCCGGCCAGGTGCTGCTCTCGGTCCGCTCCCGCACCCGGGACCTGCTGACCGCCGAGCGCAGCGCGCTCAACCTGCTCTGCCACCTGTCCGGCATCGCCACCGCCACCCGTGCCTGGGCGGACGCCCTGGAGGGCACCGACGCGGTGGTCCGCGACACCCGCAAGACCACCCCGGGCCTGCGCGCGCTGGAGAAGTTCGCGGTCCGCTGCGGCGGCGGCGCCAACCACCGGATGGCGCTCTCGGACGCGGCCCTGGTCAAGGACAACCACGTGGTCGCGGCCGGCGGCGTCGCCGAGGCCTTCCGGGCCGTCCGGGCCGCCTACCCGGAGCTGCCGGTCGAGGTCGAGGTCGACACCCTGGAGCAGATCCCCCCGGTCCTGGAGGCCGGTGCCGAGCTGATCCTGCTGGACAACTTCACCGTCCCGCAGCTGCGCGAGGCGGTCGCCCTGGTGGCCGGCCGGGCCGAGCTGGAGGCGTCCGGCGGACTCACCCTGGCCACCGCGCGCGAGGTCGCCCAGACTGGTGTCCAGTACCTGGCGGTCGGCGCGCTGACCCACTCCTCGCCGATCCTGGACATCGGCCTGGACCTGCGCGCCTGACCGTCCGTCCGGCCCGTTCGCCCGTTCGCTCCCGGCCCTCGACGCAGAAAGCACCCGATGCTGCTCACCATCGACGTCGGCAACACCCAGACCACCCTCGGCCTGTTCGGCGGTGAGGAGGTGGTCGAGACCTGGCGGATCTCCACCGATCCGCGCCGCACGGCGGACGAGCTGGCGGTGCTGCTGCACGGCCTGATGGGCCCGCAGGGATCGGGGACCGCGATCGCGGACGCGAAGGTCGAGGGCCTGGCGATCTGCTCCTCCGTCCCCTCCGTGCTCCACGAGTTCCGCGAGGTGGCGCGCCGGTACTACGGCGACGTCCCCGCGGTGATCGTGGAGCCGGGGGTGAAGACGGGGGTGCACGTCCTCATGGACAACCCCAAGGAGGTCGGTGCCGACCGGATCGTCAACGCGCTGGCCGCCAACCACCTCTACGGCGGCCCCTGCATCGTGGTCGACTTCGGCACCGCCACCACCTTCGACGCGGTCAACGCCCGCGGCGACTACGTCGGCGGCGCGATCGCCCCCGGCATCGAGATCTCGGTCGAGGCGCTCGGCAACCGCGGCGCCCTGCTGCGCAAGATCGAGCTGACCCGCCCGCGCAACGTGATCGGCAAGAACACCGTCGAGGGCATGCAGTCCGGCATCCTCTACGGCTTCGCCGGGCAGGTCGACGGGCTGGTCGACCGGATGGCCCGGGAGCTGTCCAAGGACCCCGACGACGTCCAGGTGATCGCCACCGGCGGACTGGCCCCGCTCGTCCTCGGCGAGGCCGGCTCCCTCGACGTCCACGAGCCCTGGCTCACCCTCATCGGCCTGCGCCTGGTCTTCGAACGCAACCGCCCGAGCTGACCGGGGGCGCGGCGCAGCGTCCGAACGTGGGGGCTCGGCGCGACACTACCGACAAATCGGATATTCCTCACGTAGTGTCAGTCCATGCCTACGCCACACGGATCGCGCGGCGGCATGGCCTTCAGCGCCGACGAAGTCCGCGTGCTGCGCCGCGCCCTCGCCCAAGCCCTGCACCCCGCCGTCCCCGCCCACCTCCAGCTCTCCGACCGGCCGCTGTACGCCGACCCGGTGGCCGCCCTGTGGGCCGAGGACGTCCAGGACGCACTGCGCCTGACCGAGGCGATCGACGAGGCCGTCCAGGAGGGGGGCCGGCTGCGCGCCTTCCTCCTCGCCGACCTCACCCGCTACCGGGCCGCGCTGCCCGGCAGCGCCAGCGGCTACCTGGAACGGCTGGAGGAGGCGGTCACCGACGGCTACCTCCCGGGACCGGAGGACCTCACCGCGCTGCGCGGACTGTCCCGCCAGCCCTGCGGCCAGCACGAGCGCTCCCGCCGCTCCCGGCTGGCCGGCCGCTGCCACGCGCTGGCCGAGGCCGCCGTCCGCGAGCGGCTCGCGCTCAGCACCGGCCAGCGCCACCTCGTCGCCGTACCGAGCCCCGCCGCACCCCCGAGCAGTCCCCTCATCCCTGTTGGAGGACGGATCCCGATGAGCAGCACCGAGCACCCCGCCGAGCAGCCCGCCGCCGGCCGCAAGGGCGCCCCCCGCGGCCCGCAGGACCAGCAGCCCGCCCGGCCGCACCGGATGCCGACCCCCGCCGAACTCTTCGGCCGCCGCCCCAAGGCCCCGGCGCACCCGGACCGGCCGGCCCACCCGGCCGCACCCGAGGACCTGGAGCTGGCCACCGGCACCGGCTGAGCCCGCCCCGCCACCGCCTCCCGGGGAGGCCGCGCCGCACCGAGCGGCCCGGCCTCCCCGATCCATGTGTCGACAATTCCGTTCCCCGGGCGGATCGTTCGGGTCACAACTCGATAACCATCACCGCGCGCGCCGCCGGATCGCTCCCGTCCTGTACGAATTGATGGGCGATCAACCGGCTTGACGTCCGGCCGGCCGTCCATAGGGTCGCGGGGACACCCCACGATCAAGAGGATCCCCGTGAACTCGACCCGCATGCGCCGGGTGCTCGGCTCGGCCGCCGCGACGGCCGTCGCCGCCCTGTCCGTCGGCACGCTCGCCGTCCCCGCCCACGCCGCGGGACCGGCCCTCAGCATCGAGGTCGGCTCCCTGATCCAGGTCCCGGGCGAGCCGACGGCCCAGCCGCAGTTCGGCGAGAACGTCTTCCTCCGGGTCGGCCGGACCGGCACCGCCCCGGTCCCGGGCGCCAAGCTCACCCTCGACACCACCGGGCTGGACGGCGTCGCCACGCTCACCGCCTCCGGCGGCCGGTGCGCCACCGCGGCCCGGACCGTCACCTGCGACCTCAGCTACCTCAACAGCGACAGCATCAACATCACCGACCACCTGTGGCTCAGCGCCGTCCCCGGCGTCAGGGCCGGCACCAGGGGCGTGGTGCACGCCGCGCTGACCGCCCCCGGCGCCGAGTCCGCGAACAAGGACTTCTCGGTCGAGGTCGGCGGCGCCGCGTTCCGGGTCGCCGAGATCGCCCCCAAGGAGCAGGCCAAGGTCGGCACCACCTTCACCCCGGCCGTGCGGTTCGCCAACCGCGGCGGCGTCTCGGCCGCCCGGGCCGTCGTCGAGGTCATGATGCTGCCCGGGCTGAAGGTCGAGAACTGGCCGTCCAACTGCGAGTACGCCACCGACCCGGGCCGGCTCGGCCAGGAGGGCTTCGGCACCCCGATCGCGACCACCCACGCCATCTGCACCGTCGAGGGCGAGATCCTGCCCAACGAGCCGGTCCGGCTGAAAGGCGTCGACCTGACCGTCACCTCCGAGGCCCGGTACACCTTCGCGGACTTCATGGTCTTCGCCGACCCGGACGCGGCCGCCGCCCAGGGGCCGGCGCTGCGCCGGCGGCTGGCCTTCGAGCACGGCACCGGCGCGCCCGCCACCCTGGTCCGGGACTCCGCCGAGGGCATCCCCTCCGGCTACCCCGACATCAACGGCCACTTCACCGAGCAGGAGGTGCTCGCGGACAACGGCGCCGACTTCGCCCTGACCGGCAGCTGGGCCCCGGACGCCTCCGGCCGTTCCGGCACGCTCACCGTCACGGCCGCCAACCGGGGCCCGGCCTCGATCTACGACCGCAGCGGCGGCGACGGCACCCCGTTCGTCCGGATCCAGCTGCCCGAGGGCGCCACCGTCACCGACCTGCCCAAGAACTGCCGGGCGGACAACCGCGTCCAGGGACAGCCGACGGACCGCCTGCTCAACCGGTACTCCTGCGACGCCTTCTCCTTCTTCATGGCGAACGGCGCCTCCAGCCGGCACGTCCTGGGCGTGCAGCTGGACGACGGCACCGTCCCGCTGTCGGCCACCGTCTCGTTCCAGAACCAGTTCAGCGACTTCGAGGAGGGCTACCCGAGCGCCCCCATGAGCTGGGACCCCGACCCGGACAACGACCGGATCAAGGTCGCGCTGCGCTCGCTCCCCGCGACCGTGCCCACCGGCCCGGACGCCGGGACCGGAGCCCCGGCCGAGCAGGTCGCACCGGTCGTCCCGGCCTCGGCGGCGGACGCCACCGGCAGCGGCAGCGGCACCGGGACCGGCACCGCGACCGGCACGGCCACCACCACCGGCCGGAGCGCCGCCCGGACCGGGAGCACCGGGACCACCGACACGGTGGCACTCGGCCTCGCGGACGGCGGCGAGCTGGCCGACAGCGGCCGCCGCGACGCCGTCCCGCTGGCCTGGGCCTCCGCCACCGCCCTGACCCTGGGCGGCGCCGCGCTGCTCACCTCCCGCCGCCTCGGCCGCCGGCGCCCCTGAACCCGTCGCGCGGCGCGGCAATCCCGTGGCGGAGCACCACCGCGGGCTGGCTACCCTGGTGGGGTGAGCGATCAGAGTCCCATCACCGCGACCGACGACCTTCCCGAGCAGATGCGCGTCCGGCGCGAGAAGCTGGACCGGCTCCGGGCCGCCGGCATCGACCCGTACCCGGTCGGCTTCCCCCGTACCAGCACCATCGCCGACCTCCGGGACAAGCACCCGGACCTGGCCCCGGACACCGCGACCGGCGAGCGGGCCGGCATCACCGGCCGGGTGGTGCTCTCCCGCACCGGTGGCAAGCTCTGCTTCGCGACCCTGCGCGACGGCTCCGGCGACCTCCAGGTGATGCTGTCCCTGGACAAGCTGGGCGAGGAGCGGCTGGCGGCCTGGAAGTCGGACATCGACCTCGGCGACCAGGTCGGCGTCGAGGGCGAGGTGATCACCTCCCGGCGCGGCGAGCTGTCGGTGATGGTGGACCGCTGGGAGCTCACCGCCAAGTGCCTGCGCCCGCTGCCCGACAAGCACAAGGGCCTGACCGACCCGGAGGCCCGGGTCCGCCAGCGGTACGTGGACCTGATCGTCAACCCCGAGGCCCGCGAGATCCTGCACCTGCGCTCCAGGGTGGTCCGCTCGATCCGCCGCACCTACGAGGAGCGCGGCTACATCGAGGTCGAGACCCCGATGCTGCAGCCGGTGCACGGCGGCGCCAACGCGCGTCCGTTCAAGACGCACATCAACGCCTACGACATCGACCTCTTCATGCGGATCGCCCCCGAGCTGTACCTCAAGCGGCTGGTGGTCGGCGGCGCGGAGAAGGTCTTCGAGATCAACCGCAACTTCCGCAACGAGGGCGCGGACTCCACCCACAACCCGGAGTTCACCTCGCTGGAGTCGTACGAGGCCTACGGCGACTACGACACCCAGGCCGAGCTGATCCGGGCCACCATCGTCAACGCGGCCCGGGACGCGCTGGGCACCACGGTGATCAAGGGCCTGGACCCGCACGGCGTGGAGCACGAGATCGACCTCGCCCAGCCCTGGGACGAGGTGAGCGTCTACCCCGGCATCTCCGCGCACCTGGGCACCGAGGTCACCCCGGAGACCGGCGTCGAGGAGCTGCGCAAGCTGGCCTCCGAGCACGGCATCCCCTTCGAGAAGGAGTGGGGCCACGGCCAGATCGTGCTGGAGATGGTCGAGCGCCTGCTGGAGGAGAACGCCGTCCGGCCGACCTTCATCAAGGACTACCCGACCGAGGTCTCCCCGCTGACCCGCCAGCACCGCTCGATCGCGGGCGTGGCCGAGAAGTGGGACCTGGTGATCTTCGGCACCGAGATCGGCACCGCCTACTCCGAGCTGATCGACCCGGTCGAGCAGCGTGCCCGCCTCACCGCGCAGTCCCTGCTCGCGGCCGGCGGCGACGTCGAGGCGATGCAGATCGACGAGGACTTCCTGCGGGCCCTGGAGTACGCGATGCCGCCCACCGGCGGCCTCGGGCTCGGGGTGGACCGCCTGATCATGCTGCTCACCGGCAAGAACATCCGGGAGACCGTGCTCTTCCCGCTGGTGAAGCCGGAGCCCAAGGCGTCCGCCGGTACGGCGGAGCAGACCGAGGAGGAGTGACCTGATGGACTACGTCAGCGCGATCGTCCCGCCGCTGGTCATGGCGATCGGCTTCGGATTCCTGGTGCGGGCCATCATCCGCACCCAGGGCGGCGCCCAGAAGGCCAAGGAGGACCTGGCCGACTGAGCGGCCGACGGCCCGTCCGGCATCCGCCGGACGCCCCCGCGGCACCCGCGCCGCCATTCCCGGATTCCGGGGGTGGCGGCGCGCCGGTTTCACCGCACTTCACAAGATTTGCCCCGTTCACTCCCTATCCTGGCCGCACTATGGTCCGGCAACTCGGCGAACTTGAGAACGCCATCATGACCCGGGTGTGGCAGTGGAACCGACCGGTCACGGTTCGCGAGGTCCTTCTGGATCTGCGGTCGGAACGGGAAATCGCGTACACCACGGTGATGACCGTCCTGGACAAGCTGCACCGAAAGGGCTGGCTCCGTCGGGAGCGCGTCGGCCGGGCCTATCGATATGAACCGGTCTCCTCGCGCGAGGCGTACACGGCCGCCCTGATGAACGACGCCTGGGCCACCGGCGACAATCCGGCCGCGGCCCTGGTGCACTTCTTCGGCCTGATGTCGCCCGAGCAACGGGAGGCGCTGCGGGACGCCCTGCGGGTGGCCGCTCTGTTCCCGACCGATCCGGCGGCCCCGGATTCTCCGGAGAGCGGGGCGCGGAGCGGACCGGAGAGCGGACCGGATACCGGGGAGACCGGATCGGCGCCGGCACGATAACGTCCCGCCATGGAGGTCACCATCCGCCGGGCGCGGACCACGGACGTTCGGGCAGTGCGCACGCTCATCGACACCTACTCGCGCGACGGGATTCTGCTCGACAAGCCCACCGTCACGCTGTTCGAATCGGTGCAGGAGTTCTGGGTCGCGGAACGCGACGACAACGGGACGGTGGTGGCCTGCGGCGCGCTGCACGTCATGTGGGAGGACCTCGCCGAGGTCCGCACGCTCGCCGTCGACGAGTCCTGCCGCGGCCACGGCGTCGGACACCTGCTGCTGGAGAAGCTGCTGCAGACCGCCCGCTGGCTCGGCGTCCGTCGGATTTTCTGCTTGACGTTCGAGGTCCCGTTCTTCGCGAAACACGGTTTCGTGGAGATCGGAGAGGTCCAGGAAACCGATGATGGTACGACAGACCCGGCGGCGATCGCTACGGATGTCTATGAAGAACTTCTCCGCTCGTACGATGAAGGTGTTGCCGAGTTCCTCGACCTGGAGCGGGTGAAGCCCAACACGCTGGGCAACTCGCGCATGCTGCTGCACCTGTGAGCCGCCCCCGGGCGGTCAGGGGTTTGTGTTTTCCGGAGAAAGGCGCTTTCCTTTCCTTAGGCAATGGGTCGTTTAGCGGAAAGGGAAGCCCGTGGCACAGAGGGTGCAGGTCATTCTTGAAGACGATCTCGACGGCGGGTCGGCGGACGAGACGGTGACGTTCGCCCTGGACGGCGTTGCCTACGAGATCGATCTGAAGAGCGTCAACGCGGACAAGCTCCGCGATCTGCTGGCGCCGTACGTCGAGAAGGGCCGCAAGCAGAGCGGCCGCCTCGCCGGCCCCCGCCGCGCGGGCCGCAGCACCGCCCCGCGCCCGTCCGGCAGCGTCCCGGACACCGCCAAGATCCGCGCGTGGGCCAAGGAGCAGGGCCTGGAGGTCAACGACCGCGGCCGCGTCCCCAGCAATGTGCGCGAGGCCTACGAGAAGGCCAACGCGGCCTGATCCGGGCGAGGCCCGGCCGCCCGGACGGGTGCGGTGCCCCGGGCACCGGCCGGAGCGTCCACGGCACACGCGCGGGGCGCGGAGGGACTCCCTCCGCGCCCTGCGGCGTACGTCCGGACGGCGCCGCGGCGCCCCGGCGCGGGCGCGGCGGCCCGTTCGGGCAGCGGGCCGGGCACGGGCTCGGGCGGCAGAACGGTCACGGCCTGTGCAACGCTGGAGGGGCGAAGCGGTAACGCGGACACCACCGGGACGGCGTACCGGCCACCGCGGCCGCGGCTGACCGACCGTCAGCGGCGGCCGACTTCTCGCCAGGCGAACACCGCCACCGCGGAAACTGCGCGAGAACCGCCCCGATACCGGGTATGAATGCAGATGGACGAGGTCCGTGACCCCGTCCGGGGCAGTACGCGTGACCGGTCGGACGCCCACCGGCTGCGCAGCGGCGGAGGTTGTTCGCCGATGGCGTAGCGGTATCCGGTGCATCCGGCCCCCGTGCGGGAACACCGTCTCCCAACATCGGGTTGGGACTGGTGTCGGCTGGTCGCGCAGCATGTCGCTCCCCGCGAGGGGAGCGAATCCGTGGGCCGCGCCGCTGAGCGGGACTAGCATGCGGAAGGACAGGGCGGGGACGGACCCCGAACTGCCCGACCGCTCTGAGGAGCGATAAACGATGTTCGAGAGGTTCACCGACCGCGCGCGGCGGGTTGTCGTCCTGGCTCAGGAAGAAGCCCGGATGCTCAACCACAACTACATCGGCACCGAGCACATCCTCCTGGGTCTGATCCACGAGGGTGAGGGTGTCGCCGCTAAGGCCCTGGAGAGCCTCGGGATTTCTCTTGAGGCCGTTCGCCAGCAGGTCGAGGAGATCATCGGCCAGGGCCAGCAGGCCCCGTCCGGTCACATTCCCTTCACCCCGCGGGCCAAGAAGGTCCTGGAGCTGTCGCTCCGGGAGGCCCTGCAGCTCGGCCACAACTACATCGGCACCGAGCACATCCTGCTCGGCCTGATCCGCGAGGGCGAGGGCGTCGCCGCCCAGGTCCTGGTGAAGCTGGGCGCCGACCTGAACCGGGTCCGTCAGCAGGTCATCCAGCTGCTCTCCGGTTACCAGACCCCCGGCGGCAAGGAGTCGGCCACGGCCGGCGGGCCCGCCGAGGGCACCCCGTCGACCTCGCTGGTCCTGGACCAGTTCGGCCGCAACCTCACCCAGGCCGCCCGCGAGGCCAAGCTCGACCCGGTGATCGGGCGCGAGAAGGAGATCGAGCGGGTCATGCAGGTGCTGTCCCGCCGCACCAAGAACAACCCGGTCCTGATCGGTGAGCCCGGCGTCGGCAAGACCGCCGTCGTCGAGGGCCTGGCCCAGGCGATCGTCAAGGGCGAGGTCCCGGAGACGCTCAAGGACAAGCAGCTCTACACGCTGGACCTGGGCGCCCTGGTGGCCGGCTCGCGCTACCGCGGTGACTTCGAGGAGCGCCTGAAGAAGGTCCTCAAGGAGATCCGCACCCGCGGCGACATCATCCTGTTCATCGACGAGCTGCACACCCTGGTCGGCGCGGGCGCCGCCGAGGGTGCCATCGACGCCGCCTCGATCCTCAAGCCGATGCTGGCCCGCGGTGAGCTCCAGACCATCGGTGCCACCACGCTCGACGAGTACCGCAAGCACCTGGAGAAAGACGCCGCGCTGGAGCGCCGCTTCCAGCCGATCCAGGTCGCCGAGCCCTCGCTGCCGCACACCATCGAGATCCTCAAGGGCCTGCGCGACCGCTACGAGGCCCACCACCGGGTCTCGATCACGGACGCCGCCCTGGTCGCCGCCGCCACCCTGGCCGACCGGTACATCTCGGACCGCTTCCTGCCGGACAAGGCGATCGACCTGATCGACGAGGCCGGCTCCCGGATGCGCATCCGCCGGATGACCGCGCCGCCGGACCTGCGCGAGTTCGACGAGAAGATCGCCGACGTGCGCCGCGAGAAGGAGAGCGCGATCGACGCGCAGGACTTCGAGAAGGCCGCGTCCCTGCGCGACGACGAGAAGCAGCTCCTGCAGGCCAAGGCCAAGCGCGAGAAGGAGTGGAAGGCCGGCGACATGGATGTCGTCGCGGAGGTCGACGAGGAGCTCATCGCCGAGGTCCTGGCCACCGCCACCGGCATCCCGGTCTTCAAGCTGACCGAGGAGGAGACCTCCCGGCTGCTGCGCATGGAGGACGAGCTGCACAAGCGCGTCATCGGCCAGAAGGACGCCATCAAGGCGCTCTCCCAGGCCATCCGGCGCACCCGTGCGGGCCTCAAGGACCCGAAGCGCCCCGGCGGCTCGTTCATCTTCGCCGGCCCGTCCGGCGTCGGTAAGACCGAGCTGTCCAAGACGCTCGCCGAGTTCCTCTTCGGCGACGAGGACGCGCTGATCGCGCTGGACATGTCGGAGTTCTCGGAGAAGCACACCGTCTCCCGGCTCTTCGGCTCGCCCCCCGGCTACGTCGGCTACGAGGAGGGCGGCCAGCTCACCGAGAAGGTGCGCCGCAAGCCGTTCTCCGTCGTCCTCTTCGACGAGGTGGAGAAGGCCCACCCGGACATCTTCAACTCGCTGCTGCAGATCCTGGAGGACGGTCGGCTGACCGACTCCCAGGGCCGCGTGGTCGACTTCAAGAACACCGTCATCATCATGACGACCAACCTCGGCACCCGGGACATCTCCAAGGGCTTCAACCTGGGCTTCGCGGCCCAGGGCGACACCCAGACCGGGTACGAGCGGATGAAGGCGAAGGTCGGCGAGGAACTCAAGCAGCACTTCCGCCCCGAGTTCCTGAACCGCGTCGACGACATCGTGGTCTTCCACCAGCTGTCCGAGGAAGACATCATCCAGATCGTCGACCTCATGATCGACAAGGTGGACGAGCGGCTCAAGGACAAGGACATGGGCCTGGAGCTCAGCGTCGAGGCCAAGAAGCTGCTGGCCAAGCGCGGCTACGACCCGATCCTGGGCGCCCGGCCGCTGCGCCGGACCATCCAGCGCGAGATCGAGGACCACCTCTCCGAGAAGATCCTCTTCGGCGAGCTGCGGGCCGGCCACATCGTGGTCGTCGGCGTCGAGGGCGAGGGCAAGGACGCGAAGTTCACCTTCCGCGGCGAGGAGAAGTCCGCGGTCGCGGACACTCCGGCCGCTGTCGCCTCGCCGGGTCCCGACCTGACGAAGTAGCAACATTTAACAGACAACATCAACGGTTAGGGCCCCCGGCGTTCGCGCCGGGGGCCCTGACCGTTTTCCGTGCCCCGGTCGAAACTGTGACCCGAACCACGAACCGGCAGGTCGCTGGCCTGAACGGGGGCCGGTGCGGGTGCGATCGAAGCTGCGGTCATCTTTAATGGCAATGCTGTTGACAGCACGTCAGCTGATACGAAGTTGCGGAGGATAGCGCTGTGGCCATGTCACGGTCAAGGTCTATCTTTTCCGTCCACGCTTGGATCAAATGTCGTCCACCTGTCTTTCATTGGTTTACCGGAAGGCCAAGAGCCGGACGGTTTGGGGAGGACGTCACAACGTTGAAGATGACCAGGAAAGCCGCTTCGGCCGCCTCAGTCGTGGCGGTCATAGCCGCGCTCGGCGCGGGACTGCTCCCGAGCACGGCGGTCGCCGCCGGCGCCGCCCCCGTCCCGCAGGACCCGGCCGACGCCGTTCAGACCAGCACTGAGCACAACATTCCCGGCCCGCTGACCGAGAAGGTCGAGGCCGAGCAGAAGGCCGCCACCGAGCAGCTGCTCGCCGGCACCGCCCAGATCGAGCAGCACGGCGGCGGCTCCAGCATCAAGCTGGGCAAGGACAAGTACGTCGAGCTGGCCCGTGAGCGCACGGACAAGATCTTCACCATCCTGGTGGAGTTCGGCGACGAGGTGGACAACACCACCAAGACCCCGGACGGCAAGATCAAGTACGGCGGCCAGCCCGGCCCGCAGCGCAACCAGATCGAGAAGCCGGACGCCGCGACCAACAACTCCACCCTCTGGCAGGCTGACTACAACCAGCAGCACTACCAGGACCTGTACTTCAGCAAGACCGGCGACTCGCTGAAGACCTTCTACGAGAAGCAGTCCTCGGGCCGCTACTCGGTCGACGGTCAGGTCACCGACTGGGTGAAGATCAAGTACAACGAGGCCCGTTACGGCTCGGACTACTGCGGCCAGCACGTCTGCGCCAACGCGCAGGACCTGATCCGCGACGCGATCGACACCTGGGTCGCCGACCAGAAGGCCAAGGGCCAGACGGACGCGCAGATCAAGGCCACCATCGCGCAGTACGACCTGTGGGACCGGTACGACTACAACCACAACGGCAACTTCAACGAGCCGGACGGTTACATCGACCACTTCCAGATCGTGCACGCCGGTGAGGACCAGTCGGCGGGCGGCGGCAAGCAGGGTACTGACGCCCTGTGGGCCCACCGCTCGTACGTCTACGGCACCGGCGCCGGCACCACCGGTCCGGCCACCAACAAGCTGGGCGGCACCCCCGTCGGCAGCACCGGTGTCTGGGTCGGCGACTACACCATGCAGCCCGAGAACGGCGGCCTCGGTGTCTTCGCCCACGAGTACGGCCACGACCTCGGTCTGCCGGACCTCTACGACACCTCCGGCAGCGGCATCGACAACTCGGTCGGCTTCTGGTCGCTGATGTCGTCCGGCTCCTGGCTCGGCGAGGGCAAGAACTCGATCGGCGACATGCCGAACGACCTCGACGCCTGGAGCAAGCTCAAGCTCGGCTGGCTGAAGTACGACAAGGCCAAGGCCGGCACCGAGTCGACCCACCACATCGGCCCGGTCGAGTACAACAGCGCGCTCCCGCAGGCGCTCGTCGTCGACCTGCCGAAGAAGTCGGTCACCACCACCATCAACAAGCCCTACGCGGGTGCGAACGAGTGGTGGAGCGGCAGCGCGGACGACCTGAACGTCTCGCTGACCCGTGACCTCGACCTGACCGGCAAGACCAAGGCCGCGCTGTCGGCCAAGGCCTGGTACGACATCGAGCAGGACTTCGACTACGGCTACGCCGAGGTCTCCACCGACGGCGGCGCCAACTGGTCCGCCCTCGAGGGCACCTACAACGGCGTCGCGCTGCCGAAGGACCCCTCCGGCAAGGCCTCGCTGACCGGCAACTCGGGCGACAAGTGGGGCGACCTCGCCTTCCCGCTGGACGCCTACGCCGGCAAGGCCGTCAAGGTCCGCTTCCGCTACACCACCGACGGCGGTCTGCACCTCAAGGGCCTGGCCCTGGACGACATCGCGGTGACCGCGGACGGCGCCAACGTCTTCACCGACGGTGCCGAGAACGGTGACAACGGCTGGACCGCCAAGGGCTTCTCGCGGACCACCGGCTCGTTCACCAACGACTACAACCAGTACTACATCGCCGAGAACCGGCAGTACGTGTCGTACGACCGCACCCTCAAGGTCGGCCCGTACAACTTCGGCTTCGCCGACAAGCCGCTCTGGGTCGAGCACTACCCGTACCAGGCCGGTCTGCTGATCTGGTACTGGGACGAGTCGCAGACCGACAACAACGTCACCAACCACCCGGGTCAGGGCCTGATCCTGCCGGTCGACTCGCACCCGACCCCGCTGAAGTGGAAGGACGGCACGCTGATGCGCCCGCGCATCAACGGCTACGACTCCACCTTCGGCTCGCGCCGCACCGACGGTCTGACCCTGCACAAGGCGGGCGTCGAGACGGTCGTCCCGAAGGCCAAGGGTGTCGACGAGTTCTCCGACCTGAAGTCCTACTGGACCAAGGACAACCCGTACAGCAGCGTCATCGTCCCGAAGACGGGCACCAGCATCGAGGTCGAGAACGAGTCCTCGAACTACCTGGAGACCTGGATCCGCGTCCGCCCGGTCGACAACTGATCGAACCGAGCTCTGACGCCCGGTCCGTGACCAGGCACCGCTGAGCCGATTCGGCCCGCTCCCGCACCCGCGGGGGCGGGCCGGATTCTTTGTGCCCGGACGGTCCAAACACCACGGGCGGGTGGTGCTCCTCACAGCCACCGGGGGCGGTACGAGCGGGAGTAGTAGGACCGCGGGGCGGACGGGCTCGGCCTTCGCCCCATGAACGGAGCATCCGATCGCATGATCCTTACTCCATCGGTTTGAATCTCCGGCCCAATGATGACTACACGCCGTAGTACGTCACACGGTTTGGGACTCCGCTCGGTGACGGTTACACCTGAGTGGTCCCCCACTCTGCACGCCCGAACGGGCTCAGCGTGCTGCCCCCGTACGTGTTCGTGAGGTTCCGATGTCTCCTGTCCCCCCGCTGGGGCCGACCCTGTGCCGGCTCGCCGACGCCTTCCTCAGGCAGACCGACCGGAACCGCTCCACCACCGCCGCCGCGGCCGGGGCGGCCGTCCTGACCGGCGCCCTGGTGCTCACCGCCGCGGTCAGCGCCTCGGCGCAGACCATCGCCCCGACCACCCCCGGCAGCTCGGTGTTCACCGCGCCGCACGGCGCGGCCCCGGCCCCGGCCCTGGTCCAGGTGGCCGGCCCCAGCGCGTACAACCTGCCGTCGGAGCAGTCCTCCGCCCAGGACTCGGTGGCGATCGCCGCCAATCTGCTGACCGCGCAGGCGGAGGCCCAGGCGCCGTCGGCCGACCAGGCGCCGGCCGCCGACCAGGCCCCGGCCGAGGGGCAGCCGCCCGCCGCCGAGCCGGAGCCCGCCGCGCCGGAGGAGGCCCCCGCGCCGGCCGCGCCCGCACCGGCGCCCGCGCCCACCCCCGCACCGGCCCCCGCGCCGGCCCGGCAGTGGTCCGCGCCGATCCCGGGAGCGCCGACCAGCAACCCCTACGGTGTGCGCAATGCCGAGTACGCGGCCGGGTACCACACCGGTGTGGACTTCGCGGTCTCCCCGGGCACCCCGCTGCTCGCGGTCGGCAACGCCACCGTGGTGTCGGCCGGGTGGGACGGCGCCTACGGCAAGGAGGTCGTCCTGCGGCTGGCCGACGGCCGCTTCGCCCAGTACGCGCACATGTCGGCGCTCGCGGTGTCGCCGGGCCAGAAGGTCGCGGCCGGGCAGCAGATCGGCCGCTCGGGCAACACCGGCAACTCGACCGGGCCGCACCTGCACTTCGAGATCCGCTCGGCCAACCAGTACGGCGCGGTGATCAACCCGATCGCCTACCTCGCCGCGCGCGGGGTCACCGACTTCTGATCCCCGGTGCCCCCGGTGCCTGCGGGCACCGGGGGCACCGCTGCGCGCGGCCTCCGGTACCGGCGGCCTCCCGTGCGCGGCCAGGGGTGCCGGCGCCGCCGGCCGGTCAGGCCGTCGGGGCGGGCCGGACGATCAGTCGGCAGATCTCCAGCGCCACGTGCTGGGCGGCCTCGATCGCCTCCTCGCGGGTGGCCTCGGCGACCGGGATGTCCCCGACGTAGCGGTCCACCTCGGGCCGCTGGTCCTGGTACAGCAGGAAGAGCGCCGAGTTGATGGTGAACAGGGACATCATCGCCCGCAGCCGGTCCTCGAAGCTCGCCCCGGGACCGTGCACCAACCGGACCAGGGCGATCATGCGGTCCCGGAACTCCTGACCGGCCTGCAGGTCGCGCAGCGCGGGCTGGTTCTCCTGGAAGAAGCGGAGCAGCGGCGCCCGCTCGGCCATCCCGGCCGCGAACCGGCGGATCAGCTCGTCCCGCACCTCGGGGGTCCAGGTCCGGTCCCGGCCCCAGGCGATCAGCTCGTCGAGCGGCGCGGCGGTGGTCGCCACGATGCCGTGGACGATGTCTTCCTTGGTCTTGAAGTGGTAGTAGAGCGCGGCCTTGGTGACGCCCAGCCGGTCCGCGATCTCCCGCAGCGAGGTGCGCTCGTAGCCCTGCTCGGAGAAGAGCTCCAGGGCGATCGCGACGATGCGCGCCCGGGTGTCGCTACGGGGGCTCTGCGTCGTGCCCATCGCCTGCCTCTGACTGCGTCGTGGTTCGGTCCCCGGCGACCCGCGGCAGCCGCGGCATGAGCGGCTGGCGCCCCTGACCGGCGACCATGGGTGCGCCCATTCTTCCTGCCCCGGAGGTCCACCGAAAAACTGGCTTGACGACCGGCTAGTGAACAACCTACCGTGCCCACGGTCCACAAACTAGCCGGGCGACAAGTAAGGGAACTTCCGCAGGCCCCATCGGTCGCCCGCCCCTGCCCGGGAGTCCCACCCATGTCACACCCCAAGGCCGGCACCGCGGCCCCCGAGAAGCAACCGGCCGAGGACGAGCAGCCCCGTTCGGCCCGCGAGATCCGCCTGGTCATGGTCGGCCTGGTGGTCACCATGCTGCTCGCCATGCTCGACGGCCTGATCGTCGGCACCGCGATGCCGACCATCGTCGGTGAGCTCGGCGGCGCCGAGCACCTCTCGTGGGTGGTCACCTCCTACACCCTGGCCACCGCCGCCTCCACCCCGATCTGGGGCAAGCTCGGCGACCTCTACGGCCGCAAGGGCACCTTCCTCACCTCGATCGTGATCTTCCTGGCGGGCTCGGCGCTCTCCGGCCTCTCCCAGGACATGACGGAGCTCATCGGCTTCCGCGCCCTCCAGGGCCTGGGCGCCGGCGGTCTGATGGTCGGCGTGATGTCGATCATGGGCGCGCTGGTCCCGCCGCGCGACCGCGGCAAGTACCAGGGCATGTTCGCCGCGGTGATGGCGCTCGCCACCATCGGCGGCCCGCTGGTCGGCGGCTTCATCACCGACCACCTGAACTGGCGCTGGACCTTCTACATCAACCTGCCGCTCGGCGCCGTCGCGCTCGCCGTCGTCGTGGTCACCCTGAAGCTGCCGAAGGTCCGCAGCAAGGCCAGGATCGACTACCTCGGCGCGGTGCTGCTCACCACCGGCATCACCTCGCTCACCCTGATCACCACCTGGGGCGGCCAGGAGTACGCCTGGGGCTCGAAGCAGATCCTCGGCCTGGGCGCGCTGGCCGCGGCCTCCCTGATCGGCTTCTGCTACGTCGAGCAGCGGGTCGAGGAGCCGATGCTGCCGCTGTCGCTGTTCAAGAACCTGAACTTCACCCTGGTCTCGATCATCGGCTTCGTGGTCGGCTTCGTGATGTTCGGCTCGACCGTCTTCCTGCCGCTCTACCAGCAGACCGTGCAGGGCGCCTCGGCCACCAACTCCGGCCTGCTGCTGATGCCGATGATGTTCGGGATGCTGGTCGTCTCGCTGGTGGTCGGCCAGGCGGTGACCAAGACCGGCAAGTACCGGATCTACCCGATCATCGGCACCGTCGTGATGACCGCCGGCATGCTGCTGCTGTCGACCCTCTCCACCGACACCTCGGGCTTCACCTCCGCCTGCTGGATGGTGGTGCTCGGTGCCGGCATGGGCTTCCTGATGCAGATCACCATGCTGGTCGCGCAGAACAGCGTCGAGCTCAAGGACATGGGCGTGGCCAGCTCCACCGCCACCCTGTTCCGCACCATCGGCGGCTCCTTCGGTGTCGCGCTGTTCGGCGCGCTGTTCAACAACCGGGTCACCGAGACCATGAACGAGCGGCTCGGTTCGGCCGCCGGTGCGGGTTCCGCGCAGGGCGGCGACCCGGCCCAGCTGAGCCCGGGCGCGCTCAGGGCGCTGCCCGCGCCGGTCCAGGACGCCTACCACCACGCGGTCGCCAACGGCATGCACACCGTCTTCCTGTGGGGTGCGGCCGCCGCCGTGATCTCGGTCGCCGCCGCGGTCTTCATGCGGGAGGTGCCGCTGCGCGGGGCCGGCGGACCCGCCACCGACACCAAGGACGGCGAGGCCGGCAAGGGCGCGGCGGTCGGCAACACCGAGGCCGTCGCGATCTGACCCGGTCCACCACCGGAACGCACCGGGCCCCCGCTCGCCGAACCGGCGGGCGGGGGCCCTCGTGTCGTTCCCGGGGCCGGGAGCCCGCTAGCGGGGGAGCCGGTAGACGCCCTGCTCGACCGGTTCGACGAGTCCGTCGGCGACCAGCCCGTCCAGGGCGCGGGCGCGCTGCACGGCATCCGGCCAGACCTCGTCGAGCCGGGCCTGCGGCACCTCGTCGTGCGCCTCGCGGAGCACCGCGAGCAGCTTGCCGCGGACCTGGCGGTCGGTGCCCTCGTAGGTCTGGCCGCGCCGGGCCGGGCCCTCGTAGGGCGGGCGGCCGGCCCGCTGCCAGGCGCAGGAGGTGAACAGCGGGCAGTCCCCGCACTCCGGACCGCGGGCCGTGCAGACCAGCGCGCCCAGCTCCATCACGGCGACCGCCCAGGTGGCGGCCGTGCGGTCGGCGGCGGGCAGCAGCGCGGTCGCGGTCCGCCGCTCGGCCGCCGTGGTGGCCTGCGCCGGGTACTCGTCACCGGTCACGGCCCGGGCGAACACCCGGCGGACATTGGTGTCCAGCACCACGTGCCGCTGGCCGAAGGCGAAGGAGGCCACCGCCGCCGCGGTGTACTCGCCGACCCCGGGCAGCGAGAGCAGGGTCGCGTGGTCGTCCGGGACCTCGCCGCCGTGCTTCTCGGTGATCGCCACCGCGGCGCCGTGCAGGCGCAGCGCCCGACGCGGGTAGCCCAGCCGGCCCCACATCCGGACGGCCTCGCCGGGCGCCTCGGCGGCCAGGTCGGCCGGGGTCGGCCAGCGCTCCATCCAGGTCTCCCAGACGGGCAGGACGCGCTTCACCGGGGTCTGCTGAAGCATGAACTCGCTGACCATCACGGCCCAGGGCGAGGCGTCCGGCGTCCGCCAGGGCAGCTCCCTGGCGTTGGCCGCGTACCAGTCGAGGACGGTCGCGTGCAGGACCGGCAGCGGCAGCCCGAGCTTCGGCGTCGCCCCGGCGGGCGCGTCGGGGCCCGGCGGTGCGGCGGGGCCGGCGGGCGCGGGAAGGACAGGGGTGACGGTGTTGGCAGCCATGGCCCTTCGATCCTCCCACGCCCGACCCGGTCACCGAAGTGGATCATCGGGTTCCGCTTCAGCGTGCAAAACACCCCATTCAGCCTCGCCCGAACGGCGCAAATGGCGGATCATGTGAAGGAAGGGGTGACTGTGCGGTGTTGGTGCGTCAAGGGGCACACACTGTCTCGTAGAGTTTGGGCGTGCCCTCTCTCCGTCAACCCGTAGGACCGCTGCCGGCCTCGATCTACTGGCGTCGGCGCGTCGTCGTGATCGTCGCCGCCGTCGCGGTCGCCGCCCTCGTCATCTGGCTGATGACCGATCAGGGCGGGGGTGGCGACGGAGCGAAGGACAAGGCCGCACAGGCCGTACCGACCCAGTCCCAGAACCAGACGCCCGCCCAGGCGATCACGCCGGGCGCCTCTCCGAGCGGACCGGCCAACAACTCCCGGCCCGGCAGCGGCAGCGGCGGCGGCAGTGCCTCCGGCGGCGCGGTGGGCGGCTCCGGCGGCGGGGACGTCAGCCTGAGCACCGGCGGCACGACCGGCGGCGGCGCTGCCCCGGCACCCGCCACCGGCGGAGCGGCGGGCGGCGGAGCGGCGGGCGGCGCCGGCGGCACGGGCGGCACGGGCGGCAGCGGCGCCACGGGCGCGGGCGGCTCGGGCGGCGGCACTCCGGCCGGGACCGGCGGTGCGGGCGGCAACGGCGGCCAGCCTCCGGTGAACACCACCGAGATCATGGCCCTGCCGGTCTGCGCCTCCTCCCAGGTGACGCTCAATCTGGCCAGCGCCCAGAACTCCTACCAGCCCAAGGACAAGCCCAAGCTGGCGCTGACCATCAACAACTCCTCCGCCACCAGCTGCCGGGTGGACCTGGGCCGGACCGCCTCCGCGATCACCGTCACCGCCAGCAACGGCGAGCGCATCTGGTCCTCCGGCGACTGCCCGGCCGACCGGAACAGCTCCTGGGTCCAGCTCCCCGCCAACGGCGGGCTGACCGAGACCTTCGGCTGGGACCGGGTCCGCAGCAAGCCGCAGTGCGCGACCGCCGACCCGGCGCCCGCCCCGGCCGGCAACTACCTGGTGGTCGCCGACCTCACCGGCCTCTCCGGCGGCCAGGCCTCGGCCCGCTCCCCCATCCGCCTGGAGAACTGAGGCGGGTCCTTCGGACCACGCGCAAGGCCCGGACCGTGGGAACGGTCCGGGCCTTCCGCATGCTCCGCGCCTTGCGGGTCCGGGGCCGGGCCCCGGGTGGCCCCGGGGCCCGGCGTCCGATCAGACGTAGCGCTCCAGGATGGACGATTCGGCAAGGCGGGACAGGCCCTCCCGGACCGAGCGGGCCCGGGTCTCGCCGACGCCCTCGACCGTCTGCAGATCGTCGATGCTGGCGGCCAGCAGCTTCTGCAGTCCGCCGAAGTGCTCCACCAGGCGCTCTATCACCGTGTTGGGCAGGCGCGGGATCTTGGCCAGCAGCCGGTAGCCGCGCGGCGAGACCGCCGAGTCCAGCGACTCCGGCGTGCCCGAGTAGCCGAGCGCCTTGGCCACCGTCGTGAGGTCGAGCAGCTCGGCGTGGGTCAGCGCCTCCAGGTCGGCCAGGACCTCGGTGACGGTCCGGCCCTTCTTGGCGGCGCGCTCCGGGAAGTAGTCCCGGGCGACCAGCTCGCGCTCCGGCTCCACACCCGCGATCAGCTCGTCCAGCTGGAGCGAGAGCAGCCGGCCGTCGATGCCGAGCTCCAGCACGTAGCCGGCGATCTCGGTGGCGATCAGCCGGACCATCTCCAGCCGCTGCGCGACGGCGGTGACGTCCCGGACCGTCACCAGGTCCTCGATCTCCAGTGCGGAGAGCGTGCCCGCCACCTCGTCCAGGCGCAGCTTGTAGCGCTCCAGGGTGGCCAGCGCCTGGTTCGCGCGGGACAGCACGGTGGTGGAGTCCTCCAGCACCCGGCGGGTGCCGTTGACGTACATGGCGATCAGCCGCATCGAGTGCGAGACCGCCACCACCGGGAAGCCGGTCTGCCGGTTGACCCGCTCGGCGGTGCGGTGCCTGGTCCCGGTCTCGTCGGTCGGGATGGTGGAGTCCGGCATCAGGTGGACACCGGCCCGGACGATCTTGGTGATGTCCTTGTCCAGCACCACGGCGCCGTCGAGCTTGCACAGCTCGCGCAACCGGGTCGCGGTGAACTCGACGTCCAGCACGAAGCCGCCGGTACAGATCGGCTCGACGGTCTTGTCGAAACCGAGCACGATCAGACCGCCGGTGTTGGCCCGGAGCACCCGCTCCAGACCGTCACGCAGTGCGGTGCCGGGGGCGATGGCGGTGAGGGAGGCCCGCAGCAGGGCCTCCTCGCGGGAGGACTTGTCCGCCCGGTCGCTGGCTGCCACGTGACTCCTCCGGTCGACCCCGTACCGGGCGCCTCGTGCGGCGGGCGCCGGCCTGCGGTCTGTTGCTCTGTCGCTTAGTACTGCCTTATCACCAATGAGACAGGGGAAAGTCTAACTGCGTGCGGCAACGACAGGGCTTGGGTCAGCGCAGTTCGTCGGAGTCGAGCGGCTCCCACCCCTCCATGACCTCCTCCGGGTAGGCCGCCGGCCGGTGCGCCCGGGGGGCCGGCGGCGCCGACGGGGCCTCACCCTTCGGCTTCGCGGCGGCCCGACGGCGGCCCGGGAGCGCCCGCAGCGCCTCGCCGATGTCCGCCACCTCGACCACCTTCATGCCCGGCGGGACCTTGCCCGGGTCCGGCGGGACGAGCGCGTGGGTGAAGCCCAGCCGGTGCGCCTCGGCCAGCCGCCGCTGCACACCCGTCACCCGCCGCACCTCGCCGGCCAGGCCGACCTCGCCGATCGCGACCAGGTTGCTGGGCAGCGGGGTGTCCGAGGAGGAGCTGGCGACCGCGAGGGCGATCGCGAGGTCCGCCGAGGGCTCGGAGAGCTTCACGCCGCCGACGGTGGCGGTGTAGATGTCCTGCTTGCCGAGCTTGACCCCGCCGTGCCGCTCGACCACGGCGAGGATCATCGCGATCCGGGGCGACTCCAGACCGGAGGTGGTCCGCCGGGGCGAGGGGATCTGCGAATCGACCATCAGCGCCTGCACCTCGGCGACCAGCGGGCGCTTCCCCTCCAGGGTCACGGTCAGGCACGTCCCGGGCACCGGCTTGTCACGCCTGGTCAGGAAGAGGCCGGAGGGGTCGGCCAGGCCCTCGATGCCCTCGTCGTGCAGCTCGAAGCAGCCGACCTCGTCGGTCGCGCCGTAGCGGTTCTTGATCCCGCGGATGATCCTCAGCCGGGCGTGGCGGTCGCCCTCGAAGCTCAGCACGACGTCCACCAGGTGCTCCAGCAGGCGGGGGCCCGCGATCTGGCCGTCCTTGGTGACGTGGCCGACCAGCAGGGTGGCCATGCCGCGGTCCTTGGAGGCCCGGATCAGCGCGCCGGCCACCTCGCGGACCTGGGCCGGGCCGCCGGGCGCGCCGTCCAGCTCGGCGGAGGCGATGGTCTGCACCGAGTCCAGGATCAGCAGGCCGGGGTCGACCGCCTCGATGTGGCCGAGCACGGCGCCGAGGTCGGACTCGGCGGCCAGGTAGAGGTGGTCGGAGAGCGCGTTGATCCGGTCGGCGCGCAGCCGCACCTGGCCGGCCGACTCCTCACCCGTGACGTAGAGCGTGCGGTGCCGGTCACTGGCGGCCTTGGCGGCGACGTCGAGCAGCAGGGTGGACTTGCCGACGCCGGGCTCGCCGGCCAGCAGCACCACGGCGCCCGGGACCAGGCCGCCGCCGAGCACCCGGTCCAGCTCGGGCACGCCGGTGGAGCGGGCCGTCGCCACCTGACCGTCCACCTGGCCGATCGGGCGGGCGGGCGAGCTGACCGGCCCGGCGGCCGTCGTCCGGATCGGCACCGCGCCGTACTCCTCGACCGTGCCCCAGGCGTTGCACTCCGGGCAGCGGCCGACCCACTTGGGCAGCTGGTTGCCGCACTCGGTGCAGCGGTAGGCCGGGCGCGGCTTGGCGGTGGTCTTGGTACGGGCAGCCATGCGGTCACCGTAGCGCCCGGGTACGACAACGCGGGGGGCGGCCGGGCCGGGGACGGCACGGGCACGGGCGCGAGGGCGGGAGCCGGAGCCGGTCCACGAATGAGCGATGTTGTTACCCGAAAGAAGTACAACCGGGCGGAATGGCCCGGGCCGGGCCGCCGCCGTCTCTACCGTCGGACGGGTGACGACGAGTACCGAAGGGCCGCGCGACGCCGTCCTCGCGGCGTACGAGCGACAGGTCGACGGCCTCTTCACCTACTGCCTCTCGGTGCTGTGCGAGCACGAGGCCGCGGCGGCCGCCCTGCGGGAGGTGCGCGAGCTGGCGGTGCGGCACGGCGCCCGGCTGGCCGAGCCCGGGCTGCTCCGGGCCTGGCTCTACTCGCTGGCCCGGTACTGCTGCCTGCGGCGGCTGGCGGACGGCCCGCAGGGCGGTCCGGAGACCGGTACGGCGGGCCCCGCGGGTGCGGTGGGCGCTGTGGGTGCGGCGGGGCGTGCGCGCGGGAGCTGGGCGGCGGGGACGGCCGGGGACCGGGCGGGCGGGGACGGCGAGGGCGGGCCCGAGGCGGTCCGGCGGCGGCGCGAGCTGGCCTCACTGGCCTGGCCCGAGGCGGCCGGCACCGATCCCGAGCAGCGCGAGGCGCTGGAACTGGCCGTCCGCCACCGGCTCAGCCCGATCGAGGTGGCCGCCGTCCTGGGGCAGCCCTTCGACACCGTCCGGGTACTGCTGGCCTCCGCGCGGGCCGAGGTCGACCGGACCAGGGCCGCCCTGCTGGTGCTGGGCGTGGGCAGCTGCCCCGAACTGGACCGGCTCGGCGGCGCCGGGGCGGAGAGCTGGCGGGACTGGGTGCTCGGCCCGGCGCTCCGCCGCGAGCTGGTGCGGCACGTGGTGGACTGCCCGACCTGCCGGGGGACGGCGGAGCGGGTCGCGGGCGAGGTGCCGCAGGGCCCGGCCCCGTCCGGACTGCCGGTGCTCACCGCGCCGGCCGGGGCGGGGTCCGGTCCGGGGGGCCCGGGTGCCGCGGCCGGCGGGTCCGGCGGGGCCGGCTCCCCGGCGGGCGGGTCCGGCTCCCCGGCGGGCACCCTGGCGTTCCTGCCGCCGGCCACCCGGGAGCCGATCGGGCGGCGGGCGGGCACGCCCGTCCCGGTGACCGAGCCGGGGCTCCGCTTCGACCAGGGCGGGTTCCCCCGCCACCGCGCGCCGGACACCGGACGCGGGCCCACGGTGCGGCGCCGGGTGGTGACCACCGGGGTGCTGGCCGCCGTCCTGGCCGCGCCCGTGGTCGCGCTGTGGGCCGGGCACCGGAGCGGCGGCGGGCCGGGGGCGGCCGCCGCGGTCTCCTCGGTCCGCGTCGAGGAGGACGGGCGGCCGGCGGGCGGGAGGCGCCCCGGGGGCGCTGCGGACGGTACGGCGGACCGGGGCCCGGACGCTCCGGCCGTCCCGGTGGACGGCACGGTGCTCGGCGCCGTGATCGGCGCGGACAGGGGGACCGGCGGCGGCGGGATCGGCGGGGCACCGGCCCGGGGCGCCGGACCGGCGGTGGCCGGGATGGAGCTCGCCGGGGCGGGGCCCCTCGGTGCAGAAACGTTGCTGCCCGGGATCCAGGGCCCGCTGATTCCGGTCCCGGCCCACGGTGCGACCCCGCTCGCCAGCCCCACCCTGGTCGCGGCACCGGCCCCCGTCGGCGGGGCGGCGGTCGTGCCGTCCGGCCCGGACGGTTCCCCGAACGGGGCGTCCGCACCCTCCGGTCTGCTGACCGTCGAGGCCGGCGACTACGGCAGCCGGACGGTACTCACCCTCACCAACTCCGGCGGCACCGAGATCCGCTGGCACGCCGTGGTGGACGCGTCCTGGCTGCGGCTCAGCCGCGACTCCGGGACGCTCGCGCCCGGGCAGCGGATCACGGTGATCGTCAGCGTCGACGAGGACCTCGCCCCGGCGACCCGCTGGACCGCCCGGATCGCGCTGCCGCCCTCGCAGGCCGTGGTCACCCTGGAGGGCGGACCGCAGCACCGCGGCGGGTCCACCCCGGCCCCGTCCGAGCCGGGCACCGGCGAACCGACCGCCGCGCCGAGCCCCGCCCCGTCCGGCACCCCGGCACCCACCGCTCCGCCGACGACCGCCCCGGCCCCGACGACGACCCCGACCGGCGGCGCGACCGGGGGCGCGACCCCCACCGCGACGCCCGTACCGACCACGCCGCCCCCGACCTCCGCACCGAGCCCGACCGGATCGGCGACCCCGTCCCCGGCCCCGTCCAGTGCCGCTCCGTCCGAACCGGCCGCCTCCACCGGCCCCGCGCCGCACTGAGCCGTGCTGAGCCACCGAGCCGGACTGAGCCGTGTGAGCCACTGAGCCCCGCTGAGCCGCCCGGGGCGGGACGTCCGGCGCCCGCCTACCGCCGGCGCAGCGGCGGGAGGCGGTACGACCCGTCCAGGGCCGCCGGGCCCGGCCGGTAGAGCCGCAGCACCGCGGTGAACGGGCCGTCGGGCACGGGCAGCCGGTTGGCGGCCCGGTCCGGGTCGGCGGGCCGTTCGCGGCACAGGTACAGGGTCAGACCGCCGTCCGGGTCGCGGACCAGGCCGGGGGTCCGGTCACCGATCGCGTACCGGCCGCCCGGGTCGGGCACCAGTCGGTGGCCGGGCAGGCCGTACACGGTGAGGGACCAGAAGGCCGCCACCGGCGGCAGGCCGCCCGGCGGGAAGCGGAGGGAGTACTCGTGGGCGCCGTCCAGCGGGCGGCCGTCGGCGTCCTCGCTGGTGGCCGCCGACAGCGCCTCGTAGGCGTGGCTGCCCCAGAGACCGGCCCGGGCGGCGGCGGCCCGGCTCAGGTAGGCGGCGCGGCGGTCCACGATCCGCCACTCGGGGCCGTCCAGGGTGCCCGGGCCGAGGAAGTCGACGTTGTGGTCGACCAGGTGGAGCGCCGCCCGCCATTCGCCGGCCGGGTGGTCCTCGGGCGGGCGGGTGGCGTCCTCGACCCGTTCGCGTCCGGCGGCGAGGCCGGTCGCCAGCGCGAGCGTCCACTCCGGGACGGCCGCGCGGTACGGCGACGGCCCGGGGTCGAGCAGGCCGAGCGGCGCGAACCGCTGCTGGTAGTCCCGGTCGGGCCCGGCCGGGGGGAAGGCGGCCGCCCAGACCCGGAGCCGTTCGAAGAAGGCCAGCCGCTCGGGCACCTCCGGGTCCGGGGCCGGCAGTCCGGCGGCGATTCCGCCCGGCTCCATCGGTTCGAGCACCAGCCCGGCCTGGAGCGCCCGCACCCGGGGCAGGTCGTCCGGGCCTTCGCAGGCGAACCGGCCGACAAGGACGGCGACGGTCGTCGGTGCGACGATCACCCGGTCGGGGTCGGTCGGGGTGCCGTGCCACCCGGGCGGGACGACCAGCCAGGTCTGGGCGGCGGTGCCGGTGGCGCGGCTGCCGAGGTAGGCGAAGTTGGCGGTCCACGCGTCGACGAACTGCAGCACGTAATAGGCCGGTCCGGCCTCGGGCACCCGCAGCAGCTGCGGCCCCTCGGAGAGGTCGAGCGGGGCGACCGAGTAGAGGACGTCGACGTTGGCGCGGCCGAGGTCGTCCTCGGGGCCCGCGGGGCGGGCGGCGTGGGCGAAGCGGTTGAACGGGGCGGGCGGCAGGACGCCCGTACCGCCGTTGACGAAGCGGTCGAGCATGGTGAGGCCGGCCACCAGCGGATAGCCGTAGACATAGGCGTCGGCGGCCATCGCCTCCAGCTCGGGCTGGGTCATGGGGGCGTCCTTCCCGGGCCCTGCGGCGGCCCTCGGGTCAGCACGGGTCGAGCGGGGGCGGTGTCCAGCGGCCGTCGAGCACCGCCTCGTCCGGGCCGTAGACGCGCAGCACCGCGGTGAACGGGCCGTCGGGCGCGGGCAGCCAGTTGGCGGCCCGGTCCGGGTCGGCGGGCCGTTCGTGGCACAGGTACAGGGTCAGACCGCCGTCCGGGTCGCGGACCAGGCCGGGGGTCCGGTCGCCGATCGCGTAGCGGTCCAGGGCGTTGTCGACCAGTCGGCGGCCGGGCAGCGAGTACACGGTGACGGACCAGAAGTAGCGGGCCGGCGGCAGCCCGTCCGGCGGGAACCGCAGCAGATGGCCGTGCCGGCTCGCGTCGGGCGGCCGTTCCCCCTCGCTGTCCGCCTGCCAGGCGCCGTACCAGGCCTCCTCGACGGGCAGCCCGTACAGGCCGGTGAGCGCGCCGACGGCCTGGTCCAGGTACCGGGTGCCGATCCGGTCGCGGGTGCCGAAGAGCCCGACCGAGGACTCGGTGCGGGCGGCGGCGCGGGCGAGTTCGGCCTTGCCGTCGGCGATGCCGCGTTCGATCTCGGCGCGGACCGCGAGGGGCAGGACGGCCGGTTCGAACTCGCCCCGGCCGTCGACGCCGAGGTCGGTCAGCCGGCCGCGCAGTTCGGCCTCGGCGGGCAGCACCGGGAAGAAGCCGAGCAGGAAGTCGAGGTAGGAGAAGAACTCGACGGTGTCCAGCGCCTCTTCGCGCCAGACCGGCCAGACCGGTTGCGGGGCCGGCTCGGGCTCCGGGGCGCCGGTGTACTCGTGCAGCGGGCGCAGCCGGTAGGCCCGCTGGATCGCCTCGAGCTCGCGGACGGCGTCGGGCGCGGCGCCGTCGGACCGGGTGCGGCCGACGATGCCGACCAGCCGGGTCGCGGCGCGGATCACGCTGCTGATGCCGGGCGGCGGCTCGCCGTGCCAGTCCGGGCCGGCCACCAGGTGGTCGCCGGCCTCCGGTCCGGTGCTCCGGGAGCCCACGAACCCGGCGTAGACGGTGTCCAGCTCGTGCACCGGCAGGACGTAGTAGCGGTCCGTCGCGGGCACCGAGAGCACCCACGGCTCGGTCCGCAGGTCGAGCCAGGCCCAGGAGTACGGGGTGTCGTTGTTGGGGGTGACGACATCCGTGTCGGCCGGGGTGAACGGGTGCGGGTAGTGCCGGAAGACGCCGAAGCCGCCGACATGGCGGGGGTCCGCGTCGTCCAGCACCTGGGTGAAGAGGGTGCGGTAGTTCTGCAGCATCGGCCAACCGCGGATCCAGGCCCGGGCGGCGGTCGCGCGGACGGTGTCCGGGTCCACGAGTGCCGGGTTGACCATGGTGCCGCTCTCCCCTGCATCGGGCATGGCGTGGATACGGGTACAAAGCGGATGCTATGCGGGTCTCCGGGGGGCGGCATCCCGGTGGCGGGCGGCCGGGGCGGCCGGGGTGGGCGGGTGCGGAGGGGCCGGACGGGGCGGAGGGGCCGGACGGGGCGGAGGGGCCGGACGGGGCGGAGGGGCCGGACGCGGCGGAGGGGCCGGACGCGGCGCCGGGTCCGGGGCGACAGGCGGGAGGGCGGGGTGTCCGGAGGGCGGGCCTCCGCCCAGGGCGAACGGGGGTATGCGGAGCGATCGACCGGGACAGTCTTGCCGGTATGAAGATCCTTCTGCTCGGCGGCTCCTCCTTCCTGGGTCGGGCGTTCGCCTCCGAGGCCCTGGACCGGGGCCACCGGGTCACCACCTTCAACCGCGGCCGCACGGCCGCCGACCTGCCCGGCGTCGAGGCCGTCCGCGGCGACCGCGACTCGGCCGAGGACCTGGCGCGGCTGGTCGAGGGCCGGCACTGGGACGCCGTGGTCGACACCTCGGCCCAGCAGCCCGCCCAGGCCGCCGCCACGGCCCGGCTGCTGCGCGACCGCGCCGGCCACTACACGCTGATCTCCTCCGTCCACGCCTTCGCCGACTGGCCGGCCCGGGCCGTCGACGAGACCTCGCCGCTGCACCCCTGCCCCGCCGACACCCCGCCCGGGCAGGAGTTCGGCGCCGCGCTCAAGGCCGGGTGCGAGCGCGCCGTGCTGGAGTACTTCGGTGCCGGGCGCTCGCTGGTCCTCAACAGCGGCCTGCTGATCGGCCCGTACGAGCAGGGCGGCCGGCTGCCCTGGTGGCTGGAGCGGATGGCCCGGGGCGGCCGGGTCCTGGCGCCTGGCGAGCCGGGCCGGCCGATGCAGCTGATCGACGTCCGGGACTTCGCGGCCTTCGGGCTGGACCTGCTGACGGCGGGCACCACCGGGAGCTTCCTCACCACGGCGCCGCCCGACCTGCTCACCTACGGGGAGTTCCTGGCGGGGTGCGCGGCGGTGGCCGGCGGCCCGGACGTCGAGCTGGTCTGGGTCCCGGACGAGCGGTTGCTGAAGGAGGGACCGGACAGCGTCCAGCCGTGGAGCGAACTGCCGCTCTGGCTGCCCGAGGGAGCCGAGTCGGCGGGGACCTGGCGGGTCGACACCGGGCGGGCGGAGGCGGCCGGACTGCGCTGCCGGCCCTTCGTCGAGACCGCCCGGGACACCTGGGCCTGGCTGCGCCGGCGGGGACCGGCCGAGGACACCGAGCCGGACGGGCGCAAGCGCGGCCGGATCACGCACGGCATCGAGCCGGCGAAGGAACGGCGGCTGCTGGAGGCGTCGGCCTGACGGCGGCGGGCCCGGACCTCGGCGCCACGGCTCCGGCCCGCGTCCCGGGCCGGCGCGCCACGAGCCGGTGCGTCACGAGCCAGTGCGTCACAGCCCCGGGGAGAGCGGGGCGCCCGCTCCCCCGGCGGCGGCGCCCGGCCTCAGTGCGTCCGGCGGGTGACCAGCTCGGCGAGCGCGAGCAGTTCGTCGGCCGCCGAGGGCTCGGGCACCGCGAGCGCCAGCTGGGACATCGCCGCCGCCATCCGCTCGCAGGACTCGCCCTGGGCCCAGGCCCGCCCGCCCGCACCCTCGACGGCGGCCGCGCAGCTCGCCAACTCCTCGGCGGTCAGCTGTCGTTCCAGCGCGTACAGCTCCGCCAGCCGGTCCCCGTCGGGCGTCCCGGAGCGGAGCGCGGCGACCACCGGCAGCGACTTCTTGCGGACCAGGAGGTCCGCGCCGACCGGCTTGCCGGTGACCTCCGGGTCCCCCCAGATGCCGATCAGGTCGTCGATCAGCTGGAAGGCCAGACCGATCTCCCGGCCGAAGCCGTCCAGCGCCTGCGCGGCCTCCGCGGAGCCGCCCCCGTAGCGGGCGCCCATCGCGCAGGCGGCGCCGAGCAGGGCGCCGGTCTTGGCCTCGGCCATCGCCAGGCACTCGGTCAGCGAGACGTCGCTGCGCTGCTCGAAGGCGCAGTCGATCTGCTGGCCCTCGCACAGCTCCACCACGCAGTCGGCCAGCCGGCGGACGGCGTCGCCCGCCACCGCGTGGCCGTCCTCCGCCAGCAGGCGCAGGGCCAGCGAGTGCATCGCGTCGCCGGCCAGGATCGCCTCGGTGGTGCCGAACACCAGCCAGGCGGTGGGGCGGTGCCGCCTGGTCTCGTCCCGGTCGATGATGTCGTCGTGCAGCAGCGTGAAGTTGTGCACCAGCTCGACGGCGGCCGCGGCGGCGGTGGCCTTGGCCGGGTCCCCGCCGAGGGCCTGGGTGGCGGCGAGCACCAGGGCGGGCCGGATGGCCTTCCCGGAGGGTGCGGCCGACGGCGAGCCGTCCGCCTCCCACCAGCCGAAGTGGTAGCCGGCCACCCGGCGCATGGTGCCGGGCAGCGAGTCCACGGCGGCCCGCAGTACCGGGTCGACCAGGGTGCGGGTGCGCGCGAGGACGTCCCGCGCCTCGTGCCCCTCACGATGGTCGCGCTCCAGCGTGAACATTCCCATGGGTCCTCCCCCTTGGTGGTACGACGGGCCGGCCCGGTGGCGGACGGGCCCTGCGGCGGGCGGGGATCGTCAGGGGTGCCGACCGGCCGGGGGTGCCCCCGGCCGGTCGGACGACGCGATCCCGGCCGCCCCGGTCAGTCCTGGCGGTGGGCGATGTCGACGTTCTCGAGCACGCCGACGGCGTCCGGCACCAGGATCGCGGCCGAGTAGTAGGCGCTCACCAGATAGGAAATGATGGCCTTCTCGTCGATTCCCATGAATCGCACCGAAAGGCTCGGCTCGACTTCATCCGGAATTCCGGTCTGGTGCAGACCGATGACACCCTGGTTCTGCTCGCCGGTGCGCATCGCGAGGACCGAGGTGGTGCTGCCGTTGACGATCGGGATCTTGTTGCACGGGAGGAGCGGAACTCCGCGCCAGCCGAGGACCTGTCGGCCCTGCAGCTCGACGGTGTCCGGGTACAGGCCGCGCCGGTTCCACTCGCGACCGATGGCGGCGATGGCCCTCGGGTGGGCCAGGAAGAGCTTGGTGCCCCGGCGGCGGCTCAGCAGCTCGTCCATGTCGTCCGGGGTGGGCGGGCCGGAGTGGGTCTGGATCCGCTGCTCGTGGTCGGCGTTCCGGAGCAGGCCGAACTCCGGGTTGTTGATCAGCTCGTGCTCCTGGCGCTCGCGCAGCGCCTCGACGGTCAGCCGGAGCTGGTGCTCGGTCTGGTTCATCGGCTGGTTGTAGAGGTCGGCGACCCGGGAGTGCACCTTGAGCACCGTCTGGGCGACGCTGAGCTCGTACTCGCGCGGCCTGAGCTCGTAGTCCACGAAGGCGGTGGGGAGTTCGTACTCGCCGTGGTGGCCGGCCGAGAGGCCGATCGCGGCCTCGCCGTGCTTGTTCTGCGGCTGCTGGAAGCCTTCCAGGTACTCCATGATCTGCAGCTGGAGGGCGTCGGAGCGGTCGACGAGCTGCTGGAAGTCGGCCCAGCGCAGCGACAGCACGGTACCGGCGGTGGCCGCCCGGACGGTGTACGACCAGTCGCCGCCCTCCTGCCGGACCGCCTCGTCGCCGAGGTGGTCGCCGTCGGCCAGGGTGCCGACCACGGTCTCCTCGCCGTACTTGCCCGTTCCCAACCGGTTGAGCTTGCCGTACGCGATGATGAAGACCTCGTCGATCGGCGCTCCGGCGGCGACCAGGACCTCACCCGCGGAGAACTCGCGTTGGACGAAGCGCCCGGCCAGCTCCTCCAGCACCGCGTCGTCCGGGAAGCCCCGCAGGACCGGCACCTCGCGCAGGGTCTGGGGCAGGATCCGGGCCTGGCTGCCCGTGCGGTCGAAACTCACCCGGCCGCGGCCGACGGCGTGGCGCAGCCGGCGGTTGACCCGGTAGGTGCCGCCCGAGACCTGGACCCAGGGCAGCGTCCTGAGCAGCCAACGGGGGCTGATCTCCTGCATCTGCGGCGCGGACTTGGTCGTCGTCGCCAGGTTGCGCGCGGCCGCGGTCGCGAGACTCTGCTGGTCCCGGGTCTGCGCTTCACCGCCCGGTGCAGGAATACCGACGTTGGTTTCGGTCGACATAGGGAGCCCTTCGCGTACCCGTACCCGATGAAGTGTCGCCTTGCAACTTGCAACAATCATGGTGGGCCCATTCGGAGGGCGGCCGCAATCACTCTTTCGAGTGGTCGGAATAACCGAAAAAATAGTACGAATAGAATGTCTGATCGATATTGAATCGATCAAGTGATCCAATCATTTCCGGAACGGGACGGTCCGGTTCGCCCTCCGGGTCGGTCCGCGGCGGACCCGCGACGGAGCCACCCCGCGTTCGGGCCCGTTCGACAGACCGCTAAGGTGCCACCTCAAAGGGCCACGGAGCCAGGACGAATGCGGCCGAACCAGCGCCCTTCTCCTCGTTCACCCCTGCCCTGGGAGCCCCCTTGAGCGCCCCCGTCACCGTCTGGCTCAACCGCACGTACGCCGAGAACGTGTTCTTCATCGAACAGCTGCACGCCGCCCCCCGCGCGGTCCGGGTCCACGCGACCCACGTCGATCCCGACTCCCCCGTGCTCGCCGCCGCCGACACCGCCGGCCTGGAACCCGCCGACCTCACCCCCGACGCCTACGTCGCCTACGCCCTCGACCACTGCGCCCGCCACCGCGTCGACGTGTTCGTGCCCCGGCTGCACCAGCTCGCGATATCGCTGCACCGGCACGAGTTCGAGGCCGTCGGCACCGCCCTCGCCTGCCCGCCCGCCACCGCGATCGCCGCCTTCGACAGCAAGGCCGACGGCTACGCGGCGATCGCCGCCGCCGGACTGCCCACCCCGCCCTGGTGGCTGGTGCGCACCGCCGAGGAGCTGGTCGGCGCCGTCGACCTGATCGAGGCGGCCGGTCTCACCGCCTGCCTCAAGCCCGCCTCCGGCGCCGGCGGGGAGGGCTTCCGGGTGCTCACCCGCGAGGCCTTCGGACTCCACCGGTTGGCCGGCTGGGACAGCCGCGTCCAGGTGGACCAGGTGGCCGCCGCGCTCGACCGGGCGGCCGGCGAGGCCCCCGGCACCCTCGCCGACCTGCTGGTCATGCCCTACCTCGACGGCCCCGAGGTGTCCGTGGACTGCCTCGCCGACCTGGACGGCACCCTGCTGGCCGGCGTCGGCCGCAGCAAGCACCACCGCCGCCGCAGCTTCACCACCGAGCCGCGGTACCTCGAACCGGCCCGCCGGGTGGTCGAGGCCACCGGCATGTCCTACCTCTCCAATGTGCAGTTCCGGCACCTGCACGGGGAGCCGGTGGTCATCGACGTCAACACCCGCCCCTCCGGCGGACTGCACCAGCTGCGCCTGTGCGGGCTCAACCTCCCCTGGAACGCGGTGCAGTTGGCGCTCGGCGAACGCCCGGACACCGACTGGACCGGGGATCCGACGGGCATCGAGTACACCCTGGTGTCCGGCATCCAGCCGGTCCTGCCGCGCCGGCTGCCGCCGTTCGCCCCGGCCGGCCGGCCGGCCGGCGAGCTGGTGCACTGACCGGTCGTCACCGATCCGGCTACAGCGGCCCGTTCCAGTCGAGCGTCGGCTCCAGCACCCCTTCCAGGGTCAGCAGCCAGCGCTTGACGTCGATCCCGACCCGGCCGCCGCCGAAACCGCCGATCCCGTCCGCCGCCACCACCCGGTGGCAGGGCACCAGCAGCGCGACGGGATTGGCGGCCATCATCTGCCCGACCGTCCTGGCCGCCAGGCCGGGCTCCTCGACCCCGGCGAACACCCCGCTACGGGCGGCCAGTTCGCCGTAGGTGATGGTCCGCCCGTACGGCACCCCGTGGAACAGGGTCCGCAGCACCTCCCGGTGCGGGCCGGTGCTCAGGCTCCAGTCGATCGGCAGCTCCAGCTCCCGCCGCCGGCCCGCCAGGTACTCGCCGACCCGGCCGGTGACCGCGGCGATCTTCGACTCGTCGGTGCAGCGGGGCAGTTCGCCCTCCCGCCCGAGGTAGCCGACCGCCGCCACGCCCCGCGCGGTGACCGCGATGTGCAGCGGCCCGCTCGGCAGCGGCGTCTCCACCGTCAACCAGGACAACGGCGTCGCCGTACTCCCCGCCACGTCTTCCCCCCTGCTGTCCGCCGCGCCGGCGGTGCCGCCCGGGTCCGTCCGGACCCGCGCCGGCCACCCGGCCCGCGCGTCATCGTACGGCGGACCGGGCGGACGCCCCGGCGCGGCGGCGGTCAGGAGCGCCGCCCCTTCAGCTCCGCGGCGACCGTCCGCGACCAGTTCGCGAGCTCGGCCCGGTCGGCGGGCATCCCCTCGCACAGCGCGGCGACCTGGGCGTCGTTGATCCGGTTCGGCCCCGGGATCTCCAGCAGGTACGCGAGCTCGTCCAGCACGGTCGCGAGCCGCACGGCGTCCGTGTGGTCCAGCGACGCGGCCGCCTCGTGGTGGCCGATGGTGAGAGAACCGGGCATGGTCTGCCTCCTCCGTTCGCCCCCGCACCACCCACGGTACGACCGCCCGCCTCACCCGGCACCCGCCGCCGACCGGACCCTCTCCACCGGCCCCGCGTCCGCCCCCGGCTCCCCGTCCCAGCCCCGGCAGCGCACGGCGCGCACCCCCAGCACCACCGCCGCGGCCAACAGCTGCCACCCCGCGCCGAAGGCCAGCACGGCGGCCGCCCCCACCCGGTCGGCCAGCGGGCCGGCCGCCGCCAGCCCCAGCGGCCCCAGCACGAAGGCCCCCAGCCCACCGAACGCCGTCACCCGCGCCAGCACCTCGGCCGGCACCCAGCGCTGCATCGTGGACTCGTACAGCGAGCCGCAGACCGCCGAACCGGCCCCCGCCACCAGCGCCGCCGCGACCGTCCAGCCCAGCGGCAGCCCCGCCGCGAGCGAGGCCGAGGGCAGCGCCCAGCCGAGGGTCGCCACCGTCGCCACCGCCAGCGGCCGCCCGGGCCGGCGCCCGAGCATCAGCAGCCCGGCCAGCACCGCCCCGACCCCGTACACGCCCATCACCAGGCCCCAGGCCCGCGCGCCGCCCAGCTCCCGCTGCGCGGTGAGCGGGCCGAGCACCAGGAAGGGCGCCCAGACCAGCAGGTTGAACAGCCCCATCTGCACGGTGGTCACCCAGAGCCAGCGCCGGGAACGGAACGCGCTCCAGCCGTTGCGGAGATCGGCGACCGTCGAGTGCTCGCGGTCGGCCGCCCCGGCCTCCTTCCCCGCCTTCCCCGCCTTCCCTGCCTTCCCCGCTGCGCCCGGCGGAGCGACGGACAGCCGGGCCAGCGCGAGCGCGCCGACCCCGTACGTCACCGCGTCGATCGCCAGCACCGCCCCCGGCCCGTATCCCGCCGTGATCACGCCCGCGAGCGCCGGGCCGGCCACCGTCGACACCGAACGCGCCAGCCCCAGCAAGGTGTTGGCGTCCGGCCGCCGCTCCTCGTCACGGACCAGCGCGGGCACCAGCGCACCCAGCGAGGGCAGGAACACCCCCTCGCCCAGGCCCCAGACGGCGACCAGCGCCACCATCGCCCAGAGCCGCGCGTGCCCGGTGAGCAGCAGCACCGCGAAGGCACCCTGCACCGCGCAGCGCAGCACGTCGGCGGCGAGCATCACCCGGCGGCTGCCCAGCCGGTCGGCCACCACCCCGCCGAACAGCATCACCAGCACGATCGGCAGGATCCGGGCGGCCATCACCCAGCCCAGCTCCGTCCCGCCGCCCCCGCTGCCGAGCACCGCGAAGGCCACCGCCACGGGCGCCATGGAGGAGCCGACCAGCGAGGTCGCGTAGCCGACGAAGAACCACCTGAAGTCGCGTTCGCCCAGCACGGCCGACCGGCCCGTGCGGGGGATTCCCTCATCCACTGCCACGGGCGGCAAGTCTGGTCGCGGCAGGAGTGCCGGACAAGACCTTCCGAGCGAAAACTCGAGCCTATGGCCATCAATTTTTGCCCAGCTGTCCATTGCCGCAGTAAAACGCCCAAAAATCCCTCCTCACCTGCGATTTACTGCGCCTTGGCGCTACGATCGAGCCACCTCCACCGCCACGGTTTACTGCGGAAAGCGAGCACCCGATGCCCCAGCTCCCACCCGTCGAGTACGCGGTCGCCGTCAACCGCTACCTGGCCGCCTCCGGGCTCGGCGCCGGCTCCCGCCGGATCTACCGGATCGCGCTCGACACCTGGGCCTGGGCCCTCGCCGACCGGCCCGCCCCGGCCGGCCCCGACCGCCGCCGGGCCGAGCCGCCCGTCCTCCCGCTCGCGCTGCTCGACCACCCCGACTGCGCCGGCCGGCTACGGACCGCCGTCGCCCGCCGCTCCACCGGCACCGACCCGCGCACCCTCAACCGCGAGCTCTCCACCCTGCGCGCCGCCGTCAGCTGGTGGCGCGCCCGGGGCTGGATCCGCACCGACCCCACCGAGGGCCTGCGCCCCCGCCCGCTGCCTGGCCCCGAGCACGGCCCCGGCCCGCTCACCGCCGAGCAGCTGCGCGCCCTGTTCGCCCTGCGCGTCCCGCTCCGCGAACAGCTCCTCTGGCGCCTCCTCCACGAGAGCGGCGCCCCCGTCGAGACCGTGCTCGCCCTGGACGTCGACGACCTCGACCTCCCGCAGCGCCGCACCCGCCCCCCGGCCCCGCCCCTGACCTGGCAGGCCGGCACCGCCCGGCTGCTCCCGCTCCACCTCGCCGGCCGCCCCACCGGCCCGCTCCTCCTCACCGACCGCCGCGCCCCGGCCACCACCCCCGCCGCCGACCGCTGCCCCCACACCGGCCGCGCCCGGCTCTCCTACCGCCGCGCCGCCGAGCTGTTCACCACCCACGCCCCCGGCCACACCCTGCGCCGGCTCAAGCAGCGATGACCGGGCCGGCCGGCACCCGGAACGCGAAGAGCCCCGAACCGGCGGCCGGTTCGGGGCTCCCACTGCGCCTCGGCGCGCCCGGGCGGGCCGCCGGGCTCGGGGTCACTACGCCGTGTAGCCCTGGAGGTCGACGACCACATCCGTCGATCCCGCGTTGTTGTACACCTCGATGAAGCCTTCGGAATCCACCGGCACCAGCGCGACGTTGGGCACGGTGGCACCGGGGGTGACATTGACGTTCGAGGCGTCGGTCCAGTCACTGCCCGGCATGGAGACCTTCAGCCAGCTGTCCTGGGTGGCGTTGGTCGCGGTCAGGTTGACCATGACCGCCGAGACGCCGTCGGGCACACCGCCCACGCCCTTGACCTTCACCTTGAGGGTCTCCCGCTCCCCCAGCGCCCCGTGGGAGACCCGGGTGTCCACCACCCGGGTCGGCGCGGTGACGACGACCGGCTTGACGTCGGCGTTCGAAATGGCGCTCGCGTAGTAGCCCTGGATGTCGGTCAGCAGGTTCACCTCGCCGACGTGGTTGTAGTACGTGATGGTGCCGTTGGCGTTGACCGGTGCGGACAGGTGGTTGGCGACGGTCTGCCCCACGGCGAAGTTGAGGCTGGACGTCGTCGGGTGGGCATTGGCCGGCGCGACCGTGATGTAGCTGCTCGCGGTGCCCTCGGTGGCGGTGAGGTTGACGACCGCGATCCGGGCGTCGGTGGGGAGGAGCCCCGGACCGTGCACCTTGGTGGTCATCAGCTCGCCCGCCGCCAGCGGCCGGGGGTGACCGCCGGTCCCGGTGCGGGTGTCGAGGACACGGACGGCGTTCCGGGTCGTGCCCAGCCGCACCGAGGCGCTCCTCGGTTCGGGGGTGTAGTAGCCCAGGATGTCGACCACCAGGTCGGCCTCCCCGGCATTGTTGTAGAACGAGACGCTGCCGTCCTCGGCCAGCGGCACCAGTACGGCGTTCGCGACGTCCCGGCCCGGCACGGCGTTCACGTTGGACGCCGTCGGCACCTCCCCACCCGCGAAGGCGGTGACGTGCGTGGGCTCGGTGGCATTGGTGACCGTCAGGTTGAGCATCACCGCGGTGACGGGGCGGTCGGTCGGCACCCCGGTGACACCGTTGACACCGGTGACCTGGAGCTTCAGCACGCCGCGCGGGCCGAGCTGGCCGACCGGAGCGCCCTGACCGGTGCGGGTGTCGAGGTACCTCGTGGGGTAGTACAGCGGCACATAGCTGCTGCCGACGGTGACGGAGCGCGAGACCGTGCCCGTACGGCCCTTGTCGTCCGTGATCGTACGGGTCACCGTGTACGTGCCGGCCCGGGCGTAGTCGTGGGAGTACGAGGACTGGGGCGCCTCGGCCGCGTTCACGACCGTGCCGTCGCCGAAGTCGAGCGTGTTGGCGACGACCGGATCGGCGCTCTCGGCGGGCCCGCCCGTGCTCGCGACCGCCCGGAGCGGCCGGTCCGCCTCCGCGTACCCGGGACGGAAGACGTTGACCGTCAGATTCGGCTGCAACGACGACTCGGCATGGGCGGGTGCCGCCAGCGGCAGCCCGCCGAGGGCCGAAACAGCAAGGACAGCAGCACCGACGGTACGTGTACTACGCACAGGTTCCCCTCCGAACGATCTTGACGACAGCTCGGATCCTGCCAGACCGCTCCGACAACCCGGGCAGTGGTGTCCGCAGAGCGAGAAGGGCGGTACCCACCGACCGACGAGCGCGCGCCGGAGACGGCGAAGCCCCGAACCGGGGACCGGTCCGGGGCTTCGCCACACTCGCGCCGGAGCCCCCTGTCGGATTCGAACCGACGACCTACGCTTTACAAGAGCGGTGCTCTGGCCAGCTGAGCTAAGGAGGCATGGTGACCGTCCGCGACGGATCACGGCGGCACCGGGGGCAGTCTACCGGGCGTGGAGCGGGCGGTGTGGGGATATCCGGGCTCGGGCGGCCGGGGGTCGGTGGTGAGCCGAGGGCCGGGGCGGGCGGGGCGGGCGTGATGGAACCGATGCCGAAATCCGGCCGTCGAGGGGCTGACAAGCGGCGTACACGCAGGTAGCGTCGCCCGGAGCCGGATTCGTACAGAGGTTCAGACCACCTCTGGGAACCGGCCGAATGCAGTCCCCCACCCTTTACTCGGATCGTCCGGCACGTTCCTGCCGGTGAAGGAGAGTTCAGCCATGGCTTCTGTGACGTTCGACCAGGCGACCCGTGTCTACCCCGGGGCGACCACCCCCTCGGTCGACGCCCTGGACCTGCAGATCGAGCACGGCGAGTTCCTCGTCCTGGTCGGCCCCTCCGGTTGCGGCAAGTCCACCAGCCTCCGCATGCTGGCCGGGCTCGAGGACGTCAACAGCGGCGCCATCCGCATCGGCGACCGCGACGTGACCCACCTGCCGCCGAAGGACCGGGACATCGCGATGGTGTTCCAGAACTACGCGCTGTACCCGCACATGACCGTCGCGGAGAACATGGGCTTCGCGCTCAAGATCGCGGGCGTCAACAAGTCCGAGATCCGCACCAAGGTCGAAGAGGCCGCCAAGATCCTCGACCTCACCGACTACCTGGACCGCAAGCCGAAGGCGCTCTCCGGCGGCCAGCGCCAGCGTGTCGCGATGGGCCGCGCGATCGTCCGCGAGCCCCAGGTCTTCCTGATGGACGAGCCGCTGTCCAACCTGGACGCCAAGCTCCGCGTCTCGACCCGCACCCAGATCGCCGGCCTGCAGCGCCGCCTGGGCATCACCACCGTCTACGTGACCCACGACCAGACCGAGGCGCTCACCATGGGCGACCGCGTCGCGGTCCTCAAGGGCGGCGTCCTGCAGCAGGTCGACACCCCGCGCAACATGTACGACCGGCCGTCCAACCTCTTCGTGGCCGGCTTCATCGGCTCGCCCGCGATGAACCTGGTCGAGGTGCCGCTGGTGGACGGCGGCGTGAAGTTCGGCGGCTCGGTCGTCAACATCTCCCGCGAGGACCTGGCCGGCGCCGGCTCCGACAAGAACGTGACCGTGGGCATCCGTCCCGAGCACTTCGAGATCGTCCCCGGCGGCGGCATCGAGGGCGTCGCGGTCACCGTCAACGTGGTCGAGGAGCTCGGCTCGGACGGCTTCGTCTACGGCACCACCAAGATCGGCGGCGAGGACAAGGACCTGGTCGTCCGCGTGCACGGCCGCCAGATCCCGGCCCGCGGCGAGACGATCCACGTCGTGCCCGTCGCCAACGAGACCCACGTGTTCTCCAGCAGCACCGGCGCCCGCCTCTCCAGCTGAGCCACGCCGGGCCACCGCCCGCGGCACGGAGCCCCGTCCGACCGTCACCCGGTCCGGCGGGGCTCCCGCCGCTCCGGGCCACTCCGACGGACGACGGCGTCAACCCGGTGACGGGACGAACCAGGACACCGTGTCACTCGATGGTGTAACGGAGGGCGATCCGAGCCCTACCCACCGCTACTCTCCTGTGCGTGAAGCAGCTAGTTCGCCGCATCGGCCAGACCGTCGCCCTCACCCTGCCCGTCGTCCTGGTGACCACCGGCACCCTCGCCGTGACCAGGGTCCCGTGGGCCCCGCCCACGTCGCTGGACCAGCAGGTCGTGGCGGCGTCCAGCGGGGACGGCGCGGGGATCGGCCGGACCGCCACCACCGCCACGACGTCCGACGGGCTCGCCCCGCAGGACGCGCTGCGCGTCGCGCTCATGGACGAGCTGCGGGCCCACAACCCGGGCAGCGCGCTCGACCTGCTGGAGCGCGCGATGCGCGAGCAGCCCGCGCTGACCCCCTACTGCAGCTCGCTCGCCACCGAGCTCGGCAAGGCGGCGGTGCGCAAGTACCAGGGCGACGTCCAGCGGGCCCGGACCTTCGCCCGCGCGGTCTGCGACGGCTCGTTCGCCGCCGGCGCGGCGGGCTGACCGGACCGGGAGCCCCCGGCAGCCACCCGGGACCCCGGCCGTCGTCCGTCCGGTGCCCACCGGGGCCGGGTCACGACGGCGGACCGGGGCAGGACCGGGGCAGGACCGGGGCAGGACCGGGGCAGGGGCAAGGGCAGCGAGTCCGGGCAGGCCCGGTGGCGGGACCGCCACCGGGCCGCGGGCACGGCCGGCCGCACCGGGCGGGTCTCCCGCCCGGCCCGGCACGCCTATTGTTCAGCCATGACCGCTGACTCCGGCCCCACGGCCGCTCCCCAGCCCGCTCCCGCCATCGGCCCGGTGCCGGTGACCCAGGCCGTCATCCTGGCCGGCGGCCAGGGCTCCCGGCTGCGCCCCTACACGGACGACCGCCCCAAGCCGCTGGTCGAGATCCCGGGCACGGGCATCCCGATCCTGGGCCACCAGCTCGCCTGGCTGGCCGCCGAGGGCGTCACCGACGCGGTCATCTCCTGCGGCCACCTGGCCGACGTGCTGGAGGACTGGCTCGACCGGGCCGAACTGCCGCTGCGGGTCCGCACGGTGGTCGAGGCCGAGCCGCTCGGCCGGGGCGGCGGCCTCAAGTACGCCGCCAAGGCGCTGCCCCGCCCCGACGAACCCTGGTACGCCACCAACGGCGACATCTGGACCAGGTTCAGCCTGCGCGACATGGCCGCCTTCCACCACGAGCGGGACGCCGTCGCGACGCTCGCGCTGGCCCGGCCGCGGATCCCGTGGGGCGCGGTGGAGACCGACCAGTTCGGCAACGTCCTCGACTTCATCGAGGCCCCGCCCTCGCCGTTCCTCATCAACGCTGGCCTCTACGTCTTCGGCCCGGACTTCGCCGAGCTGCTGCCGGACGTGGGCGACCACGAGCGGACCACCTTCCCGCAGCTGGCCCGCAGCAAGCGGCTGGCCGGCTACCAACTGCCGCAGGGCGTCTACTGGCGGGCCATCGACACCGCGAAGGACCTCACCGAGGCCGCCAAGGAGCTCGCCGGGGGCGCCGGCCGCGCCCCGCAGTAGGGCGGGCCCGGGCGGAGCGCCCCGACGCGCCGCGCCGACGCGCTGCCCCGACGCGCTCCGCCGAACCGCTCCACGCACGACGGCGACCGGCCGGGTACTCCCCCACGGAGCACCCGGCCGGTCGCCGTTCCCGGGCCGGTTCCCCCGGCCCGCCCGTCAGGTCGCCGTGGCCGGCTCCGGGCGGGAGCCGCGGGCGCCGCCGCCGGACAGCTCGGCCAGCGGCGCGCTGCCCAGCACCCCGCCCAGCAGTCCCGAACCACCCGGGGAGGCGCCGGACCCGCTCGGGGTGCCGCCGGTCCCGGTGCTCGGGGCCGGCTTCGGCGCCGTCCCGGTCCCGGCCGCCGGGGCCGCGGGCGTGGCGCGCTGCGCGGGTGTCGACCCGGCCGGGGCGGGCGCGGCCGGCGGCGCGGAGGCCGCCGGAGCGGCCGACGGGGCCGTGCCGGTCTCCGGCTTCGCCGAGGACTTCGCCTTGCCGCTCGGGGTGGCCGGGGCCGCCTTCGGCGAGGACGGGGCGCCGGACGGCGCGGCGGTGGTGGCCGCGGCACTCGGCGCGGCCGGCCGGGACGGGGCCGGCGAGGGCACCGATCCGGCCGGGCTCCTGCCGCCGGGGGTCACCGACGGTCCGCCGCTCGGCCAGACCGGTGTGCCGAAATCGGTGGCGGGCCGGGACGGCGCCGGGTGCGGCCGGGCGCCGGTGCGGACCGCTCCGCCCAGCATCGAGCCGAGCAGCAGCGTCAGACCGACCACAGCCGCGGTGACCACGGCGCCGCGCCGCAGCACCCGGCGGCGCAGCGCGGCCGGCGCGCCCGCGCCGTACCGCCGCCAGGCCTCCAGGTTGAGCCGCCCGTCCAGCGAGGCGAACGGCGCCCCGGCGATCAGCAGCGGGCTCCACGCGGCCAGGAAGATCAGGTCGGGCGTGTCGTACACCGGCACGGCCCGCCAGCTCACCGTGAACAGCAGCACGGCGGACAGCGCCATCGCCGCCCCGGCCGCGAGCCGCTGCCAGAGCCCGAGCAGGGTGAGCACGCCGACCACGATCTCGGTGAACGACACCACCAGACCGGAGCCGACCGGGTGCGCCATCGCGAAGGCCAGCAGCGGCTCGGCGACCTTCCAGGGGTGCAGCGAGGACAGCCAGCGCATCATCGAGCCGCGCTCGCCGCCGTCGAAGTACACCGGGTCGCAGAGCTTGCTGAACCCGGCGTAGACGGAGAGCGAGCCGAGCACCGCGCGCAGCGGCAGCAGCACCAGACCGAGGTCCACCCGGCGGCCGGGGTACCAGGGCTGCTTGCCCTCGGCCCCGGCGGCCGAGACCTCGGGCAGCTCACCGCTGGGCGTCCAGCCCTGCGGCGCGCCGACCGGTCCGACGCCGCCCTCGGTGGCGGTGCCGTCGCCCTCGCGCGGCTGGCGCGGCACCGTCCGGGCGCCGCCGTACGGCGGGACCAGCAGGGTGTCCGCGTCCGCCGGCGAGCCGCCGGAGCGGCCGCCGCCGCGGCCGCCGACCCCGGCCGGGACGCCGCCCAGCCGGACGGCCTCCAGCAGCCGGGTGGCCGCGACGTCGTCCGGCCGCGCCTCGCCGGTCCAGGTGACCGCGGTGACCCGCCCCTTGCGGCGCGGTGGCGCCCCGGCGAGCGCCGACACGTCGCCGACGGGGACGACCACCTGCGGGGTGACCGACGGGCGGCGGATCAGGCCCTGGCTGCCGTACGGGTCGCCGAAAGCGGCGCCGGTGGACAGCAGTCCGGCCGGGGCGTCGATCAGCGGCGCCACCGGGGTGCCGAGCCGGAGCCGGAAGCTCGCCTGGGTGCTGCTGAGGCGTGCCGGGTCCGACGGCACCTTGACGGTGTTGAGGCCGGGGCCCGCTTCTATCCCGGTGCTGCCACCGCCCAGGAGCGGGCGCCGAGGTGTTCTGGTGTCCACGCCCGTCTAACCGGGTGACACCCGGTTAGGACACTCTCCCGAGTGGATATCGGGAGTCCCCTTGAAGTGATCATGAGAAAAGCGATCGGATCCGGGCGGATCCGATCGCTTTCCATTGATTGCGGGCGGACGGTGGGCGGTTCCGGAGAACGCCTTGCGCCGAGCACCCGCCGTGTGCGGCTACCGCCGGCCGGACCCGGGGGTGGGTCAGCCGACCTTGCGGCGCAGCCGGGCCGCCTCGTACAGGACGACGCCCGCCGCGACACCGGCGTTCAGCGACTCGGTGAGCCCGGACATCGGGATCCGCACCAGCACGTCGCAGGTCTCCGCGACGAGCCGGGACAGGCCCTTGCCCTCGCTGCCCGCGACGATCACCACCGGCCCGGTCAGCACCTCCAGGTCGCCGATCTCGGCCTCGCCGTCGGCGGCCAGGCCGACCACGGTCAGCCCGGCCTTCTGGTACGCCTCCAGGGCGCGGGTGAGGTTGGTGGCGCGGGCGACGGGCAGCCGGGCCGCGGCGCCCGAGGAGGTCTTCCAGGCACCGGCGGTCATACCGGCCGCCCGGCGCTCCGGGATCACCACGCCGTGCGCGCCGAAGGCGGCGGCGGAGCGGACCACGGCGCCCAGGTTGCGGGAGTCGGTCACCCCGTCCAGCGCCACGATCAGCGCGTCGTCGCCGGAGTCCGCGGCCCCGTCCAGCAGGTCGTCGGGGTGGGCGTACTCGTACGGCGGGACCTGGAGCACCAGGCCCTGGTGGTTCATCCCGCCGGTCATCTGGTCCAGCTGCGGGCGCGGGGCCTCCATCAGCGGGATGCCGCGGTCGTTGGCGGCCTGGAAGGCGTCGCGGACCCGGTCGTCGGTGTCGATGAACTGCTGGACGTACAGCGCGTTGGCCGGCACGTCGCCCTGCAGGGCCTCGACCACCGAGTTGCGGCCGAAGACCAGCTCGGCGGAGCCGGCGCCGCCGCGGCCGCCCCGGCCGCCGGCACCGGACCGGCGCATGCCGGCGCGGGCCTTGGCGTCCCGCTCGCGCTTGATCGCGGCGTTGGCGGCCCGCTGCTTCGGGTGCCCCTTGCGCTCCGCGCCGGGCGGCGTCGGGCCCTTGCCCTGCAGTGCCTTCCGGCTGTGGCCGCCGGTACCGACACTCGCGCCCTTCTTCGACCCGGGGTTGCGGCGGTTCCTGCGCTGGCTGTTGCCGGCCATGGCTGTACTTCCTGTCTGTCTGTCCGGCATGGCCGGCCGCGCCGGCTCGGGCCGGTGCGGTCGACGGCATGCGTTCCGTCATGCGGGAGGGCCGCACCGGTCCGGTACGGCCCACCGCTCACCCCTCGGTCACCCGGGGGTTACTGGCTGTTGATCGTCCAGCGCGGGCCGGACGGGGTGTCCTCGATCGCCAGCCCGGCCAGGCCGAGCTGGTCGCGGATGGCGTCCGCGGTCGCGAAGTCCTTGCGGGCCCTGGCCGCCTGGCGCTGCTCCAGGACCAGGTGGACCAGCGAGTCGACGACGCCGTGCAGGTCCTCGCCGCGCTCCGTCCCGGCCCACCGCGGGTCGAGCGGGTCGAGTCCCAGTACTCCGAGCATCGCACGGACCTCGGCCAATCGCGCCACCGCGTTCTCCTTGTCGTCCGCGGTGAGGGCGCTGTTGCCCTGGCGGACGGCGGTGTGCACGACCGCGAGCGCCTGCGGCACGCCCAGGTCGTCGTCCATCGCCTCGGCGAAGGCCGGCGGCACCTCGGGCGCCGCGTCGACCGTGCCGCAGCGCTCCACGGCGCGCTGGATGAAGCCCTCGATGCGGCCGAATCCCGCCTCGGCCTCGCGCAGCGACTCCTCGCTGTACTCGATCATCGAGCGGTAGTGCGGGGCGGAGAGGTAGTAGCGGAGCACGATCGGCCGCCAGCGGCGGACCATCTCGGAGACCAGCACCGAGTTGCCGAGCGACTTGCTCATCTTCTCGCCGGCCATGGTGACCCAGGCGTTGTGCACCCAGAAGCCGGCGAACGCGTCGCCGAAGGCCTTGGACTGGGCGATCTCGTTCTCGTGGTGCGGGAAGATCAGGTCGAGGCCGCCACCGTGGATGTCGAAGGCCTCGCCCAGGTACTTGTGGGCCATCGCCGAGCACTCCAGGTGCCAGCCCGGACGGCCTCTGCCCCACGGGGTGTCCCAGCTGGGCTCGCCCGGCTTGGCCGCCTTCCACATCGCGAAGTCGCGCGGGTCGCGCTTGCCGGTCTCGCCCTCGCCGCTGGGCTGCTGGAGGTTCTCCAGCTTCTGGTTGGAGAGCGCGAGGTAGTCGGGGTAGGACTTCACGTCGAAGTAGACGTTGCCCTCCGCCGCGTAGGCGTGGCCCTTCTCGATGAGTCCGCGCATCATCTCGACCATCTCGGGGATGTGCCCGGTGGCCCGCGGCTCGACGGTCGGCCGCAGGCAGCCCAGCGCGTCGTAACCGTCGTTGAAGGCACGCTCGTTCTCGTAGGCGATCTGCCACCACGGCGTGCCGAGCTCGCGCTCCTTGGCGATGATCTTGTCGTCGATGTCTGTGACGTTCCGGGCGAAGGTCACCTGGTAGCCGCGGTAGGCGAACCACCGCTGCATCACGTCGAAGTTGAGGTAGGACCGGATGTGCCCGATGTGTGGCGCCGACTGGACGGTAGCGCCGCACAGGTAGATCGAGACACAACCCGGTACAAGCGGGACGAAGTCGCGTACCTGGCGGGTGCTGGTGTCGTACAGGCGAATGCTCACAGCGTCAAGCGTAGTGGGCAGCAGGGGGTGCCTCGCGACATTCCGAAATGTCAAGACCGCGGCGGATGCTTTTCCGCCGGGTGACGTCCGGGTGGTGCCCCGAGGGACCGCCCCGGGACACCCCCTCCACTGCCGGCGGGCTCAGATCGAGCCGACGACCTTCCGCGGGGTGAGCCGCACGACCACCCGCACGTCGTCCGGACCGTCGAAGCCGTACGTCGCCTCGCCCCGGTACTTCAGCGACAGCTCGTCGATCAGCTCCCGGCCGCCCTCCCGGGTCAGCGTGACCTCGCCGCGGACCTCGAGGTAGGTGTACGGGTTCTCCGGCGGGTTGACCAGCAGCGAGACCCGCGGGTCCTTCAGCAGGTTGAGGTGCTTGCGGCGCCCCTCGACGGTGGAGAACAGGATGTCCTCGCCGTCGCGCTTCACCCAGACCACCGACGACTGCGGACTGCCGTCCGGCTGCAGGGTGGTGATCACGGCGAAGCTCTTGTCGTCGATCAGGGCCTTGGCCTGGTCGGAGAGGTTTGCGGCCATCGGGACCTCGTTCTTCTCGTCGAGCGGCGGTGGAAAGGCGACTGCTGGGGCGAACCCGCATCGAAGAGTAGCGATCCGGGCTCCGGCAAAGGGTGTTGAACACCCGTCACCCCCGGTCTATTTCCGCTGCGGGCGCCCCGGCCGAACACCGGGCCACCGCCGCCGACGGGCGGCGGGCCGCCGGACAGGTCAACGCCGTTCGTACACCAGGGCGGTGGCGATCGCGGCGAGACCCTCGGCCCGGCCGGTGAGACCGAGTCCGTCCGTGGTGGTGCCGGAGACCGAGACAGGGGCACCGACCGCGGCACCGAGCGCGGCCTGCGCCTCCGCCCGGCGCTTGCCGATCTTCGGCCGGATCCCGATCACCTGGATCGCCACGTTGCCGATCTCGAACCCGGCCTCGCGCACCAGCCGGGCCGCCTCCGCGAGCAGCTTCACCCCGGACGCGCCGGCCCACTCCGGGCGGTCGGTGCCGAAGTGCGCGCCCAGGTCACCGATCCCGGCGGCCGAGAACAGCGCGTCGCAGGCCGCGTGCGCGGCCACGTCGGCGTCCGAGTGCCCGGCCAGGCCGACCTCGGCGTCCGGCCACTCCAGCCCGGCCACCCACAGCGGGCGGCCGGGTTCGAAGGCGTGCACATCGGTGCCGATGCCCACCCGGGGCAGTACGGGGGCGTGCGGTTCAGTAGGCATCGGCGGCCCTCCGGCGGGCGAGTACGGCCTCGGCGAGGACGAGGTCCAGCGGACGGGTCACCTTGAAGGCCTCCTCGTGACCGGGCACCACGACCACCCGGCCGCCGAAGCGCTCCACCAGCCCGGCGTCGTCGGTGACCGGCGGCAGGTCGCCCCCGGCCCCCGCCGACTCCTCGGCCAGCGCCTTGGCGTGCACCTCCGCCAGGGTGTCCCGGCGGAAGCCCTGCGGGGTCTGCACCGCGCGCAGGGTGGCCCGGTCGGGCGTGTCGAGCACCGGCTCGGGCCCGCCCCGGACGGGCTCGACCCGCTTGACGGTGTCGGCCAGCGGCACCGCCGGCACCACCGCCTCGGCCCCGGCCCGGACGGCGGCCGCGACCGCGTCCACCACCTCGACCGGGACCAGCGGCCGGGCCGCGTCGTGCACCAGCACGATCCCGACCTCGGCCGGGATGGCGGCCAGGCCCAGCCGGACCGACTCCTGGCGGGTGTCGCCGCCGGCCACCACCCGGATGTCCTTGTCCTCCAGGCCGTGGCTGTCGAGCAGGGCGACCACCTCGGCCACGCCGTCGGCGGGGGCCGCGACCACGACCAGGCCGACCGCCCGGCTGCGGGTCAGCGCCCGGACCGCGTGCACCAGGAGCGGCACGCCGCCCAGGTCACGCAGGGCCTTGGGGGCGCCGGGTCCCAGTCGCTCGCCGCGGCCGGCGGCGGGAACCACTGCTGCTGCGATTGCTCCTGTGGCGTTCAGGTTTCACTCCTTCGGCGAAGTGGGTATGGCCATGGCGTGCACGACGGGCGTGGACCCCTTCCGAAGCACCACCGTCCTCCGCCCGCAAGATCAGCAGAAACGGTCATGCAGACCCGAGGCCCACCGGGCCGCCGGGTGCGGGGCGTCGTCCGGACACGCCTCAGCGCCCGAAGTGCCACTGCACCACCCGCGGACCGTCGGTCCGGTGGGCGGCGCGCCGGCATCGGGCGCTGTGAGCGTTGTGGAGCGGACGGCCGCTACGAGGCGAGCACCTCGTCGAGCAGCGTCTCCGCCTTGTCCTCGTTGGTGTTCTCCGCCAGCGCGAGCTCGCTGACGAGGATCTGGCGCGCCTTGGCGAGCATGCGCTTCTCTCCGGCGGAGAGGCCGCGCTCGCGCTCGCGACGCCAGAGGTCGCGCACAACCTCGGCGACCTTGATAACGTCACCCGAGGCGAGCTTCTCGAGATTCGCCTTGTAGCGACGGGACCAGTTGGTCGGCTCTTCGGTGTACGGTGCGCGAAGCACCTCGAAGACCCGGTCCAGACCCTCCTGGCCGACCACATCGCGCACGCCGACGAACTCCGCGTTCTCGGCGGGCACGCGGAGCGTCAGGTCTCCCTGCTGCACCTTGAGCACCAGGTAGGTCTTGTCCACACCTTTGATCTGGCGAATTTCGATGGCCTCGATCAGCGCGGCCCCGTGATGGGGGTAGACCACCGTGTCGCCAACCTTGAACGTCATGTGACAGGACCCCTTCCGTGGCTTTCCAGAATAACACGCTTTTCGGCGCACCCGAAGGGCGTTTTCGCAGGTCAGGGCCGGTCTCGGGGCTTGACAAGCACCCCCATGACGTGCTGCGACCGGTGTTCGAGGAGGGCTTCCCGCAGGTCGGAGGCGGTTCCGCTGCCCGCCGAAACCTCTGGCAACACTCCCGGAACCATGATTTGATCTTGGGTTTTCACCGTTTATCGGGCCGTTTCCCGATCGTGATCCGATCTTGGTCGATGATTGACCTGGACACGCGGACATGCCGCCGTCCGGACGTCCGGGCGGGCGGATCGTGACCCGAAGGGACCACCCCGTGAGGACGGCATAAGCGTGGTCGATAATCTGAACCTGACCTATCGACACGTGACCTAGGAGAAGCCGCCGCCGTGAGCCGCAGCCTTCGACGCGGCAGCATCGCCGCCATCGCCGCCCTCGCCATCGCCTCGCTGTCCTCCTGTGCCGCCGGGAACACCCCGGCCACCCTGGAGGTCAAGCCCGACAACGCGTCGGCGACCCTGGGCACCGACATCCGCCTGAACAACATCGTCGTGGTCACCGGGGACGAGTCCTCCGGCGAGCACACCGGCCCCGCCAACGTGACGGTGAACATCAGCAACAGCGGGACCGAGCCGATCGAGCTGCAGTCCATCACCGTCGGCGACGGGGCGGCCGCCTCCTTCGTCGACGACAAGGGCGCCGCCCTGCCCGCCGTCGTCGTCCCGGCCGGCGGCGCGCTGCTGCTCGGCGGCCCGGGCAGCCCGACCGCCAAGGTCGCCTCCACCACCGTGAGCGTGGGCGGCTACGTGCCGGCCTCGTTCGGGTTCAAGAACCACGACAAGGTCGACGCCACGGCCCAGGTCAGCCCGAACAAGGGCCTCTACAAGGGCTACGGCCCGACCACCGCCCCGGCGGCCGTGCCGCCGAAGGCCACCGGCGCCACCACCCCGGCCGCTCCGGCCACGGCTACCACCGCGCCGGCCGCCCACTGAGTCACGGCCGCGGTTCCGGGCACTCGCCCGCGGGACGCACACGCGGAACCGGGTGACCCGCGCCCGGGACCGGGCAGGACGAACGCCCCCTCCGGAAGGATCCGGAGGGGGCGTTCGCCCGTGCTTCGGACCGGCCCGCGAGGCCGGCCGTTCGGTCTACGGCTCGAACTTGTAGCCGAGGCCACGCACCGTGACCAGGTAGCGCGGAGCGCCCGGGTCCGGCTCGATCTTCGCGCGCAGGCGCTTGACGTGGACGTCCAGCGTCTTGGTGTCGCCGACGTAGTCCGCGCCCCAGACCCGGTCGATCAGCTGCATCCGGGTGAGCACCCGGCCGGCGTTGCGCAGCAGCATCTCCAGCAGGTCGAACTCCTTGAGCGGGAGGTCCACCTTGGCGCCGTCCACGGTCACCACGTGCCGGTCGACGTCCATCCGGACCGGGCCGGCCTCGAGCGCACCCGGGCCGCCGCCGTCGCCGGGGCCCTCGTTCTCGCCGCGGCGGCGCAGCACGGCGCGGATCCGGGCGACCAGCTCACGGGTGGAGTAGGGCTTGGTGACGTAGTCGTCCGCGCCTATTTCCAGCCCGACCACCTTGTCGATCTCGCTGTCCTTGGCGGTGACCATGATCACCGGGACGTTGGAGCGGACGCGGAGCTGGCGGCAGACCTCGGTGCCGGGCAGCCCCGGCAGCATCAGGTCGAGCAGGACGAGGTCGGCGCCGTTGCGTTCGAACTGCTCCAGGGCGTCGGGGCCGGTGGCTGCGATGGCCACCTCGAAGCCTTCCTTGCGGAGCATGTACGAGAGGGCGTCGCTGAACGACTCCTCGTCCTCGACCACCAGTACTCGGGTCACGATCAGGCCTCCGGGGCAAGCTGGGGAGTTGTTTCTGACAGGGAGTGCGGGGATCCGCCCACCAGGGGGCGGTCCACGGGGGCCTGCCCTGCGGGCAGGCGGAGGGTGAAGGTGGAGCCCTGGCCCTCGACGCTCCACACCGAGACGGTACCGCCGTGGGAGGCGGCCACGTGCTTGACGATGGAGAGGCCGAGACCGGTGCCGCCGGTCTGCCGGGAGCGCGCCGGGTCCACCCGGTAGAACCGTTCGAAGACCCGCTCGCGGTCCTTCTCCGAGATGCCGATGCCCTGGTCGGTCACGGAGATCTCGATGAGTTCGCCGTCCGCCTCGCCCAGGGCGGCGGCGCTGGAGATCCGGCGGGTGGCGATCGCCACCCTGGTCCGGGGCGGGCTGTAGTTGACGGCGTTCTCGACCAGGTTGCCGAGCGCGGCGGCCAGCTGCCCCCGGTTTCCGTGCAGGTAGAGGCCGGCGATGCCGCCGGCTGCGATCAGGATCTGCTTGGCGGCGGCCTGCTGGCGGCAACGGTCGATCGCCTCGGCGATCAGTTCGTCCACCGCGACCGGCTCCGGGTCGACCATCAGCCGGTCGTCCTGGACCCGGGACAGGTCGATGATCTCCTGGACCAGGCTGGCCAGCCTGGTCGCCTCGATCTGCATCCGCCCGGCGAAGCGCTGCACCGCCTCCGGGTCGTCGGCGGCGTCGGCGACCGCCTCGGAGAGCAGCGAGAGGGCGCCGACCGGGGTCTTGAGCTCGTGGCTGACATTGGCCACGAAGTCCCGGCGGACGGCCTCCACCCGGCGGCGCTCGGTCTGGTCCTCGACCAGCACCAGGACCAGCCGGGAGCCCAGCGGGGCGACCCGGACCGAGACCGCCAGCGGTTCGGCGGCCCGCGCCGCGCCCGGACGGGGCAGCTCCAGCTCGATCTGCCGGATCTCGCCGTCCCGGCGGGTGCCCCTGGCCAGCGCGAGCAGCTGGTCCAGGGCGACCGCGCCACCGCGGACCAGTCCCATCGCGTAGGCCGCCGAGCTGGCCTTGACCACCTCGTCGCCCTCGCCGAGCACGATCGCGCAGGAGCGCAGCACGGAGAGGACCGTGTCGACACCCGGCGGGAGCGGGGGTTCCTGCGCGGGGCCGAGGCCCTGATTCCGGTTGCTGCCGCTGTTCCTGCCCTTCGCCTGCTCGCGCTCGCTCCAGCGGAAAGCGATCGAGGCCGTGAGGCCGACGCCGAGCCCGGCTATGGCGCAGGCAGCGGCGGCGGCCACGTTCACGTCCATAGCGCCAGCCTAAGCGCACGATGCGGCCGCTCCCCCAGGGCCAGGTCAAGGGATCGACCACGCGTTGCCGAGAATTCACCTTCAGGTAGCTGCCGATTCACCGGAGGGGCCGTGCGCGGTCGCCCGGACGGCCCAGAGTGGGCGCCGGAGCCCGTGTGGGACGGGTGGCCCGGCCGAACAGCCGTCCGCCACCCCGGGTGCGCGCGTACGATGCGCGCCACCAGCAGCGGTCGCCGGTGCGCCGTTCGGACGGCCGCACCGGGTGACCGGTCGGCACCGCCACCGACACAGCTACTGAGGAGAGAACAATGCGCGACGCGTACCACGAGGAACTCGACTCGATCGGCGACAGCCTGGTCGAGATGGCCCGGCTGGTCGGTTCCGCCCTGGGGCGGGCCACCACCGCCCTCCTCGACGCGGACCTGGCGCTGGCGGAGAGCGTGATCGCCGCCGACGGCAAGGTCAACGACCTGCACCACGAGCTGGAGAACCGGGCGATCGACCTGCTCGCCCGCCAGCAGCCGGTCGCCACCGACCTGCGCATCGTCGTCACCTCGCTGCGGATGAGCGCCGACCTGGAGCGCTGCGGCGACCTCGCCCGCCACGTCGCCAAGGTCGCGCGGCTGCGCTACCCCGAGTGCGCCGTCCCGGCCGACCTGCACTCGACCGTCCTGGAGCTGGGCCAGCTCGCCCAGCGACTGGTGGCCAAGGCCGGCCTGGTGATCGCCACCAAGGACGTCGACAAGGCGCTCGAGCTGGAGCAGGACGACGACGCGATCGACGCGCTGCACCGTGAGCTGTTCGCGCACCTCATCGACGAGCGCTGGCACCACGGCATCGAGACCGCGGTGGACGTCACCCTGGTCGGCCGCTACTACGAGCGCTTCGCCGACCACGCGGTCTCGGTCGCCAAGCGCGTGGTGTACCTGGTGACCGGCGAGCACGTGGACGAGTTCGTCGCCGCCTCCGAGGCCGCGGCCCAGCTCGACTGACCTCCCGCCGGATGCCGTCCCGGACTCCTGTCCCGGACGGCACCCGGCCCCGGGAACGGGTAAACCCCGGCCGAGGGTGGTGGGGAAGCACGCGAGCGTGGACTCCCCACCACCGCGCGCCCGTTGACGCCTCCTCCGGTCGGCGGTTTCACTCGATCCCGTGGGCACCGAAGTGTGCCCGTCAGAAGGAGGGGTCCGCGCGATGAAGGCAAACCCGACCGGCCCGGCATCGGCTCCCGACACCGTGGAACCGCCCGCCCCCGGGCTGCTCCCCGTCCTCGCCGCCGGATGCGGCTGCGGTCCGGGCTGCGGCTGCGGCTGCCAGTCCGGCGCGCCCTGCCAGTGCGGCGGGGTCGACGGCGGCTGCTGCGGCCACTGAGAGGCGTCCGGCCCGGCCGCTCCGCCGGCCCCGTCCCCGGTACCGCCGCGGAGCTCCGGGGCGCGCGACCGCCGTGGGAGACGGCCGCACGCCCCGGACTCCTCACCGCCGGGACGCCGACGGGGTCCACCGGAACGACCGGCGTCAGAACCTGACGTCGGTGCAGGAGTAGAAGGCGTTGCCGGTGTCCGCGATCTCCCAGACCGCGACCACCACCTGGTGCCCGGTCCTGCCGCTCGGCAGGGTCGCGGTGTGGCTGAGGGTGCTGGGCACCTGCGTGCCGTTGTAGGGGACGTTCAGGAACGGGGTCGACTCCAGGTTGGCCCGGGTGACCTTCTGGGTGGCGTCGTAGCCCGCCTTGGTCAGGTAGTACTTGAAGCCGGTCGTGGCGTGCCGGGCGGTGAACTTCCAGGTGAAGGTGAGCCGCTGACCCGCCGAGACGGCGGTGGTCGGCCAGTTCCCGCCGCGCGGGTCGTCCAGTTCGGCGAACCGGCTGTTGCCGCCGGCGCAGATCGCGCCGTCGGCCGGGCCTCTGCTCGGGAAGCCCTTCGGCCCCTCGACGCTCTGCGGCTCCCACTGGATCGCGCCGCAGTTCTGCACGGTGCCCGCCGCGCACAGCGCGGCCCGGCTGGGCGGAGTACTGATGTAGCCGTGCGACTGGGCCGGCAGGGCGACCGCGACCGGCACCGACAGGGCGGCGATCACGGCTCCGACGACATGACGTGTGCGCATGGTGCTCCTCCGTGGGGGTGGATGGAGAGTGCGCCGAGCGCGGACACGCGCGCGTGGGGGCTTGGCATGCCTGCGCCGGGTGGCTGCTCACACGGTAGGAGCGCACGCCGAAGGCGTCAATGGTCTGAACCACTTTTGCGTTGCGCCGAACTCCCCCTCACCACAAGGAGGTTGGAGGCGAAGGCCCCTCCCACGACGACGGGGCGGGGCCCGGAACGACGACGGCCCCTCACCGGCGCAGAATGCGCCGGTGAGGGGCCGTAGCGGCAAGTGGCTTACTTCTTGCCCTGGTTCTTGACCGCCTCGATCGCGGCGGCGGCCGCGTCCGGGTCGAGGTAGCGGCCGCCGGGCACGGTGGGCTTGAAGTCGGCGTCCAGCTCGTAGACCAGCGGGATGCCGGTCGGGATGTTCAGGCCCGCGATGTCGGCGTCGGAGATGCCGTCGAGGTGCTTGACCAGCGCGCGCAGGCTGTTGCCGTGGGCGGTGACCAGCACCGTCCGGCCAGCGGCGAGGTCCGGGACGATGGCGTCGTACCAGTACGGCAGCATCCGCTCGACGACGTCCTGGAGGCACTCGGTGCGCGGGCGCAGCTCGCTCGGGATCCCGGCGTAACGGGCGTCGCCGGCCTGCGAGTACTCGGAGTCGTCGGCCAGCACCGGCGGCGGGGTGTCGTACGAACGGCGCCAGAGCTGGAACTGCTCCTCGCCGAACTCCGCCAGGGTCTGGGCCTTGTCCTTGCCCTGGAGCGCACCGTAGTGGCGCTCGTTCAGGCGCCAGCTGCGGCTGACCGGGATCCAGTGGCGGTCGGCCTTGTCCAGGGCGATCTGCGAGGTGCGGATCGCCCGGCGCAGCAGCGAGGTGTGCAGGACGTCCGGGAGGTAGCCCTCGGCGGCGAGCAGCTCGCCGCCGCGCGCGGCCTCCTTCTCGCCCTTCTCGTTGAGGTCGACGTCGACCCAACCGGTGAACAGGTTCTTCTGGTTCCACTCGCTCTCGCCGTGGCGGAGCAGGATGAGTCGGTACGTCGTGTCAGCCATGGCGCCCAGCTTAGTGGAGCCCGATAAAACCCCTGGTGGGCGGACCCCCCGACAGGTAAGGTGTGCATCGCATCAGTGACACTTACCTTTCCGCCGAGCGGTCCTGCCCGCATGCCCGGCGGTCGGCCGCCTGCCCGGGAGCCCCCACATGCCCGTTTTCGTTCCGGCCCGCGTGGTCGGAGCCGTCACCGAAGCCATGAGCGGACTGCCGCGGCAGTTCTGGTGGCTCTGGACCAGCACCCTGATCAACAAGCTGGGCGCGTTCGTGGTCACCTTTCTCGCACTCTACTTGACCACCGAGCGGGGCTACTCGGCCTCCTACGCGGGGCTGGTCGCCTCGCTGTTCGGCCTGGGCTCGGCGGTCGCCTCGCTCGTCGCCGGGGTGCTGAGCGACCGGATCGGACGGCGGCCGACGCTGGTCGCCGCGCAGCTCGGCACCGCGCTGTTCACCGCGGTGCTCGGCTTCACCGACGGCCAGGTGGCCATCGCCGTGGTCGCCTTCCTGGTCGGCTTCTGCAACAACGCGACCCGGCCCGCCACCTCGGCGATCATCGCGGACATCGTGCCCGCCGAGGACCGGGTCCGCGCCTTCGCGCTGAACTACTGGGCGATCAACATCGGCTTCGGCCTCTCCGCGGCGGCGGCGGGCCTGATCGCCACCCACGGCTACCTCACGCTCTTCCTGCTGGACGCGCTCTCCACGGTGGTCTGCGCGGTGGTGATCTTCGTCCGCATCCCCGAGACCAGGCCGGACACGCCCGCCGCGACCGCGGACGGCCCGAGGACGCGGCCGGCGATCGGCCTCGCCGCGGTCTTCCGGGACGCCCGCTTCATGGCGGTGGTGGTGCTCAACCTGCTGCTCGCCCTGGTCGCGCAGCAGGGCTCCACCACGCTGGCCGTGGACATGGGCCGGGCCGGCATCACCGCCACCCAGTACGGCCTGGTGATCGGCCTCAACGGCCTGCTCATCGTGGTGCTCCAGATCCCGGTCACCCGGTGGATGGAGAACCGGGACCGGACGGCGCTGCTCGTCGCCAGCGCGCTGTTCATCGGCTGGGGCTTCGGCCTGACCGCGCTGGCCGGCTCCTCGGCGTGGTTCTACGCCTTCACCGTCGCGGTCTGGACGCTCGGCGAGATCCTGAACGCGCCGACCATGATGGGCCTGGTCGCCGAGCTGTCGCCGGCCGAGGCCCGCGGGCGCTACCAGGGCGTGTACTCGCTCTCCTGGTCGCTCGCCTCGTTCCTCGGGCCGGCCGCGGGCGGGGTGCTGCTGGAGCGGGCCGGCAGCGGAGTGATGTGGGGGGCTTGCGCGGTGCTCGGCACGGTCGCCGCGGGCGGGTACGTCCTGCTCGGCCGACGGCCGGGGGCGGCGCTGGCGAAGTCGGACGTGGTGGGGACGGGAACGGCGGGCACGGCCACGGGATCAGCGGCCACGGGAACGGCGGGCACGGGAACGGCGGGCACGGGAACGGCGCGGGTGGTCCCGGCGGCGAGTGCCGAGCCGGAGCGGGCCGCGACCGGGGGCTGAGCCTTCCGGCCCGCCCGGCGCCCGCCGGACCCGCACCTCCGGCCCGCGACTCCGGCCCGACCCTCCGGTCCGGCCGTCGCCGCCCGCTACTCGGCGGCGGGCGCCGCCGCGACGGGGTCCGGGACCGGACCGGCCAGGTGGGCGAAGGCCGCCAGATTGCGGGTCGACTCCCCGCGCTTGGTGCGCCACTCCCACTCCCGCCGGATCGCGGTGGCGAAGCCCAGCTCCAGCAGGGTGTTGAACGGCTCGTCGGCGTTCTCCAGCACCGTGCCCAGCAGCCGGTCCACGGTGTCCGGGGTCAGCGCCTCCAGCGGCAGCCGGCCCGCCAGGTAGACGTCCCCGAGCCGGTCGACCGCGTACGCCACGCCGTAGAGACGGGTGTTGCGCTCCAGCAGCCAGCGGTAGACGGCCTCGTGGTTCTCGTCCGGACGCCGGACCACGAAGGCGTTGACCGAGAGGGTGTGGTCACCGATCCGCAGCGCACAGGTGGTGCTCAGCTTCCGGGTGCCCGGGAGGGTCGCCACCACGGTGTACGGGTCGGCGGCGGCCGGCTCCCAGGCCACCCCGGCCTCGTCCAGGGCGGTGCGCAGGAGGGTCAGGGCCTCGTCCTTGGTGCGGAATGCCATGGGACTGACGTTACTCGGGAGTACGGCCGCGCGCAGCAGCACCCACCGGTCCGGGGCCGGCGCCGGGCGGCCGGTCCGCCGCCCGCGCCCCGGCCGCTCAGGCGAGCAGCCTGCGGGCCCCGGTCAGCCGGCCGGACGGACGGGCCAGGGTGCCGGCGTACACCTCGGCGGTGGTCGCGGCCGCGGTGTCCCAGCCGAAGCCCGCCGCGTGCCGCGCCGCCGCACCGCCCCGCCGGACCACCAGCTCCGGGTCGACCACGTACGGCTCCAGCGCCCGCGACCAGTCCGCCGGGTCGTGGCCGTGCACCAGGGTGCCCGTCACCCCGTCCCGGACGGCGACCGGCAGGCCGCCCACCGCGGCCGCGACCACCGGCGTGCCGCAGGCCTGCGCCTCCAGCGCGACCAGCCCGAAGGACTCGCTGTACGAGGGCATCACCAGCGCGGTCGCGGCCCGGTACCACTCGGCGAGCATCGCCTGGCCGACCGGCGGGTGGAAGCGCACCACGTCGCCGATGCCCAGCTGGGCGGCCAGCTTGTGCAGGCTCTCCGGACGGGCCAGGCCGGTGCCGGACGGACCGCCGACCACCGGCACCACCAGCCGCTCGCGCAGCTCGGGACGCCGCTCCAGCAGCACCGCCACCGCGCGCAGCAGCACGTCCGGGGCCTTCAGCGGCTGGATCCGGCCGGCGAAGAGCAGCACCGCCGCGTCGGCGGGCAGCCCCAGCCCGGCCCGGGCGGCGCGGCGGGCCTCCGCCGTGCCCGGGGCACCGGCCCCGCCGGGGCGGAAGACGTCCAGGTTGACGCCCGGGTGGACCACGGCCAGCTGCTCGGGGCGGGCGGCGTAGAAGCGGGCCAGCTCGGCGGCCTCCTCGGTGGTGTTGGCGATCAGCCGGTCGGCCGCCTCCACCACCTGGGTCTCGCCGATCACCCGGGCCGCCGGCTCGGGGGTGTCGCCCTCGGCCAGCGCCGCGTTCTTCACCTTCGCCATGGTGTGCATGGTGTGCACCAGCGGGACGCCCCAGCGCTGCGCGGCCAGCCAGCCGACCTGGCCGGAGAGCCAGTAGTGCGAGTGGACCAGGTCGTAGTGCCCGGGCCGGTGGCCGGCCTCGGTGCGCAGCACCCCGTGGGTGAAGGCGCACAGCTGGGCCGGCAGGTCCTCCTTGACCAGGCCCTCGTACGGGCCGGCCGTGACGTGCCGCACCAGCACGCCCGGGGCCAGCTCCACGGTCGGCTCGTCGTCCGAGCAGATCGACCGGGTGAAGACCTCGACCTCGATGTTGAGCGCGGCCAGGCGCTTCGCCAGCTCCACGATGTAGACGTTCATGCCGCCCGCGTCGCCCGTGCCCGGCTGGTGCAGCGGGGAGGTGTGGACACTGAGCATCGCTATCCGGCGCGGGCGGCGCCGGCCGGCCTGCACGAGCGACTGGAGCCGGCCGCGCGCGGGCGTGGCCGGCTGGGCACGGCGTACCGAACGGACGGGGTGCTGGATCACCTGGCTGAAGCCTCCTCGTGTGCTGCCCGCCTCGCAGCCCCTGCCTGCTGCCGGCTGTTCCGGTGTGTGCTGTTCCGATGTGTGCTGTTCCGATGTGTGCGCCGCCGCCCGCAGCGCCCGGCCGGGACACCCGCCCCGGGGGCGCGCGCCGGCCTGCCGCCCCGTCCGGGCACACATCACCACCAGTCTGCCAACCACGCGATCGGCGACCGGCATTCCCGGGTCGCCGGACGAGATGGCCCGCGTCGGCCGGGGCCGGTGCCCGGAGGCCCGGTCCCGGCACCCTCCCGGCACCGTCGCGGGTGTGCTCGGGGCCCGCCCCGGGGGGCGACCCGCGGTACCGCATGCGGGCAGCGCGGGCCCGCCCGGGACGGGCCCGCCGTCCGGCCCCCGCCGGGCCCGTACCCTGAGGGACATGGCCGCCTCCTCCTTCGATTCCGCGCCCGCGCCCGCCCGCGGACCGGTCCGGCGGCCGGTGGGCACCGTGACCCGCGGCACCACCAACACCAACCGGCTGCGGCGGATGGACCGCTGGATCGCCCACACGCTCGGGCCCGCGCTCCGGTCCGCCGACCGCCCGCCGACCGCCGTCGACCTCGGGTACGGCGCCGCCCCGTGGACGGCGGTCGAGCTGTCCGGGAGGCTGCGGACGGTACGGCCGGACGTCCGGGTGGTCGGGATCGAGATCGAACCGGCCCGGGTCGCCGCTGCGCTGCCGTACGCGGTGCCGCCGCTGCTGACCTTCCGGCGCGGCGGCTTCGAGGTCCCGCTGGACGGCGGCGGGTCCGCCCAGCTGATCCGGGCCGCCAATGTGCTGCGCCAGTACGACGAGTCCCAGGTGGCCTCGGTCTGGGAGCGGCTGCGCTCCCGGCTGTCCCCGGACGGGCTGCTGGTCGAGGGCACCTGCGACGAGATCGGCCGCCGGCACGTCTGGGTGGCGCTCGGCCCGGAGGGGCCCAGGACGGTCACCTTCGCGGCCCGGCTGGGCGGCCTCGAGCGGCCGTCCGACCTGGCCGAACGGCTGCCGAAGGCGCTGATCCACCACAACGTGCCGGGCCGGCCGGTGCACGCGTTCCTCCGCGACTTCGACCGCGCCTGGGCCGCGGCCGCGCCCTACGGGGCGTTCGGCGCCCGGCAGCGCTGGGTGGCCGCCTGCACCGCGCTGGCCGGGGCCTGGCCGCTGGTGGACGCGCGCGGCCGGTGGCGGCAGGGCGAGGTCACCCTGCCCTGGACGACCCTGGCTCCGTGACCGCCGGGCCCCTCGCGCCGGGCCTTTCGCGCCGGGCCCGGCCGCCGAAGCCGCCGAAGCCCCTCCTGCCGACGGCGGCCCCGGCCCCGGCCGACCGGGCGCCCGCGAGCGAGTCCACGGATTCACTCGAACGAGTTATCGAATATCTCTGGCGTGTTGACGCCCCGTCACGCCACCATGGGGGCACCCGGTCAGCACCTCACTCCCGCCCCGTCAGCCCCAGCTCCCGTCCGACCCCGGCGAAGACGTCGTACATCTCCGCCCCGAACAACACGAACCGCACTTCCTCCGGCCCGTCCTCGCGCTCCGCCACCACCGCCGCGACGGTCCGGAGCCCGATCCTGGCCGCATCAGCCGGCGGCCACCCGTAGACCCCGGCCGACACGGCCGGGAAGGCCACCGTGCGCGCGCCCAGCTCCGCCGCCACCCGGAGCGACTCGCGGTAGCAGGAGGCCAGCAGCTCCGCCCGTTCCTCGTACTCGTCCGCCAGATGGACCGGCCCCACGGTGTGCACCACCCAGCGGGCCGGGAGATCACCGGCCGTGGTCGCCACCGCCCGCCCGGTGGCCAGCCCCCGCCCGTACTGTGAGGCCCGCAGCTCGCGGCACTCCGCCAGAATCCGCGGTCCGCCCCGGCGGTGGATCGCCCCGTCCACCCCGCCGCCGCCCAACAACGAGGAATTGGCGGCGTTCACCACCACGTCCACCTGCTGCGCCGTGATGTCACCCTCGACCAGGGTGATGCGCGTCACCATGTCACAACCCCTCTCCAGACCCGACCCGGTGCCCGCCCCACGGGCCACCGCCGACTTCCCCGCCCCGTCCGTCACACTGCCACCGGCGTGGCACGAGCCACAACGGCGCCGGCCGGCCAGAGAAATCCCCGGAGATCACGTTATGGTCGCGAGAAGTTCCCCGACGCAGGGTGCCGAGCGGGCACTGCGGACGGACCTCGGCCGTTACGCATTCGGGGAAAGGGAGGATCAGTCGATGCCCGCAACGGGAGACGGGCGGGCACCTGGTGCCACGGGCTCGCCGGGCGCCACGGGCGGCGCCCGTACCGGGCATGCCCAGGACCGGTCCGCCCCCGAAGCACCCGCCCACGGCTGTACCCCCGACCGCGCCCCGGCGCCGGGGCAGCATCCGGCCCGGCCACCGGAACGCCGGGCGGACCGGCGGTCGGACCGCCCCGCCAGGGCCGCCGCGCCGATACCCCACCCCCGGTCGAAGGCCGCCGCCGGCCCGGCGCCGTCCACCGGACCGGCCGCTCCCCCCGCCACCGCCCCGCTCAAACTGCTGGTCATCGAGGACGACGCCACCGACGCCCAGCTGCTCAAGGCCGCGGTGGCCGACAGCGGCGCCCCGATCGAGATCCACTGGACCCGCGGCCTCGACCAGGCCTTCGGGCTCCTCGCCCCCACCTCCTCCGGCTCCCGGCGCGGCCGGTCGCGCGGCGGCGACCACGGCCGCGGCGACTTCAGCTGCGTCCTGCTCGACCTCGCCGCCCCCGCCGACCTGCCCCACCCCTCGGACCCGTCCGACGGCCTGGAGGGCCTGCACGAACTGCTCCGCCGAGCCCCGCACACCGCCGTCGTGGTGCTCACCGACGCCGCCGGCGCCGAGCTCGGAGCGGCCGCCGTGGCCGCCGGGGCCCAGGACTTCCTGATCAAGAACGAGACCGACGGCCCGCTGCTCGCCCGCGCCCTGCGGTACGCCGTCGAACGCAAGCGCGCCGACGAGTCGCAGCGCCGGCTCGTCGAGGCCGAGCTGCGCGGCCAGGAGAACGCCCGCCTCCAGCGCCATCTGCTGCCCACCCCGCTGCTGGACGGCGCGAACCTCTCCTTCACCCGCCGCTACCGGCCCGGCCGCCGCCGCGCCCTGCTCGGCGGCGACTTCTACGACGCGGTCCGCACCGACGACGGCACCGTCCACGTGGTGATCGGCGACGTCTGCGGCCACGGCCCCGACGAGGCCGCGCTCGGGGTGGCGCTCCGGATAGCGTGGCGCACCCTGGTCTTCGCCGGCCTCACCGGCGAGACCCTGCTGACCACCCTCCAGCACGTCCTGGAGCACGAACGGCGCAGCGACGAGATCTTCGCGACGCTCTGCATGCTGATCATCGAGCCGGCCGACGCCGGCGCCCCCGGGTCCGTCGAACGGGCCCGGCTCTACCTCGCCGGCCATCCCCCGCCGCTGCTGCTCGGCGAGGACCACACCCCGATCGGGCTCCCCGCCGAACACGCCGGCCCCGCCCTCGGGCTGCTCCCCTGCGACGACGGCCAGGCCGTCTGGCCGTCGCACACCTTCGAGCTGCGCCGCGGCTGGCGGCTGCTGCTCTACACGGACGGGCTGATCGAGGGCCGGATCGGCGCCGGTTCGCGCCGGCTCGGTCAGGACGGCCTGGCCGAGCTGATCGGCGACCACCAGTCCGCCGGGCTCACCCGGGGGCGGCTGGTCGACAGCGCGATCGCCGAGGTCGAGGAGCTGAACGGCGGCGCCCTGACGGACGACGTCGCGGTGCTGCTGCTGGAGCGCAACCCGGCGCAGCTGATCCTGGGCTGACGGCCGGCAGCCGGACGGCACGAGGGCGGCCGGCCGGGAGCAGGACGGCCGCGAGCAGGACGGCCGCGAGCAGGCAGCACGGAGCCCCGGTGTCCGGGCGGGTGGACCCGCCGGACGACCGGGGCTCGGCACTGCCTGCTGTCAGGACCCGACACCGGGGCCGGTACGGCCTACCAGGGCCCGTACGGCCCCATGTTGCGCTGGTCGCCCCGGCCGCCGCCGCGATCGGTGAGCGCCCGGATCGCCGGGCGGACGTCGACCACGTAGACGATCGCGGCGACCAGGCCCCCCAGGGTGAGGAAGCTGGTCATGAAGTTGGCCCCGAAGAGCAGGTCCAGGCCGAACGCGACACCGAGGACCGCCAGCCAGAAGCCCTTGGTCTTCTTGTCGGCCGCCCGGTACCCGTCCTCCGGGCGGGTGGCGGCGTCGACCAGCGCGAACAGCTTGTAGCCCAGGATGGCGACGGCCAGCCACCAGAACGGGTTCAAGTAGTCCAGGATCAGAATCTGGGCCACTCCGCCCATCACGGCCTCCTCTGCGTCTCGCTGCGGCACACCTGCCCGTCCATCCTGGCACGGCGCACGGTCCACCACGGGGTCAAACGGCCCGGCGGCACCAGACGTGCCCCGGGGTGCCGGGCCTCCGGCCCGGCCCGCCCCGAGCTACTCCGCGCTCTTGCGGGCCCGGCCGCGCTTCGGGGCGACGGGCGCCTCGTCCTCGACCAGCTCGCCCTCGACCAGCTCACCGGCCTCCGCGGACTCCGCGTCCACCCGCTCGGCGACGGCCTCGCCCGCACCGGCGGCGACGTCGTCGGCGCCACGGCCCCGGTCCACCGCGACCTTGCCGCGCTCGGCCAGCTCGTCGTAGGTCTCCTTGGCCTTGACCGCCAGCTCGACCGCGCGGCCGACCTGCTGGAGGGCGAAGCTCTGCGCCTTCTCCTGCAGCACCTTCAGATCGGTCGGCAGGGCGGTCACCGAGCCGCTGACCTTGGCCTGCGCGTCGACCAGCCGGGCCTGGGCCTCGGCCAGCGCGGCGGCGGCCTTCTCCTGGGTGCCCTTGCGGTCTGCCGCGAGTGCCTCCACCCGGCCCGGCACCTCGCGCAGCTTCTCGTAGGCGAGGTCCCCGGCGCCGGCGAGGGCGTAGAGCGGGGTGGGGTCGGTCAGGGTCTTCTTGATGTCGTCCGTGATCGGCATGGCCGGTCCTCCCGTGGTGTTTAGGGTGCCTCGCCCCGGTGCTCGTCCGTGCTCCCGCCCACGCCCCCGGCCGGGGCCGCAGGTCCGTCGGCGGGTCGGTCCGCCTCCGCCTCCGTCTCCGTCGCCGGAGCCGTCGCCGGGTCCGTCGCCGCGGCCTTCACCGGACCGCCGCCGGACGGCCGCCCGGCGGCGTTCTCCTTGAGGAAGGCGTCGTAGACCGCGAGCAGCGCCTGCTTCTGCTGCTCGTTGATCAACGGATCGGCCAGGATCGAGGCCCGCAGTTCCAGGCCCTCACCCCGCCGCTCCTCCAGGATTCCGGCCTGGACGTAGAGCGTCTCCGCCGAGATCCGCAGCGCCTTGGCGATCTGCTGCAGGATCTCCGCGCTCGGCTTGCGCAACCCTCGCTCGATCTGGCTGAGGTAGGGGTTGGACACGCCGGCGGCCTCCGCCAGCTGCCGCAGCGAGTACTGCGCGTTGCGCCGCTGCTCGCGGATGTACTCGCCCAGCGGGCCGACGTTCAGTGAGGCCATGCGAACACCCTGCCCCACCGCGCTTGCAATTGCAAGCACAGTGCTAGCGCCAGCAAACGCCCGCCCTGCGGATCGCGCCCCCGGACGGCCGGGACGACCGCCGCCCCGGCCTCGACCCGCTCCGAGGTCGGACCGGGGACGCTCCGGGTCAGGCGGGGAGGCGGACGGGCATCAGGACGGAGAAGGTGCCGGGGCGGTCGGCGGTACGGACGGCGAGGGGGGTGATCGGGCCGCCGAGTTCGAGGAGCAGCTGCCCCGGGGCATCGACCGGAACGGCCTCCAGGAGGAAGTCCCGGTTGACCGCCACCCGGAGGATGTCGTCCGACCCGTCGGCATCGGCCCCAGGGGCGGCGACGGCGAACCGGCCCTCACTGTCGACGGTCAGCAGGGCGACCTCGCAGGCCGCGCCGTGCGGACCGGACGGCAGGCTGCTGGTCACGGCCGACACGAGCGCCGCGCGCAGTTCGGCGGCGGGCAGGCCGATCCGGTGGGCCGGCTCCAGCCGGACGAGGGGCCGGTAGTCGGGGTAGTCGTGGTCGAGCGCGGCCCCCTCGATCCGGTGGCCGCCGACCGTGACGTGCACCGTTCCGGCGCCGAGCGCCAGTTCCACCGCCCCCGCGGCGGAGCCGAGCAGCGCGCGGACGGCATCGGCCAGCGCGACCGGCACGACGGCCGACGCGGCCGGCGCGGCCGGCGCGGCCGGCGCGGCCGGCGCGGCGGACTCGGCGAAGTCGGCGGACTCGACAGACTCCGCAGGCACAGCAGACTCCGCGGGCTCCACCGGCCGGGCGGGCACCTCGGCAAGGGCGATCCGATAGCGATCGGTGGCGACCAGGCGCAGCAGGCCGCCGTCGAGGTCGAACAGCACGCCGGACAGCACCGGCAGCCCGGGGTCGTCACCGACGGCGAAGCGGACCGCGTCCAGGGCTTCGGCCAGCCCGACGGCGGGGACGGTGAAGCGGTACTCGGCGGGGGTCGTGGTCATGAGGCTCTCCCTCTGGTCGATCAACCGGCGGATCAGGGAGAGTTCACGGCGCGCGTCGGCGAGGCCGTCCTCCAGCCGGCGCAGATGCTCGTCCACCACCCGCCGGGCGGCACCGCTGCCGGGCACCGCGCCGAGCACGGCCCGGATGTCCGCCAGCGGCAGACCCACCCGGCGCAGCCGGGCGAGCAGTCGGGCGTCGGCGAGCTGTCCGGGGGCGTACCAGCGGTAGCCGGTGCGCGGGTCGACACGGGCGGGGGCGAGCACCTCGGCACCGTCGTAGAACCGCAGGGCACTGATGCTCAGACCGCTGTCGCGGGCCAGCTCGCCGATGCTGCGCAGGTCGCTCTCCATGCCGGGGACTCTGGGGCCTCGACCGGGTCGAGGGTCAAGCGGGACCGCCGGACCGGCCCGACGATACCGCCGGCCACCGGGGCCGGGCGGGCGGTGACGGGGGACGCGAACCGGGCCCCGTCCGACACGCCACGAGATTCCCGGAGCAGGTGGTTGAACTTTGAACCAGTCGGGTCTACAGTGGAGCCATCAAGTTGAAGCCTAAACAAATGGCTTCGAACCCGAGGAGGAGCCATGGGCCTGTTCAACCGCACCAAGACCACCGACACTGCGACCACCGCCGTCGCCGTCGCCGAGAACCCGGCCGGCCAGGACCTCGGGCTCGGACACCTGACCGGCGACTGGACCATCGACACCACCCACAGCGAGATCGGCTTCGCCGTCCGCCACGCGATGGTCACCAACGTCAAGGGCCGCTTCACCGAGTACGAGGGCAAGCTGCACCTGGACGGCACCACCCCGACCGACTCGCGCGCCGATCTGGTGATCAAGGTCGCGAGCATCGACACCAACCAGGCCCAGCGCGACGAGCACCTGCGCACCAGCGACTTCTTCGCGGCCGAGACCTTCCCGGAGATGCGCTTCCGCAGCACCGCCGCCGAGCGCGTGGGCGACGAGTCCTACCGGATGAGCGGCGAGCTCACCATCAAGGACGTCACCCGCCCGATCACCCTGGACCTCGACTTCACCGGCCACGCCGTCGACGCCTACGGTGCCGACCGGGTCGGCTTCGAGGGCAAGGCCGTCCTGGACCGCACCGACTGGGGCCTGACCTACAACGCCGCACTGGAGACCGGCGGCGTGCTGATCGGCGAGAAGGTCAAGCTCACCTTCGACATCTCCGCCGTGAAGGCGGCCTGACCCGGCCGACCTCGCCCGCGGGCCCCGCACCCCCGGTCGTGCGGCGCGCGACGCCCCCGGCCGACCGCCCGTCCGCACCCGACTCCACCCCTGCCGACCCCCGAGCGGCAGGGGTGGAGTCGCATTCCGCCACAACAACCCGTCGCGGCACGGTGATTCCTGTTCCGGCGATCCCCGGTCCGGCAGTTCCCGCTCCGGTGGTTCCGACCGGAACGACGGCCGGAAGGACAGCCCCGGCTAGACCGCCAGCAGCGCGGCGTCCGGCGACGGCAGCCAACTGCCCGCCGGGCGGCGCAACCAGCCCTCGCGCCCGCCGAGTTCGGCCGCCGCGGTCAGCAGTGCGGTCAGTCCGGGATGCCGCAGGTCCGGGCGGTGCACCAGGCTCACCAGGCTGAGCGGGACCGGATCGACCAGCGGCACGTTCACCGAGCCCGGCAGTGCCGGGCCGCCGACGGTGGTCAGCATCGGGTCGCCGTGCCGGGCCAGGTAGCGGGCCGTCTCGTCCACCCCCACCGGCGGGACCCGCGGGGGCGCCGCGTCCAGACCGTGCTCGTCCAGCAGCCGCCGGCCGAGGTCGGCCCACTCGGTGGTCGCCGGATTGCCCGCGCAGATGTCCACCGGGTGCCCGGCCAGTTCGGCGAGCCGCAGGGCCGGCCGACCGGCCAGCGGATGGCCGGCCGCCATCATCACCGAGACCGCCTCCAGCCGGACCGGGCGCTGCGCGAGCCGGGCCCGCGCCTCGGCGGGCAGTCCGGCGTAGCGGCCGAACGACACGTCCAGCCGATGGGCGAGCAGTTCGGTGGCCGCGGCCGCCAGACCGCCGTGGAAGCGGGCCAGCATTTCGCCCTCCGGCCAAGCGGCGCGGGCCCGTTGGAGCAGCCGGTCGCTGGTGAGGTCCGGCCCGGTGACGTCGCTGTTGAGGTCGAGCAGCAGTGGCCGGTGCGCGACACCGGCCAGGATCTCGTCGTGCAGGGCCAGCAGTCGGCGGGCCTTGGGCAGCAGACCGTGCCCGGCGGTGGTGAGTTCGACACTGCGGGTGGTACGGAGGAACAGGGTGTCGCCGAGCAGCCGCTCCAGCGTCCTGACATCACGGCTGAGCGCCTGCTGGGCCACGTGCAGCCGCTCCGCGGCGCGGCCGAAGTGCAGCGTCTCGGCGGTGGCGACGAAGCCGCGCAGCAGGCGGGGATGCAGGTCGTGGGGCATGGCGGCAGGCTAGCAACGCCCGGCCGGGCGATCCTTGCCGTCGGAGCCCACCCGCCCGGTACCGACATCACTTTGTTGTTGATGCGGCGGAACAGGTGTTGGACCGCGAACCACCGGCGGCCCGAGGCTGGAGCCCTTCCCTCCCCCTCTGTCCCGCGGAGTCCTGTGTTCGCCCCCTACCGACGCCTGTTCACCCGGCCCGGCGCCGTCGCCTTCACCCTGGCCGGGCTGCTCGCCCGGCTGTCGATGTCGATGACCGGCGTCTCGCTGGTGGTGCTGATCGCCGAACGTCGCGGCTCCTACGCGCTCGCGGGCACCGTCGCCGCGGCCGGACTGGTCGCCGTGGCGATCGGCATGCCGCTGATCGGCCGGCTCGTCGACCGGTTCGGGCAGGCCCGGATCACCGTTCCGGCGGTGCTGTACAACCTGGTGCCACTGTGCGGACTGCTGCTCTGCGTCCGCCTCGGCGCACCCGACTGGACGCTCCACCTCTGCTGGGCGGCCGGGTCCGCGGTGCCGAACCTCGGCGGTATGGCGCGGGCCCGCTGGGCGCACCTGCTCCGTGACGCGCCGGAGGACCGGCACCTCGCCAACTCCCTCGAACAGGCCCTGGACGAGCTCTGTTTCATGGCCGGACCGGTGCTCGGCATGGTCCTGTGCACGACGGTCGCCCCGGAGGCCGGGATGCTCACCGCCGGCGGGGTCGGCACCGTCGGCGCGCTGCTCTTCGCGGCCCAGCGGCGGACCGAACCGCCGCCGGCGGACCGTCCCGACGCCGCTGCCACCGACGCCGCTGCCACCGATGCCGCGGCCGGGCCGCGCTCGCCGCTGCGGGTGCCGGCGCTCCGGGTGCTCGCCCTGACCTTCCTCAGCACCGGCATGGTCTTCGGCGCGCTCGATCTGACCACCGTCGCGTACGCGGACGCGCTGGGGCACCGCCCGGTCGCGGGCGGACTGCTGGCCCTGGTGGCGGCCGGGTCGTGTGCGGCGGGGCTGGTGTTCGGCACCCTGCGACCGACCCGCTCCGCGGGTGCCCGCTTCCTGCGGGGCCTGGCGGCGATGGCGGGGCTCCTGCTGCTGCCGCTCGCCGCCGGGCTGGGCGGCGCGGGACTCGCACTGCTCGGGGCGGCCCTGTTCGCGGCCGGCACGGGCACCGCACCGACCATGGTCACCGGCATGACGCTGATCCAGGAGCAGCTGCCCCGGCGGCAGTTGAACGAGGCGATGGCGATCGCGGTGTCCGGGATCATGATCGGCATATCGACCGGCTCGGCGCTGGCGGGCGCACTCGCCGAACACGCCGGGCCCGGCGCGGGGTACTGGATCCCGGCGGGAGCGGCGGCGCTCGCCCTGCTGATCGCCCTCGCGGGCCGCCGCCACCTGGGCGCGGGGCCGCGGCCTCCGGCCGGAACGGCTTCCGGCCCACTGTCGGTGCCACCGGCCAGCTTGCGATCATGACGACGGCGGCGAGCGCCGTCGAGTACGTCCGGGGCGATGCCGCGGCACCCCTGGGCAAGGGGGTGGTGGTCCCGCATGTCTGCACCCCGCCCCGAGCCGAGAGGGCGCACCGGTGTCGGAAGCGGGCGGGCGCTGGGAGCCGGTGGAGCCCCTGGTGCGGGCCCGACCGACGGAACGGGGGTGCCGGTGACGGTCTACGACCGCGACTGACCGGCCGGCGCGACGGCCGACCAGGTGTACTCGTACTCGGGCAGCGTGTGACCGCCGGGGAAGACGCCCTGACCGGCCGCGGTGCGCCGGCCGCCGGCGCGCTCGTAGAAGGCGATCGCGCGGGTGTTGGCCTGCAGCACCTCCAGGTAGAGGTCGGCCCCGGGGTGCTGTCGGGTCACGTGGGCGCGGGCGGCGTCCAGCAGCTCGCCGCCGATCCCGGAGCCGGTCAGCCCGGGGCGGACGTGCAGGTTGTCGAGCAGCACCCGGCCGTCCGGCATCGGGACCAGGTAGGCGAATCCCACGGTGGTGCCCGCCTGTTCGGCGATCAGCAGTTCGGGGGTCGCCTCCGGGGCGCCGTAGTCGACACTCAGCCGCAGTTCCCAGATCTCGTGCCGCTCGTCCGCCAGCCCGTCACCGAGGGCGCTGTCGGGGACGATGCCGGCGTACGCGCTGCACCAGCTGGCGGCGTGCAGGGCGGCGACGTCCTCGGCGTCCCGGGCGTTCCCCCGGCGGATGGTGGTGATCACGCAACGAGCCTCTCATCCGGCCTGAACGCGTTCAAGCCCCGGTCGAAGTCATGGCATGCTTTTGAACGCGTTCGAAGAGGCTCGCCGAGAGTCCACGGAGGACGGCGCGCGTGTCGGCACCGGATGCGGAGGGGGCATCCGGTGCCGTCCGCGCCGACACCGCCTGGGACTCGGCCGATCGGGCTAGGCTCGGGGCCGTGGACGACCTGGCAGCGACGAACGGCCCGAGCGCGACGAACGACGGCACCGGCGGCACCGGCACCGGCGGCACCGCCGGCGGCGCGGAGCACACCGACGACACTCCCTCGGAGCCGGCCGCACCGGCCGCCGCACCGGCCGCCGAGACACGTGGCAGTCGCGCCCGGCCGAAGACGGACAAGAGCGAGCAGACCCGGGCCCTGATCCTGGAGACCGCGATGCGGCTATTCCAGGAACGCGGTTACGAGAAGACCACCATGCGCGCCATCGCCGCCGAGGCCGGCGTTTCGGTCGGAAATGCTTATTACTATTTTTCGGCGAAAGAATTTCTCATTCAGGGTTTCTACGACCGGATGACGTACGACCATGCGGCGGACGCGAGAAAGCGCATGGCCGATACCCGGGACTTCGCCGAGCGCCTGGAAATCGCCCTGGTCTCCTGGCTGGACACGGCGGCCCCGTACCACGAGTTCGCCGCGCAGTTCTTCCGGACGGCGGCCGACCCCACCAGTGCCCTGAGCCCGTTCTCCAACGAGTCGCACCCGGCCCGGGCCACCGCGGTCGCCCTGTTCCGCGACGTCCTTCAAGGCTCTGACCTGGCACCGAAGCTGGACGCCGAACTGGTCGAGCTGCTGCCCGACGTGCTCTGGCTGCACCTCATGGTCGTCGTCCTCTACTGGGTCTTCGACCGCACCGAGGACACCGAGCGGACCAGGGAATTCGTCCGCCGGTCCACCCCCATGGCGGCCCGGGTGATCAACCTCTCGCGCTATCGGGTGTTCCGGCCGATCGTCCGTGACGCCAAGGGGCTCATCCAGGACTTCATTCTTCCCACCATCGGGAAGACCGCCGTCAAATAGCGCGAAGAAAACGGCACGCGACAGAACGGGCCCCCGAAGCAGAATCGCCGCCCGCAGCAGAACGGCCGGCCCGCGGAAAGCGGGCCGGCCGGTCCGGACCGTGCGGCCCGATCAGAATCCGTCGATGTTCCAGGCCGCCAGCGGGGTGCGGAACAGCAGGTCCGCGGCCGCCGCCGCACCGGGGCGCAGCTCGGTGACCCGCCCGGCCAGGGCGAGCCTCGGCAGTGTCTCGCCACCCAGGTAGATCGCGCCCAGCGCCGAGGCGTCCAGCGCCAGATCGGGCTCGTCGGCCGTCCGGACGCAGCGACCGGTGCCGTCGGCGGCGACCTCGAACGCCCAGCGGCCCGCGACGTAGCCCGCCGGGTCGTCGACCTCCAGCACCGTACGGCCGGCCGCGCCGTACGTCCGGGCGTTGAACGCCGCCTCGATGTCGAGCACCCGCAGCCACATGAAGTCCGCGTTGTCCTCGTGCGGCGTCGCGGCCCGCGGGTCGTTCAGCAGCAGCGGCAGCGGGTCGTCCGGACCGACGTTCTCGACCACGACCTTGCGGACCCAGTCGATCGAGAGGACGAACCGCCAGAGCTCGGTGGCCGAGGCCCGGTCGAGGGCGAACAGGTCGGTGAGGGTGAGCGTGCAGTTGGGGTAGGAGCCGTCCCAGTTGTCGTCGATCCGGTAGACGGCCAGACCGGTCGGGGTGCCGTCGGCGGCGCGGTGGACGGCCGCGAACGGCTCCTTCCAGTCGAAGCCCGGCACCTCGATCTCACCGGTCGCCCGCTGCCAGGTCACCTCGTCGCGGGCGATCGCACCCGCCTGGGTGACCCGCCAGCGGTCGAACAGCTCGGGACCCAGCTTGCGCAGTTCCGCCATCTCGACGAGGTCGATCCGCCCGCCGGGCACGGTCGGCAGGCCGTCCCGCAGGCCGCCGGCCCGGAGCAGGTCGATGTTCCAGCCGTGGCCCCGGGTCGCAGGGCCGAAGCCGTAACGGCCGTAGATGTTGTACTCGGCGGCGATCAGGATCGCGACCGCGGCGCCACGCTCCCGGGCGGCCTCGAGGTCCCCGGTCATCATCCGGCGGAGCAGGCCGCGCCGCCGGTGGGTGGCGGTCACGGTGACGGCGGTGATCGCGTCGGCCGTGACGACCGCGCCGCCGGGGACGGTCAGCTCGGTGTCGAAGCTGCGGAAGGTGGCCACGAACCGGCCGTCGTCCACCGCACCGACCATCCGGTCCGGCTCCCACTGCCGGCGGCGGAACTCGGTCGCCCGGCCCACGTGCGAGCGCAGGAAGCCCAGGGCCAGTGCCCGGTCCCACGCCTCCACCTCGTCCTGCCCGATCGCGCGGATCTCGATCCCGTCCGCCGCGTCCGCCCGCTCCCCCGGTCGGCCGCCACCCGGCCCTCCGGACCCGCCGTTCGTCTCGTTGCCCATTCGCCCACCGTACGGCGGGGTTTCGGCAACGGCATCCGATTTATTCCGGGGCCCACGCTCGCCCGGTCGGCCCCCGGGCCGGGCCCGGGAGGATCCTGGAGCGGGACACCCCGGCGTCCCCGGAACATCGGCCCGGGTGGCCGGCACTACGGCCGACCGGGGAGCCTGACACCCCGTCCGACCGGGACGAGCCGACGTCGATGACGGTGGTGGCCGCTAGCCTCTCGGCGTGACGCAGACCAGTGATCGCCGGTTCCCCGCCGCGCTCGCCGCCGCACTGGCGGTCCCCTTCGACCACGACGACGGCAGGGGGATCGACTTCGAGCCCTTCCCGGCCTTCCGTTCCGCCGAGGACACCGCCGACTGGTTCCGGGCCTGGACCGGCAACACGGACTCGAGCGGTGACGACTTCCGCGTGTTCGGCCAGGACGGCACGGGTGGATACGCGGCGTTCTGGCTGGTCCGCCCGGGTCGCCCGCTCGTCGACCAACCCGTCGTCTTCCTCGGCTCCGAGGGCGAGACCGCCGTACTGGCACGCGACCTGGGCGACTTCCTGTGGCTGCTCGCCGGCGGCTTCGGCCCCTGGGAGGCGGCCACCCTCTACCAGCCCGACTGGAGCCCGAGTCCCGACCAGCAGCTGACGGCCGTCGCGGAGCGCTTCGCCCCCGATCGGCGGCAGTCGCCCGGCGCCGTCATCGAGGCGGCGTCCCGGGAGTTCCCCGACTTCGACGACAGGATCATGGCGCTCTGTCGCTAGCCCCGACCGGGACTGCTCCCGGACCGCCGCGGGAATCGGCGGACGCTGCCGTCGGACTGCCCGTCCGCCGTCCCACCGGTCCTGCGGGCGCGGAACACGGGCGCGGCCGCCGCGGGGAAGCACGAGGCGGACCGGGGAGTCCGCGCTCCACCCGCGCGGCCGGTCAGGGACGGGCGTAGAAGTCCGGGGTGCCCATGATCCAGAGGCTGGCCTGCTTGATCGGCATCCCGGCGCGGGGGGCCTCGATCATCTGGTCGTCGCCGATGTAGAGGCCGACGTGGTGGATGTCGGCGGCCCGGCCGGTGGCGCTCCAGAAGACCAGGTCGCCGGGGCGAAGCTGGCGGTAGGTGACCGGGGTGGACTGCGCGTACTGGTCGGCGGCGAAGTGGTTGAGCCGCTTGCCGCCCTCGCGCCAGGCCATCATGGTCAGCCCGGAGCAGTCGTAGCCGGCCGGGCCCTCGCCGCCCCAGATGTAGGGCAGGCCGATCCTGGCGCGGGCGAAGGCCACGGCGGAGGCCGCGTTCTCCGCGGACCAGGGCCGTCCGGCCGGGGGTGCGGCCGCGGCCGGGCCGGTCTTCGCGGGGGAGGCGGCAGCGGCGGCCGAAGCGGCGGCGGCCTCGGCGGCGGCCCGTTCGGCGGCCGCCTTCTCCGCCGCGGCCAGCTCGGCCGCGGCCCGTTCCGCCGCCTCGCGTTCGGCGGCGGCCTTCTCGGCCGCCGCGCGCGCCGCCGCCTCGGCCTCCCGGGCCGCGATGGCCTCCAGCGCCTCGCGCCGTTGGCGTTCCAGTTCGACCGTGGTGTGGCGGGCGGCCGCCAGCTCCGCGAGCAGCCGTTCGCGTTTCAGGCCGGTCGCTGCGACCTGGTTCTGCTGGTCCGTCAGCCTGGCCTCGGCCCGTTCCCTGGCGGCGCCCACCGCGGCGGCGGCCCGTTCGGCGGCCTCGGCCGCGGTGCGCGCGGCGGCGACGGCCCGGGCGGCGCCGGCGGCCGTGGAGACGGCCGCGTCGAGGATCTGCCGGGAACGGTCGCTGGCGACCCCGACCACGGCGGCCCGGTCCCCCGCCTCGCGCGGGCCGCGTGCGCCGAGCAGGGCGTTGATCGCGGAGAGCTCGGCGCTGGTGCCCTGCCGGTACGTCTCGGCGGCCAGTGCCGCGGCGTCCTCGGCGGCGGCGGACCGTTCCGCCTCGGCGGCCGCCGACCGGTCCGCGGCGGCGGACTCCTCGGCCCTGGCCCGGGTGAGGGCCAGCTGGGCGCCGTTGTAGGCCTCGACGGCCTGTTCGGCGGTCCGGGCGGCGGTGTCGAGTTCGGCCCTGGCGGCGGTGAGGCCCGCCTCGATGACGGCGACCGAGCCGGCCGTGGCGTCGGCCTCGGCCCGGGACCGGTCGATCTCCTCGGCGGAGGGATAGGCCTGCTCCGCCGGAGCACCGGCGGAACCGGGCCCGTCTGCGGAACCGGGCCCACCGGCGGAACCGGGCCCGGCCGGAACGCCGCCCCCCGGCGGTTCGGCGGCCGTGCTGGCCCCGCCCGGCTCCACCGGGGCGGCCGCCGCGGCCGGAAGCAGCCCGAGCAGGGCGGTGAGGGACAACAGGAGGGTCGGCAGGAATCCGCGCGCCACGATTCATCCCTTCGTACGGTCACGAGGGAGCGGCCGCGGGGCCCCCCCCCCCCGGCGGGGGGGGCGGGCCCCCGCCCCCGGCCCCCCGGGGGGGCCCCCCCCCCCCCCCCCCCCCCCCCCCCCCCCCCCGGGGGGCGCGCCCCCCCCCCCCCCCCGGGGGGGGGGGCGCCGCGGCGACGGGACCGGGGACGGCGGGGGCCGAACGGCTCCGACGGATCGCCGGACCGTCGCCCGCCCGTCGCCGGTCCGGCGCCGAGAGGTGCGGCGAAAACATCCCGTTCCGTGACAAGACGGTCACTGCCCGCCATGTTCTCAAGCGAGGCGGGATTCACACCTCACATCCGCACCGCCGGCCGGGTGACCATCTGATGATCTGACTGCAGGACGGTCCCGACCGGGCGGCCAGGGTATACGAACTAACGGCTCATCCGACGTGTCCGCGGCCGCAACCAGCGGTGTCGCCCCGGACGGAGTGGCTGCCCGGTCGGCCGGACGGCGTACGTCCGGCCCCGGCCGGCCCGGACGGCGCGACGGCGCCGCTGGGACCCGTCCCGCGGCCCCACCCGATCGGCCGAGCCGCCGTATCCGCCCGGCCCGCCGTACGCCGCTCCGTTGCCGGCGGCGCCGCCGTTGCCGTTCGCCCCGGCGTTCCGGTGACTGCCGGACGGGTGCTCCCCGCCCGCCGCCGAGCGCCGGTCGGCGAGCCGCGCGGAGCGCCGGGCCAGGGCCCGGGCGGCGTGCGCGTCCAGGTGGGCGCTGGCCCGGGCGGCCATCCGCTCGGCCACCCGGTGGGCCGCCGGGTGGTTCGCCGACACCTTGTCCGGCGCCCCGGCGATCAGGTCGAAAAGCCAGGTGCGGGCGATGTCCGCACGCCGGTGCAGACGACGCTCGCGCCGGAGTGCCCGGGCCCGGCGGCGCGGGCGCCCGGCGTACCGCCAGCGCGCCCAGGGACTGCTCGGCCGGGCCAGCCGGATCGCGCCGACCCAGGAGAGGCCGGGCACCATGATGCCGAGCAGGCCGGTCCACATCTTGCCCTTGAGCAGCGTGACGATCATGGCCAGCGCGTTCACCGAGATCACCGTGACCAGGCCCCACCTGGTCTCCCCGGTGGGCTCGGCGCCGAGCGGCACGTAGCCGACCAGCAGCAGGCCGGTGAAGAGGATGCCGAAGATCACCGCGTCCACCGACTTGCGGCCCTGCTCGCTCCAGTAGACGTCGTCCAGGTGCAGGATCAGCGCGAACTCGTCCAGCACCAGTCCGCAGCCGATGCCGAAGAGCAGGCCGAAGAGGTCGATCCACGGGTGGCCGCCGTAGGTGGCGAACACCCCGATGCCGCCGACCAGCAGGAAGCCCAGGCCGAAGACCATGTGGTGGATGTGCAACCCGCCGGGTGTCACGTTGCCCGGCCACCAGCGGACCTGGGCCCTGATCATCCGCACGCTGAACCGGATGAAGACGAACGAGGTGATGAACCCGACCAGCAGCAGGAACAGCGGTTGCTTGTGCGCGTCGACGATGTGCTCGCGGTAGCCGTCCAGCAGTGTGGTCATGCGTCTTACCTTCGTTCCTGGTGCTGCGTGCGGTCTGCCACGACATGGCCCGGAGGCCAACGATCGGCGTCAGAAACCGCGAGTGCGCTTGGCCGCCCGGCGCGGGATCACCGGGGCGAGCGACGGTCGCTCGACCCCGACCGGGAGCTTCATGAAGAGCCGGGCGATCTCCCCGCCCAGGTTCACCCCGATGGCCAGCGCCAGGGCGATCGCCGCCGCCCTGGTGATCTGGACCAGGCCGCCGCTGGGGTGGCCCTGGGCGAACGACAGCATGCCGAGGTAGAGCGCCGAACCGGGCATCAGCGGTCCGATCGCCGCGGTGACGTACGGCAGTGCGGAGCCGTTGCGGTAGCGCGCCATCAGCTGGCCGAACAGGCCGACCAGGCCGGCCGCCACACCGGTCGCGACGATCGGCGAGAGCTGGGCGTTGTAGGCCAGCACCCCGTAGCTGGCCCAGCCGATGCCGCTGTTCAGGGTGACCAGGGCCAGCGAGCGCCGGTCGGTCTGCAGCAGCATCGCGAAGGCGCAGGTGAGCACCAGCGCCGCGACCATCTGGACCGGCGGGTAGCTGATCCCCACCAGCGACTCGTCCGGCTTGAGCTTCGCCTGGAAGCCGACCCCCAGGTAGAGGATCAGCATCACGCCGATGACGATGCCCGCCACCAGGTAGATCACTTCCAGCAGCCGGGCCGCGGCGGTGATGTAGAAACCCGTCAGACCGTCCTGCACCGCGGCGACCAGGGCGCGTCCGGGCAGCAGCGCGAACAGCCCACCGGTGATCACCACCGAGCCGCGCAGTCCGAGGTCGTTGAAGGAGAGCACGATGCCGGAGGCCGCGGCCGGCATCGCGGCCAGCACGAACTGGTAGAACTCCGGCAGCCCGCGACGGGCGATCAGCGAGGCCAGCCGGTCGCCGAGCACGGCCGCGACGAAGGCGCTGAGGAAGACCAGCCAGGCCTTGTCGTCGATCCGCCCGCCGACCAGGAAGGTCGCCGCGCCGGCCAGCAGACCGGTGTTCAGGGCGAGCATCCAGGCCGGGTACGGGTGGCGGTTGCGGCGGATCACCGCGAGCCGGCGGTAGGCGTCGTTGACGCTCACCCGCTCGGCGGTGATGTCCGCGACCAGCTCGTACACCGCGTTCAGCCGGGTGTAGTCGGAGGTGCGGCGGCGCACCACCCGGTCGGCGGTGATCGGCGGCTCGACCAGCGAGGGCTGGTGCGAGATGCCGATCAGGGTGAAGGTGACCTGCGGTTCGCAGCGGTCCAGCCGGTAGGCGTGCGCGATGCCGAGCATCGCCGCCTCGACGTCCTCGGCGGCCTCGCCGCTGGCCAGCAGCAGTTCGCCGATGCGCAGGGTCAGGTCGAGGACGCGCGGGACGTTGCGACCGGCGGCGACCGAGGGGTGCAGCTCGCGGGCGGTCCGTTCGAAGGCCGGGCGCTCGGACATCGGGGTGCGCAGCAGGGTGCGCATCCGGTCCGGCCAGGGCGCCTCGCCGGGCGCGCCGGGGCTGAGCGCGCCGACCGGGATGCCGAGCGGCGGGGTGTAGCCGGCGGCCCGCCACTCCTCGGGGGTGAGGGTGTCCTCGGCCACCGAACGGCGGCGGCCCGGGGCGGCCGGTCCGGTGTCGGCCGGTACCGCTGCGGCCGGTACCTCGTCGACCGGCGGCGCCCCGGGCCCGGGCCGAGGCTCGGGCCGAGGCTCGGGCCGAGGTTCGGGCTCGGGCTCGGGCTGAGGCTCGGGCCGGGGTTCGGGCTCGGGCGCCAGCAGGCCCCTGGTCTCGGGCGCGGGCAGCAGGAGCGGGATCTCCACGGTCGGTTCGACGACCGGGGCGGGATGCCCGAGCAGACCCTCGGTGGGCGGCGCGGCGGACGGGTGGAGCGGGCGCGGCTCCGCGGCGGGCCCGGACCGCGGCCGGGGCGACCGGCCGCCCCGGCCGCCCCTGGCCTTCTTGCCGCCGCCCGGCCGGCCCCGCTTCGGCACTTCCGCTCCTTGCCGCCCCTGGCGGTGCCGGTCCCCCGGGCCGCCGTTCGATCTCCGGATACACCATGCCCGATCGAACTGCCGGACGCACATGTACGGGGCGGCGGGGGCGGCCGGTCGCGGACGCCTACCCGGCGCGATGGCGGCCGCCGGCCCCGGCGGCGGGCGCCGCGGCGCGGTCGGGGTGCCCGGCCCCGGCGGCCTGCGCGGCCCGGCCGGAGCGCCGGGCGCGGAGCAGCTCGACGGCCACCGGGACCACCGAGAGCAGCACGATGCCGATCAGGATCGCCTCGATGTTCTCCCGGACGAACGGGATCTGTCCGAGGAAGTAGCCGAGCACCGTGACGCCCGCGCCCCAGAGCACGCCGCCGACGACGTTGAAGAGGACGAAGACGCGGTAGTTCATCGCGCTCACCCCGGCGACGATCGGGGTGAAGGTGCGCACGATCGGCACGAACCGGGCCAGCACGATCGCCTTCGGGCCGTGCCGGTCGAAGAAGGCGGCCGCCTTCTCCACGTTCTCCTGCTTGAACAGCCGGGAGTCGGGGCGGCGGAACAGGCCCGGTCCGACCTTCCGCCCGAACAGGTAGCCGACCTGGTCGCCGGCCACCGCCGCCAGCACGATCAGCGCGCAGACCAGCCAGAGCGGCTGGTGCAGGTAGGTGCCGCCGGCCACCAGCAGACCGGTGGTGAAGAGCAGCGAGTCGCCCGGGAGGAAGAAGCCGATCAGCAGGCCCGACTCGGCGAAGACGATGGCCAGGATGCCGATCAGCCCGAAGGTGGAGATCAGGTAGGTCGGATCGAGCCAGGACGGGCCGAGGGCGAGGCTGGTCACGGGGCGGACTCCTGAGGGCCTGAAGGGTCTACTCTTGGCAATGGAACAGTAAAGCATTCACCAAGGAACCTTCGAACACCCCAGGTCCGGGCGGCGGTCGGACAATCATCCGGGTACCACCATCGGGCGAATCCTCGCCCGAATGGTGGAGTTCGTCCGGGGCCCTGGTGAATCCTGTTCGTGCGACGTCAGGCAACGGCGCTGCGGAGCGGCCACTCCGGAAGCGCCACCATTCGCACCCCACCCTCAGGGAGACCATCGTGTCCCGTATCCGCGCAGCCGCCGCCGTCACCGCCCTCGGGGCCTTCCTCCTCGCCGGCATCGGCACCGCCCACGCCGACAACGGCGCCGGCGCGGACCACCACTCCAACAGCAGCGTGGTGAGCAACACCGGCTCCGGCAACATCATCGGCAACGTCCACGGCAACGTGGTCAGCACCCAGCAGACCGCCACCGGCTCCGGCGCCAGCAACCAGAACAACACCCTCGCGGCGACCGGGAACGCCGGCAACATCGGCGCCCTCCAGGGCAACGGCAACCTCGCCGCCCTGTTCGCCCCGCACATCGGCGGCTGAGCGACGCTCCGCCCCTGAGCCCGTCCGCCGGTCGCGGGGGGGGGGGGGGGGGGGGCCCCGCCGGGGGGGGGGGGGGGCGGGGGCGCCGCCGCCGGCCCCCCCCCCCCCCGCGGCCGCGCCCCCCCCCCCGGGGGGGGGGGCGGCGAGGGGGCGG
>NZ_JBIVGI010000021.1:0-168859 GCF_044748625.1 Kitasatospora sp. NPDC089913 | reverse complement strand
AAGCCTCACAGCGCCGATGGTACTGCAGGGGGGACCCTGTGGGAGAGTAGGACGCCGCCGAACAATCATTGTGAAGAACCCCCGTCGGGAAACCGACGGGGGTTCTTTGCGTTCCGCCCCTTTTGTCACCCTGTGTGATTCTTGTCATGCGGGCCAGGGGGGGACCCGTTTCGGCTGGTGGGGTGGGTCGCAGTTAGCATGTGAACACCCTCCTAGCTCGAAAGATGGACTTGTGACTGTCAACGACGACGTGTTCACGGACTGGAAGAACCGCGAGGAGATCGCGGAGTCGATGATCCCGATCATCGGCCGACTGCACCGGGAGCGGGACGTCACTGTCCTGCTGTACAGCCGTTCCCTGGTGAACAAGTCGGTGGTCAGTATCCTGAAGACCCACCGGTTCGCCCGCCAGATCGCCGGCGAGGAGCTCTCGGTCACCGAGACGCTGCCCTTCCTGCAGGCACTGACCACCCTGGATCTCGGCCCTTCCCAGATCGACCTCGGCATGCTTGCCGCCACCTACCGCGCCGACAGCCGCGGTCTCTCGGTGGAGGAGTTCACGGCGGAGGCCGTCGCCGGCGCCACCGGTGCCAACAAGTTCGAGCGCCGCGAGTCGGGCCGTGACGTCGTGCTCTACGGCTTCGGCCGGATCGGCCGCCTGGTCGCCCGTCTGCTGATCGAGAAGGCCGGCTCCGGCAACGGCCTCCGGCTGCGGGCCATCGTCGTCCGCGGCGGTGGGGACCAGGACCTCGTGAAGCGCGCCTCGCTGCTTCGCCGTGACTCCATCCACGGGCAGTTCCAGGGCACGATCACGGTCGACGAGGCGAACAGCACGATCGTCGCCAACGGCACCGCGATCAAGGTCATCTACGCCAACGACCCGTCCGAGATCGACTACACGGTCCACGGCATCCGGGACGCCATCCTGATCGACAACACGGGCAAGTGGCGGGACCGCGAGGGCCTGTCGAACCACCTGCGCCCGGGCATCGAGAAGGTCGTCCTGACGGCCCCCGGCAAGGGCGACGTGCCCAACATCGTGCACGGCGTCAACCACGACACCATCAAGCCGGACGAGCAGATCCTCTCCTGCGCCTCCTGCACCACCAACGCGATCGTTCCGCCGCTGAAGGCGATGGACGACGAGTTCGGCGTGCTGCGCGGCCACGTGGAGACCGTCCACTCGTTCACCAACGACCAGAACCTCCTGGACAACTACCACAAGGCCGACCGTCGTGGCCGCTCGGCACCGCTGAACATGGTGATCACCGAGACCGGTGCCGCCTCGGCCGTCGCCAAGGCGCTGCCCGACCTCAAGGCCAAGATTACGGGCAGCTCGATCCGCGTCCCGGTGCCGGACGTCTCGATCGCCATCCTGAACCTCCAGCTGTCCCGCGAGACCGACCGCGACGAGGTGCTGGACTACCTCCGCAACGTCTCGCTGACCTCGTCGCTGAAGCGCCAGATCGACTTCACCACCGCCCCCGACGCGGTGTCGAACGACTTCATCGGCTCGCGCCACGCGTCGATCGTGGACGCGGGTGCCACCAAGGTCGAGGGCGACAACGCGATCCTCTACCTGTGGTACGACAACGAGTTCGGCTACTCCTGCCAGGTGATCCGGGTCGTCCAGCACGTCTCGGGCGTCGAGTACCCGACCTACCCCGTCCCGGCGGTCCCGTCGGTCTGACCGGGGTGGTCCGGAGGTCCGGACGGATCGGCGCCGGCGGCCCCTCGTAGGGGCGCGGGCATGAGGCGCGGACATGAACAGTGGGGGGGGGACCCCGGGTACGGTTTGCGCCCCCCCCGCGTTTCCGGGGGTGTGGGGGGGGGGGGGGGGGGGGGGGGGGGGGGGGGGGGGGGGCCGCCCCCGCCCCCCCCCCGGGGGCCCCCCCCCGGGGCCCCCCCCCCCCCCCCCCACTGGCGTTCCCGGGTGTCGGGAGGGTCGGGTGGAGCGGATGTTGGAGGAGTGTTAACGCCCGTGTGACCTGCTGCTTCTCGGGAGGGGGTGAGGTGGCCCCGAGGTGACGTCCGGCCGCCGGACGATGGAACCAATGGTCTATACCAATGCGGTACTGTGGCCATTGGAGCTGTCAGAAACACGGCTGTGGGGGCCATATGACTGTCCGACAAGTTACGTCCATTTCATCTATTTCATCCTCTTCCTCCTCTCCTCCGGCGCATCTGCCGCAACCGCCGGACGACCAGGAGCTCTACTGGTACTTCGGGCCGCAGCGGCGGTGGGTTCTGGTCGCCAGTTCGGCGGCGTTCGTCTTCACCGCCGGGACGATGTTCACGTTCGCGCTGCGGACGCCCGCGCTGTGGGTGTTCCTCGCCGTGCTGGGACTCAATGTCGTCGCGCTGGCGCTGTCCTCGGTCAACAGCCTTCGGCAGCGGCGGCTGACCCGGCAGTCCCACGAGGTGCTGGTGCACGCGTGGGCGCCGGAGGAACTGCCGACCGTCGACCTGTACCTGCCGACCTGCGGCGAGCCGCTGGACATCCTGGACAACGCCTACCGGGCGGTGTCGAAGGTCGACTGGCCCGGTGCGCTGACCGTCTGGGTGCTCGACGACGGCGACCGGACCGAGGTCGCCGACCTGGCGGCCGCGTACGGGTACCGGTACGTGGTGCGGCCCGACCGGGGGCACCTCAAGAAGGCCGGAAACCTCAACCACGCGCTCACGCTCAGCACCGGCGAGCTCATCGCCATCCTCGACGCGGACTTCGCGCCCCGGCCCGACTTCCTGCGCCACCTCGTCCCGTACTTCTCGGACCCGCGGATCGGCATCGTCCAGAGCCCGCAGTGCTTCGACACGGACGAGTCGATGAGCTGGATCGAGCGTGCCGCCGGTGCCGCGCAGGAGTGGTTCTTCCGCTGGATCCAGCCCTCCCGGGACGCCAGTGACGCCGCCATCTGCTGCGGCAGCAACGCCGTCTACCGGCGGGTCGCGGTCGACGCGGCCGGCGGTTTCGCCCGGCTCGACCACAGCGAGGACCTCTTCACCGGCCTCGGCCTGTACGCCAAGGGCTACCGGACGCTGTACGTCCCGGTGCTGGTGGCCAAGGGCACCTCGCCCGACAACCTCGCCTCGTACGTCAACCAGCAGTACCGCTGGGCGATGGGCAACCTGCACCTGCTCGGCTCGCCCGAGCTCAAGCGGATCGGTGCTCCCTGGCGGATGCGGCTCTGCTTCTACGAGGGCATCGTCGGCTACCTGGCCGCCGCCGTGAACATCTTCGTCGCGCCACTGCCGCCGCTGGTGATGATGTTCTGGTACCCGGAGCAGATCCGGCCCTGGCACGTGTTGCCGATGCTCGCGCCGCTCTGGCTCTGGCACGTGCTGCTGCCCAGGGTCAGCCGCACCCGCTGGCGGATCGAGGTGATCCGCTCCAACGTGCTGATGAGTGTCGCCGCCGGGGTCGCCTTCTGGCACACCCTGCGCGGGCGCAGCGCGGCCTGGGTGCCGACCGGCGCCGCCGGTGCGGCCGGTGCGGACACCGAGGGGTCCGGCGCGCCCGCGGCGCGGAGCAAGTCCCGCTCCGGCGGTATGGCGCGCAAGGTCGTGCTGGTCTCGCTGGCCTGGCTCTGCGGCTCGCTCGGAGCCGCCGCCGTCGGCCTCGGCCTGGCCGTCGCCCAGTACGGATGGGCCCCGAACTGGGGTCTCGGGCTCTACCTCGCGGTGCAGGCGCAGATCGGCCTGCCGCTGATCCGCGACCTCGTCGGCGAGGTGCGCGGCACCGCCCGCCGCGACGACGTCATCACCGGGTCGAAGGCGCCCCGGTCCGGCATGCTGCCCCGCCGCTGGCCGGAGGGGCTGGCCGCCACCGCCACGCTCGTGCTCACCGCGCTGCTCGCGTCCGGCTGGGTCCGTCCGATGCTGCCCTGGCTGGGTTGAAAGGTCGCCTTCGTCCATGTCGTCACCTCCCGAGTCCTCCTTGTCCGTACCGTCCTCCGCACCACCTTCTTCGTCACCACAGTCCGTGGTGACCGAGCTGGCGCCCGAGGCCTTCACCATCCCCGGCCCGCGGACCTCCGCCGGTCAGGCCGGTCGCGGCGGCCGCTTCGGCCGCGTCCTCTCCCGGGGTTCCGATGCCCCGGGCCGGGCGCGCCACTCGGCCGGGTTCCGTCCTGACATCGAGGGTCTGCGCGCACTCGCCGTGCTCGCCGTCCTCGCCTTCCACGCCGCCGTCCCCGGCCTGGCGGGGGGCTTCGTCGGCGTCGACGTGTTCCTCGTCGTCTCCGGCTACCTGATCACCGGCCTGCTGCTGCGCGAGGCCACCACCACCGGCCGGATCCGGCTCGGCGAGTTCTTCTCCCGCCGGGCCCGCCGGCTGCTGCCCTCGGCCGCGATCGTGCTCGGTACGATGGCGCTGTTCGGCGCCTGGCTGACGGTGCCGCTGCGCCGGGCCGACCTGGAGTACGACGTGCTCGCGGCCGCGTTCTCGGTCGGCAACTGGCGCTTCGTCGCCCAGCAGACCGACTACCTCGCCGCCGGGCGGGACGAGAGCCCGCTGCTGCACTTCTGGTCGCTCGCCGTGGAGGAGCAGTTCTACCTGGTGTGGGGCCCGCTGCTGGCCCTGACCGCCTACCTGGTGCTGCGGTTGGTGCGGCGCGGCCGGGCGGACGGGCGCGGGCGGGCACTGCGGCCGGTCGCGACGGCGCTCGCCGCCGTGCTGACCCTCGGCTCCTTCGCGCTCTCGCTGCACTGGACGCACGACAACGTCTCGCTCGCCTACCTCGGAACCCCCTCCAGGGTCTGGCAGTTCGGGGTCGGCGCGCTGCTGGCCCTGCTGCCCTGGCACCTGCTGCGCGGGCCGCGCCCGCTGCGGGCGGCAGTGGGCTGGGGCGGTGCGGCGGCCGTGGTCTGGTGCGTGCTGGCGTACGACAGCAGCACCCCGTACCCGGGCTGGGCGGCACTGGTGCCGACCCTGGGCACGGCGGCCGTCATCCTGGCCGGTACGCCGGGGCGGGAGGGGAGCGCGGCAGCCGGCTACGGTGTGGACCGCGTCCTCGGCCTGCGGGTCCCGCGCGCGATCGGGCGGCTCTCCTACAACCTCTACCTGTGGCACTGGCCGGTGCTGGTGCTCGTCGGCGCGAAGTTCGGCCCGCTGGACTGGCCGGTGAAGGTGGCGCTGACCGCCGCCGCGGCGCTGCCCGCCGCGGCCGTCATGCGGTGGGTCGAGCAGCCGCTGCGGCACAGCCGCACCGTCTCCGAACTCCCGCGCCGGGGGCTGTCCCTGGGGCTCGCCTCGGTGATCGTCCCGGTGGTGCTGGCGCTGGTCGTCGGCACCGGGACGCTCCGGCTGCTCGGCCCGGCGGCGCCGGTCGACCTCCAGGGGCTGCCGCCCGGTTCGCCGGACGGCACCTCGCTGCTGGTCCGCACCGCGGCCCCGGCCAAGGGCGGTCCGGCGGTGGTGCCGGACGCCGTCCAGGCGCGCAAGGACTTCCCGCCGGACGGCGAGTGCGAGGTCGACCCGGCGGCCACCACCAGCCCCGACTGCCGCTTCGGCGTGGTCGGCAGCCCGGACCGGATCGTGCTGCTCGGCGACTCGCACGCCGGTCAGTGGTTCTCCTCGCTGCTCGCCCTCGCGGCCGAACGGAGCTGGGAACTGGAGGAGTTGGTCAAGCAGGGCTGTCCGCTGCCGGAACTCTCGGTGGTGAACCCGCAGTTGGGCCGGACCTACCGGGAGTGCGACACCTGGCGGGCGAACGCCCTGACCCGGCTGGCCGAGGGGCCCAAGCCCCGGCTGATCGTGGTCTCCACCCTCAACCGGTACACCGACGACCGCGAGGCGGTGCTCCAGGGCTGGGCGAAGACGCTCACCCCGCTGCGGGAACTCGGCGTCCCGATCGTCTACTTGCGCGACACCCCGATTCCCGGCACGGACGTGCCGGCCTGCGTCTCCGGCCACACCGACGACCCGGCGGCCTGCGAGTTCCCGCGCGACAAGGCGCTCTGGGCCGACCCGCTCGCCGACGAGATCGCGGCCGGCCGGATGCCGGGTGTGCGCTCGGTGTCGGTCAACGACGTCATCTGCCCCGGCAACGGCCGGAGTTGCCCGGCCGTGCTGGAACGCATCCTGCTCTACCGCGACGACACGCACCTGACCAATGTCGCCGCCGTCGTTCTGACCCCGCGCCTGGAGCGGGTGCTGACGGACGCGGGCGCCCTGCCCCCGCGTGCCGGTGCCTCCGGTGTCGCTCCGGTGCCCGACGCGTCCGGCTGGACCCAGCTGCTGCGCGACGACTTCGACGGACCGGCCGGCAGCCGCCCGTCCGCCGCGAACTGGCAGTACGACCTCGGCACCTGCTACCCGGGCTGCCCGGCCGCGCAGTGGGGGACCGGCGAGATCGAGACCATGACCGACTCGACCGACAACGTCCGGCTCGACGGCCGGGGAGCGCTGGAGATCGTGCCCACCCGGGCCGCGGACGGCCGCTGGTCCTCCGGCCGGATCGAGTCCCGCCGCGCCGACCTGGCCCCGCCGCCCGGCGGTGTGCTGCGGATCGAGGCCGGGATCGCGCTGCCCGACGTCACCGGTCCGGCCGCCGCCGGCTACTGGCCCGCCTTCTGGACCCTGGGCGGCGAGCTGCGCAACGGGTACACCGGCTGGCCGGCCATCGGCGAGCTGGACATCATGGAGCAGGTCAACGGCCGGGACGCGGTCTTCGGCACGATGCACTGCGGCGTGCTGGACGGCGGCCCGTGCCAGGAGCCGCGCGGTCTCGGCTCCGGCGACCAGCCCTGCGGCGCCGAGTGCCGCACCGGCTTCCACCGCTACGCGGTCGAGGTCGACCTGAAGCCGGGCGCCGAGGAGGTCCGCTGGTACCTCGACGGCCGGGTGCACCACCGGGTCACGGCCGCGCAGATGGACCGCGCGACCTGGGACCGGGCCGTCGGCCGCGGTCTGTTCCTGATCCTCAACGTCGCCGTCGGCGGCAACCTCCCGGCGGCCTTCGGCGGCTCCGTCACCCCGGCCACCGAGCCGGGGCACCCGATGCGGGTGGACTACGTGTCGGTGGCCACGAAGCAGTAGCCGAGGCCGGGAACGAACAGGCCCCGGGCCGGGGAGCGCGCTGCTCCCCGGCCCGGGGCCTGCCGTCGTTCGCGCCCGTCGTTCGGGCCCGTCGGCCCCGGGTGCCGCCGACCGGCCGCTCCGGCCGCTCCGGCCGGTCGGGCCGGTCAGGCCGCAGCGGCGTCCGGCGGGAAGGCGACCGGGTAGGGCTCGGCGAAGTCGGCCGAGCGGGCGACCTCGCGCCACGCGGTGTCCTCGGCGAGGAGCCGGCGGTCCTGGGCGAGGGAGTACTCGACCGCGTTGACCCCGAGCGGCAGGTGGTCCGGGACGTCGTGGCGGTCGGCCATCCGGACCAGGATCCCGGCCGCGCGGACCGGGTCGCCCGCGGCGCCGTCGCCGCCCTGCCGCAGCCGGGCATTGACGGCGCCGACCGTCTCCTCGTAGGCGGCCGGGACGTCGTGGACGGTCATCGAGGAGCCGGCCCAGTCGGTGCGGAACCCGCTGGGTTCGACCACCAGGACCTTCACCCCGAACGGCGCGGTCTCGGCGCGCAGGACGCGGCTGAACCCGTCGATGGCGAACTTGGCGGCCTGGTAGGAGGCGATGCCGGGGGACCCGCCGACCCGTCCGCCGACGGAGGAGAACTGGATCACCAGCCCGCTCCGCTGCTCCCGGAGCAGCGGGACCGCGGCCTTGGTGACGTGGTAGACGCCCCAGAAGTTGGTCTCGAACTGGGCGCGGAAGTCGGCGTCCTCGGTGGTCTCGATCGGCGAGACGTTGGCGTAGCCGGCGTTGTTGACCAGCACGTCGATCCGGCCGAAGCGGGTGCGGGCCTCGGCGAGCGCCGCCCGGGCCGCCGCCGGGTCGGTGACGTCGAGGGCGATCGGGCGGACCCGGTCGTCGCCGAACTCCTCGACGAGGTCGGCGAGCTGTTCGGGGCGGCGGGCGGTGGCGGCCACCCGGTGGCCGGCCTCCAGGGCCGCGCGGGTGAGGGTGCGGCCGAAGCCGCGGGAGCTGCCGGTGATGAACCAGACCTTGCTGTCCTTGCTGTCCATGCCGTTAGTAAAACACCGTTGCGCTAATAGTGCAACGGCGTTGCGCTACGATGGGCGGGTGACTGCACCGGAGTTCCAGCGCGCCCGCTCTCCCGAGGCCAAGCGGCAGCGCGAGGCCGCGATCCTGGAGGCGGCCCGCGCCCTCGGTCGCGAGCGCGGCATCAGGGAGGTCTCGCTGACGGACATCGCCGCCGCGGTGGGGATGCACAAGTCCGCGCTGCTGCGCTACTTCGAGACGCGCGAGGAGATCTTCCTGCGCCTGACGGCGGAGGGCTGGGACGAGTGGTCCCGCGCGCTGTCCGCCCGCCTGCGCGACACCACCGACCCGGGCCCGGCCGCGGTGGCGCGGGCCTTCGCCGCCACCCTCGCCGCCCGCGGGCCGTTCTGCGACCTGCTCGCGCACGCCCCGCTCAACCTCGAGCGCAATGTCTCCCTCGACGCCGTCCGCGACTTCAAGCTCGCCACCCTCGCCGCCCGGGGGCCGATCACCGCGGCCGTCCGCGAGCTGCTGCCGGCCCTGGACGAGCAGGACGTCACCGACCTCGTCGCCACCGCCGTCTCGCTCGCCGGCGCGCTCTGGCAGATCGCCAACCCCGGCCCCGAGGTCGCCGCGCTCTACCGCGGCGACCCCCGTCTCGCCCACGCCGTCGTCGAGGTCGAACCCCGCCTGGCCCGCGTCCTGACCGCGACCGTCACGGGCCTGGTCGCGGCGGCGGACGAACCGGCAGGCTGACCGGGCGGCCGTTCCGGCGGCCAGGGCCGTGACGGCGCCCGGGGCCGGGGCGGGATCGGGTCCGGGCCGGGGGCGGCAGGACGACGGCAGGGTCCCGGCCCGGACGGTCGACTCACCGGAACGGGTGACGGTGCTGGGGCGTCCACCGGGGCGGCGGATCCGGGGCGGTGACGGTGTGTATAGGTGGCAGCCGGAGAACCGCGACGGAAGGACCGCCCCCATGGCTCAGTCACACGCCAGCCCCGCGCAGAGCGCCGACGAGGTCGTCGAGCGGATGCGGGCGATCGGGGCGCGGCTGGACCCGGCGGACGGGATCGCCTGCTTCAACCGGATGCACCTGAGGGTGGCGGCGCTGGTGGAGCGGCGGATCGCGGCCGGTGAGGTCCGGGACCCGGCGTTCGTCGAGCGGCTCGGGGTCCTGCTCGCCAACCAGTACTTCGACGTGCTGGACGCCGCGGAGGCGGAGCGGCCGGTCGGGGACGCCTGGCAGCCGCTGGTGGACGCCCGGCACGACCGGAGGGTGTGGCCGGTGCAGTTCGCGTTCGCCGGGACCAACGCCCACCTCTGCCACGACCTGCCGCTCGCCGTCGTCGAGACCTGCATCGAACGCCGCACCACCCCCGACACCCCGCCGGTGCAGGAGGACTACGCCGTGGTCGGCGAGCTGCTGGTGCGGGCCGAGGCGGAGGAGCGGGCCGGGTTCGAGCAGCGGATCGCCGGGGTCACCGCCGGGGCGGCCGAGCCGCTGCGCCACCTGGTGGGGGCGTTCTCGACCGCCCGGGCCAGGGAGGCCGCGTGGGCCGCCACCCTGTCGCTCTGGCACCAGCGCAACATCCGGCCGCTGTTCGACGCGACCCTCGCCGCCGTCACGGCGGGCACCGCGCTGGCCGGGCGGATGCTGGTCACCCCGGTCCCGGTGGCGGCACCGGAGCCGGTGCCGGGGCCGGCCGCGAGCCCGGTGGCGGACGCGGCCGAGGGTCCGGCCGGGCAGGGCTGACGGGAAGGGTCGAGGCCGGTCCGGCCGACGGGCCCGGTCGGCGGATCCCGGCGGGCGGTCGGTGCGGGCCCGGGGTGGAGTGGTGGGAGACCCGACCCCGGTGGGCGCCCCGGCCTGCCGAAGGACCCGCCGAAGGACCTGGAGAGGCCGCCGATGTCCCCCTCGCCCGCCCGGTACGACGACCTGACCGCCATGGTGATCAACTGCACGCTCAAGCGCTCGCCCGAGCGCAGCCACACCCAGGGGCTGATCGACGTCAGCACCGGGATCCTGGAGCGCCGTGGCGTGCGGGTGGACGTGGTCCGCGCGGTCGACCACGACCTCGCCACCGGGGTCTGGCCGGACATGACCGAGCACGGCTGGGAGACCGACGACTGGCCGGTGCTCTACAGCCGGGTGATGGCCGCCGACATCCTGGTGCTGGCCGGGCCGATCTGGCTCGGCGACAACTCCTCGGTGATGAAGCAGGTGATCGAGCGGCTGTACTCCTGCTCGTCGATCCTGAACGAGCACGGCCAGTACGCCTACTACGGCCGGGTCGGCGGCTGCCTGATCACCGGGAACGAGGACGGCGCCAAGCACTGCGCGATGAACGTGCTCTACAGCCTCCAGCACCTCGGGTACGTGATCCCGCCGCAGGCCGACGCGGGGTGGGTGGGCGAGGCCGGGCCGGGGCCGTCGTACCTGGACGCGGGGTCGGGCGGGCCGGAGAACGACTTCACCAACCGCAACGCCACCTTCATGACCTGGAACCTGCTCCACCTGGCCCGGATGATCAAGGACGCGGGCGGGATCCCGGCCCACGGCAACCAGCGTTCCGAGTGGGACGCGGGCTGCCGCTTCGACTTCGAGAACCCCGAGCACCGCTGACCGTGACCGGGCGGTCACCTGCCAGGAACGCAACGGCTCCCGGGCGTACGCTGATCTCATCGACCCCGTCAGTACCTCCGCGTGCAGGATCAGGGGGTGGGAACCGTGCCGGAACCCCACGGCGGACACACTCCGCCGCCGCCCGCCGCGCCCACTGTCGTCAGCTCCCGTGCCGGTGAGAAGGGCCTGAAGACCGGAGCCCTCGGCCTGGTCTCCTCGGTCGCCATCGGCATCGCCAGCACCGCCCCGGCCTACAGCCTGGCCGCGACGCTCGGCATCATCGTGGTCGGGGTCGGTCTGCAGGCGCCGATCATCACCGTCCTGGCCTTCATCCCGATGCTGCTGATCGCGTACGCCTACAAGGAGCTCAACGCCTCCGACCCGGACTGCGGCACCACCTTCACCTGGGGAGCGCGGGCCTTCGGGCCGCGCACGGGGTGGATGGGCGGCTGGGGCATCGTGATCGCGGACATCATCGTGATGGCGAACCTCGCCCAGATCGCTGGCGTCTACGGCTTCCGGCTGTTCGGCTTCGACGGGCTGGCCGAGAGCACCGCCTGGACCACGGTGGCCGGCGTGGTCTGGATCATCGTGATGACGGCGATCTGCTACGTGGGAATCGAGATCTCGGCCGCCCTGCAGCGCTGGTTGCTGTGCATCGAGGTCGTGATGCTGGTGCTGCTCTCGGTCACGGCCCTGGTCAAGGTGTACGGGGACCACCCGCCGGACACGGCGGTCCACATCAGCGGATCGTGGTTCAACCCGTTCGAGGTGTCCTCCACGACGGCCTTCACCGCGGGCATCCTGGCCGCCGTCTTCATCTACTGGGGCTGGGACACCGCCGTGTCCGTGAACGAGGAGACCGAGGACGCGGCGCGCACCCCGGGACGGGCCGCCGTCATCTCCACCGTCCTGCTGCTGCTCATCTACGCCCTGGTCTCCACCTCGGCGCAGGCCTTCGCGGGCATCGGGACGGAGGGCATCGGACTGGGCAACGAGAACAACGCCGGGGACGTGCTGTCCTCGCTCGGCGGCGCGGTGTTCGGCAGTGCGGGCCTCGGCTGGTTCCTGACCAAGCTCCTGATCTTCATGGTGCTCACCTCCTCCGCGGCCTCGACCCAGACCACCATCCTGCCGACCGCCAGGACCACCTTCTCGATGGCCGCGCACCGGGCCGTCCCGCGCCAGTTCGCCCGGGTGCACCCGCGCCACCGCACCCCGACCTGGTCCACGGTCGCGATGGGCCTGGCCTCGATCGCGTTCTACGTGCTGCTCACCGCGATCAGCGGGAACGTGCTCGCCGACTCGATCGCCTCGGTCGGCCTGGCCATCGCCTTCTACTACGGCCTGACCGGCTTCGCCTGCGTCTGGTACTACCGCAGGGTGCTCACCCGGAGTGTGCGGGACTTCGTCTTCAAGGGCCTGATGCCGCTGCTCGGCGGCCTGCTGCTGCTGTACTTCTTCTGCTACGGGGCCTTCGACGTCTACGCCGACCCGGACTACGGCTCCACCTCGATCGACCTGCCGCTGTTCGGGGAGACCGGCGGGGTGACCGTGATCGGCATCGGGGCGCTGCTGCTCGGCGTGGTGCTGATGCTGGTCCAGTGGGCGGTCGACGGCTCCTGGTTCCGGCACCCGGACGTGCCGGTGGAGGCGGCGGACCCGGCCGACGCCCCGCGGGGCTGAGGCCCCGGGCGCTCCCGGTCCCGGTCCGGGGGCACTCGGCGGGGCCGGTCCGAACCGATCATCGGATGCGCCGTTTCAAACGCAACACACGTGAACGTTCACCCTTTCGAGTGCACAGGATCATGCGAAGCGGCTCAGATCGTTCCGCCCCGCCTACGGTTGGCAACAAGCGAGACGGGGCCCACCGGATGTGGAGATCCCCTTCTTCGGACGAGGCGACGGCCCGTCATGACGTGTCCCCCTTCACAGAGGAAGGTTCTCCCATGCCCGTGGCCACGAGCAGCGAGACACCGCAGACGTCGCACCACCCGCACCCCGGCCGCAGGGCGGCGGTGCGGTCATGAGCGGTACGGCGCTGGAGCAGATCCTCCGCGGACCGAGCGGAATCGGTACTGCAGGGCTGAGGTTGACGCCACGTCAGCTTCCCCCCGAAGGGGCGGCCGAGGCCGGGGCGGCACCCGACGCGGCGGGCGCGGCCGACGAAACCGGCGCGGGACAGGCCGGTCCGAGGAGCGGGGACCCGATCCCGGGGCTGTACTTCCACCCGGTGGGCGAGCCGGACGCGGAGCGGGTCGCCGAGGTGAGCCGGCGGATCAAGCTGTGGGCCGAGGAGGAGGTCCAGCTCTACCCGCCGGACTACGCCGAGGAGTTCGACGGCTTCTCGGTCAGCCGCTACATGGTCGGCTGCCACCCCGACGCGCCCAGCGTCGACCACGTCATGATCGCCACCCGACTGATGGTCGCCGAGAACGCCGTCGACGACTACTACTGCGAGGACCACGGCGGTTCCCCGGTCGGCCTCGGCAGCCGGCTGCTGCTCGCCCACACCGCGCTCGACCCGCTGCACACCACCGCCGAGTACCAGGGCGCCTGGGCGGAGTCCCTGGCGGCCGACGCGCCCCGGCGCGCCTACCGCTCGGCGATGGACCACTTCGACCGCGGTGCCACCGCCGCCCAGTCGGACCGGTTCCGGCACGACATGGCGCGGCTGCACCTCGGCTACCTCGCCGAGGGCGCCTGGGCCCAGGAGGACCACGTGCCGGAGGTGTGGGAGTACCTGGCGATGCGCCAGTTCAACAACTTCCGCCCCTGCCCGACCATCACGGACACCGTCGGCGGTTACGAGCTGCCCGCCGACCTGCACGCCCGCCCCGCCATGCAACGGGTCATCGCGCTCGCCTCGAACGCCACCACCATCGTGAACGACCTGTACTCGTACACCAAGGAGCTGTCGAGTCCGGGCACCCACCTGAACCTGCCGGTGGTGATCTCCGAGCGCGAGGGGGTCAGCGACCGCGACGGCTACCTCAAGGCCGTCGAGGTGCACAACGAACTCATGCACGCCTTCGAGGCGGAGGCGGCCGCACTCGCCGCCACCTGCCCCGTCCCGGTGGTGGTGCGCTTCCTGCGCGGAGTCGCCGCGTGGGTCGACGGCAACCACAACTGGCATCAGACCAACACTTTCCGTTACAGCCTGCCCGACTTCTGGTAACCAAGGAGCTGAACCGTGTCCGTCACCGACACCACCCCCGTGAACCGCACCGCCGTCCCTGGTCCGGCCACCCCGTACCAGGGCGACATCGCCCGTTACTGGGACCACGAGGCCCGGCCGGTGAACCTCCGCCTCGGCGACGTCGACGGCCTCTACCACCACCACTACGGCATCGGCGCGGTCGACCACGCCGCGCTGGGCTCGCCGGACGACAGCGAGCGGGAGAAGAAGCTCGTCGCCGAGCTGCACCGGCTGGAGTCCGCCCAGACCGACGTACTGCTGGACAACCTCGGCGACATCCGCCCCGAGCACACCCTGGTCGACGCGGGCTGCGGCCGCGGCGGCTCGATGGTGATGGCCCACCAGCGCTTCGGCTGCAAGGTCGAGGGCGTCACGCTGTCCGCCAAGCAGGCCGAGTTCGGCAACCGGCGGGCCAAGGAGCTCGGCATCGACGGCTCGGTGCACGCCCAGGTCCGCAACATGCTGGACATGCCGTTCGCGTCCGGCAGCGTGCGGGCGTCCTGGAACAACGAGTCCAGCATGTACGTCGACCTGGAGGACCTGCTCGGCGAGCACTCCCGGATCCTGTCGGCCGGCGGCCGTTACGTCACCATCACCGGCTGCTGGAACCCGACCTACGGCCAGCCCTCGAAGTGGGTCTCCCAGATCAACGCCCACTTCGAGTGCAACATCCACTCCCGCCGCGAGTACTTCAAGGCGATGGCCGACAACCGCCTGGTGCCGAACGCGGTCATCGACCTCACCGCGGCCACCCTCCCGTACTGGGAGCTGCGCGCCACCGTGCCGTCGCTGGTGACCGGCATCGAGGAGGCGTTCATCAACTCCTACAAGGACGGCTCCTTCCAGTACCTGCTGATCGCCGCCGACCGGGTCTGACCCCGCGTCGCCGCACGGCGAGGACCCGGCCCGGCCGCACGGCGGCGGGCCGGGTCCCGTGCGTCCGGGGTCGTTCGGGGTCGTTCGGGCGAGCCCCGGGGAGCGACCGGGGTCGTTCGGCATCGTTCGGGGTCGTTCGGGGGAGTCCCTGAGAGCGCCCGGGGAACGTCCTGGCGCGTTCGGGAACAGGGCTGGTCGACGGGACGTCGGAGGCGCGTGATATGCAGTGCATCCGGGTGGCCACTGCGAGGCCATACGAACGAATCCGCCGACCGTCCCGGTCGACGAGGTCTCAGGGGGCCGCACCATGTCCTTTTTCCGACGCCGATCAGCCGATGACGCCCCGCCGGGGCCGGCCGGCCGTCGGAGCCGCGGCCTCGGGCGGAAGGCGCCGCGCGGCCTCACCCCGGTGCTCGACCTCTCGCACGGCGACGAGGAACTGCGCCGGCTGCGCGCCCTCGCCGACGCCGGCGACTGGAACGCGGTCGGCTCCGTTCTCACCGAGATCGAGGACGCAGCCGAACTGACCTGGCTGCTCCACCGGCTCTCCTCCGTCGAGGGCACCGAACGCTGGCTGGCCGCCGCCGTCGCCGAGCACCCCGAGGACACCCTGCTGCTGCTGTTCTCCGGCGCCCGGCACATCGCCTGGGGCTGGGAGGCCCGCACCGGTCAGCGCGCCCAGCAGGTCACCGAGGAGCAGTGGCGGCTCTTCCACGAGCGGCTCGGCACCGCCGAGGAACAGCTGCTCGAGGTGGCCGAGCGCGAACCGTCCTGGCTCGCCCCCTGGTTCTTCCTGCAGATCGGCGCCCGCGGTGCCTCGCTCGGCCGCGGCATCGCCACCGCGCGCTTCGACGCCGCGCTGCGCCGCGACCCGGAGCACCTCGCCTCCCACCAGCAGCGGTTGCAGCAGCTCTGCGCCAAGTGGGGCGGATCGCACGAGGAGATGCACGCCTTCGCCCGCCGGGCGATGCTCGACGCCCCCGAGGGCAGCCCGCTCGGCGAGATCGTCGCCCTCGCGCACCTGGAGCACTGGCTCGACCTTCCCGGGGGCGAGGACCACGCCTACCTGACCGATCCGGCCGTCCGGGCCGCGCTGCGCGAGGCGGCACTGCGCTCCGTGCTGCACCCCGCCTACCGGCGCCGACGCGACTGGCGGGCCACCCACAACGTCTTCGCGATGGTCCTCTCGCTCGCCGACGAGCGCGAACTCGCCCACGCGGTGTTCGCCACCCTCGACGACGTCGTCACCGACTGGCCCTGGTACTACCTGGGCGGCGACGAGGCCGAGAACTTCCGCACCCACCGCGACCGCTGCGCACCCTAGGGGTCCGGCCGGCCTCCGGTCCCGGCCTCCCGGTCCCGCGGCGCCCGGTCCCCGCGACCCGGCCGCGGCTGCCGCCGGGAGCCGTCGTGCCGCCCCTCCCCATGCCCGAACCGCCCTTGCGATCGAAAGAGCCACCGGTGTCCCCATCCGAGAACCCGACGAGCGCGCACACCTTCCAGGTCGACCTGCGCGGCCTGGTCGACCTGCTCTCCCACCACCTCTACTCCAGCCCCCGCGTCTATCTGCGCGAACTCCTGCAGAATGCGGTCGACGCCATCTCCGCCCGGCAGGCCCTCGACCCGTCGGCGCCCGCCGCGATCACCGTCCGCACCGACCACGGGCTGACCGTCACGGACACCGGCATCGGCCTGACCGAGCAGGACGTCCACACCTTCCTCGCCACCATCGGCCGCAGCTCCAAGCGCGACGCCGACGGCCGCCTCGACGGTGACGGACTCGCCCGCGCCCGGGGCGACTTCATCGGCCAGTTCGGCATCGGCCTGCTGGCCTGCTTCGTCGTCGCCGACGAGATCACCGTCGTCACCCGCTCCGCCGCCACCCCCGACGCCCCCGTCATCGAGTGGCGCGGCGGTTCGGACGGCCGCTACACCATCCGCACCCTGCCGGCCGAGGCCAAGCCCGAGCCGGGCACCACCGTCCGGCTCGCCCCGCGCGCCGACGCCGCCGAGTGGACCCGCACCGACCGGGTGGTCTCGCTGGCCCGCGACTTCGGCAGCCTGCTGCGCCACGAGGTCACCGTGGTCGACGGCCGGGGCGGGACCACCAGGATCAACCACACCCCGCCGTGGGCCGAGCGGCACGGCTCCCCGCTGGCCCGCCGCGAGGCGCTGGCCGCGTACTGCCGCTCGACCTTCGACTTCACCCCGCTCGACACCATCGAGCTGGACCTGCCGCTGGTCGGCCTGCGCGGTGTCGCCTATGTGCTGCCCGACGCCGTCCCGCCGTCCCGCCGGGCCGGCCACCGGGTCCACCTCAAGGGCATGCTGCTCTCCGACCACGCCGACGAACTCCTGCCCGACTGGGCGTTCTTCGTCCGGTGCGTGGTCGACACCGACGGCCTGCGGCCGACCGCCTCCCGCGAGGGCCTGTACGCCGACGAGATGCTCGCCGCCGTCCGCGACGCGCTCGGGGCCCGGATCCGCGACTGGCTCACCGGCCTGTCCGCCAGCGACCCGGCGCTGCTGCACCGCTTCATCTCGGTGCACCACCTGGCCGTCAAGGAACTCGCGCGCTACGACGACGAGTTGCTGCGGATGCTGCTGCCCTGGCTGCCGTTCGAGACCACCGACGGCAATGTCACCCTGGACGAGTTCGCCCGCACCCACCCGGTCGTCCTGGTCACCCGTACCGTCGAGGAGTTCCGCCAGGTCGCCCCGATCGCCGGCGCCGCCGGGCTCGGTGTCGTCAACGGCGGCTACACCTACGACCGCGACCTCGTCCACCGGCTGCCCGAGATCCGGCCCGGCACCTCCGTCGCCGACCTCGATCCCAGCACCGTCACCGCGCACCTGGACACCGTCGACCCGGCCGCCGAACTCGCCGCCTCGGCCTTCCTCGCCGTGGCCCGCGAGGTGGTCGGCCGGTTCGACTGCGACGTCGCCCTGCGCAGTTTCCACCCGACCAGCGCGCCCGCGCTGCTGCTCGACAACCGGGAGGCCAGGCACGAGCGAGGTCGCGCACAACTCGCCGAGGAGGCCGACGGGTTGTGGGCCGACATCCTCGGCTCGCTGCGCGCCGAGGTGCCCCGGGCGCAGCTGGTCCTCAACCACCTCAACCCGCTGGTGCGCCGGGCCGCCTCGATCGTGGACCGCGAACTCGCCGTCACCGCCGTCGAGACGCTCTACGGGCAGGCCGTGCTGCTCACCCGCCGACCGCTCACCTCCAGCGAGAGCGCCCTGCTCAACCGCTCGTTCATCAGCCTGCTGGACCACGCGATGCTCGGCCACGAGGCCGCCGCTCGGTCCGGCGGGAGCGGCGGGAGTGGTGGGAGCAGCGGGGGCGGCGGGGGTGCGCTGGGCCCGCAGGACCCGCACGGCCGGCAGGAGGAGGCGTGATGCTGGACACCATCGACGCGGTGATGGCCGCGCTGCGCGACAACGACGCTCGCCCCTACGGCCGGCAGCGGACCGTCACGGCCGAGGAACTCGTCGACGCCGCCTGCCAGTTCGACGACACCGCGGTGCGCGCCATGGCCCTGCTGGAACTCATGGAGGCCTACGAGTACGACGGCGAGCGGACCAAGGCCCCGGTCGTCTTCGCCCGCGTCCTCAAGCTCTGGGACACCGACCCGGACAGCTTCGGCGAGTGGGCGACGCAGCAGGTGTTCTGGCGCTTCAAGTGGGTCGCCACCTCGCTGCTCGGCACCCCCGACGTACCGCTCGCCTCGGTCCGTCGCTGGCACGGCGAGATGCGCGACCGCTACCGCGCCGCCGGCCACGGCCTCCAGCCCTACTACGCCCAGCGCTTCCACCTCGCCGCCCACATCGGCGAGGACGTCCAGGACGCCTACGAGCTGTGGGCGGCCCGGCCGCGCACCGAGCTGAGCGACTGCCACGCCTGCGAGGTCCGCGCCGCGGCCACCCACCTGGTGCGCCAGGGCGACGACGCGGCCGCGCTGGAGGCCTGGCGGCCGGTGCTCAGCGGTGAGAGCACCTGCGCGGAGGAGCCCCACGTCAGCCACGCCCAGGCGCTGCTTCCGCTGCTGCGCCAGGGCCGGCTGGACGAGGCCCGCTCCAGCCACCTGGTCGGCTACCGCTTCGCGCGCGGCAAGAGCGGTCTGGTCCGCTCGGTCGGCCAGCACATCGAGTTCTGCGCGTTGTCCGGCAACGAGCCGCGCGGGCTGGAGATCCTGGCCGAGAACCGCGACCTGTTCGGCGTCACCGGCGATCCGAGCGGCCGGCTGGACTTCCTCACCGGCGTCGAGGTGCTGATCGCCGGCCTGGAGCGGGCCGGGCACGGCGCGCTCACCGTCAGCGGTCCGCCCGGCCGGAGCTGGACGGTCGACACCCTGCTCGCCCATCTGCGCACCGAGGCCGACGCGCTGGCCGCCCGTTTCGACGCCCGCAACGGCACCGGGGCGGTGGGCTCCCGCCGCCGCGACCGGCTCGCCCGTCGGCCGCTGCTCGCCGAGCCGCTGGCGCTCGGCGTGCGGGCCCCGGCCGCGCCGGAACTGGCCGCCGTCCCGATGGTGCCGGCGGTGCCGGTCCGGGAGGTGGAGCCGGAGCCGGAGGACTTCGCCGCACTGGTGCTCCGCGCCCGGGAGCTGCAACTGCTCGGGCACCCCGACGCGGACCGGCTATGGCGGCGGATCGACGAGCGGTTCACCGCCGAGGGCGAGGCCGCGGTCACGGGCGCGGCCGACGCGGACCGCCTGGGTACGGTCGGCCGGCTGCGCGCCGAACTCGCCGAGCGGCGGGCGCACGCGGCGCTCGACCGGGAGGACTGGGAGGAGGGCGCCGCCGAACTGCGGGGCGCCGGTGACCTCTTCGACCGGGAGGGGCTGGCCGGGCGGGCCCTGGCGGCCCGGACCCGGGCCCTGGTCGCCGTCCTCGTCGGGGACGGTTCCGGGGACGGCTCCGGGAACGAGGCCGGGAACGAGGCCGGGGGTGACTCCGGCAACGAGGCCGGGGGTGACTCCGGCAACGAGGCCGAGGGTGCCGGCGCCTCGGGGCCCGCCCCGGCCGTGGACTGGGCGGCCCTGGACGCCGCACTGGCCCGGGCCGAGGAGCTGGCCGCCGCGCCCGGCGGCCCCGCCCTCAGCGACGACGACTACCTGGTCGTCCTCCAGTGCCGCGCCTACGCCGCGCACCACGAACTCGTCCTGGCGCTGCCCGAGCCGCCCGAGGAGCCGCCCGCCGAGCAGGCCGGGCGCTTCGCCCTCACCGTCACCGCCTACCGCGAGGCGGCCGCCACCCGGGGCTCCGTGCGCCGGCTGACGGTGGCCCGCCAGTACGCCGCCGACGTCGCCGCCCGGCAGGGCCGGATCGTCGAGGCGGCCGAGGAACTGCGCACCGTCATAGCCGAGTTGGAGCAGGCCGGGCAGCCCTGGCACACGCCCCGCGCGTACGGCCTGCTGGGGCAGGCGCTGCTGCAGAACGGCGAGCAGGCCGAGGCCGTCGAGGTGCTCCACCGGGCCCTGGCCGCGGCCGCCCGCTGGGCCGACGAGTCCTACCCGTTCGCCGCCACCTACCTGATGGTGGGACACGCCAGCGCCCATCTCGGGGACACCGGTGCCGCGATCCGGGCGCTCTCCGAGGCCGCCGGACGCTTCGACCGCAAGGGCCCGGCGGCCGCGGGTGACGCCGCCAGGACCAGGCTGCAGCTCGCCGACCTGCTGACCGCCGCCGACCGGACCGCCGACGCGGTGGCCGTCCTGGAGTCGGTGCTGGCCGACGCGGCCGCCGCCGGACCGGACGACCGGCTGTTCGCCCAGGCCAGGCTGGACCTGGCGCGCGGTCTGTACACGCTGGACGAGTACCGGGACTCCGCCGAGGAGTACCTGCGGCTGGCCGCTCTGCTGGAAGGCTGGACCGAGGACCTGCATCTGCGCACCATGGTCGCCGCGGAGGCGGCCGTCGCCCTCGCCCTCGCCGACCGCTGGGAGGCCGCGCACGCCGCGAGGTCCCGGGCGCTCGCCGCACAGGAGCAGTGGCCGCAGACCGGTCCCGTCTCCGCGATGCTGCGGCAGTTCGCCCGGCTCGTCGTGCAGCGGGAGGGGGCGGACGGGCTGGAGCAGGCACTGGCCCGGCTGGCCGAGGCGGACGCCGTGCGCGAGCGGGCCGAGCGGGCGGAGCCCGAGGCGGACGCCTGGTACCTGCGGGCGTCCGTCCACTACGAGCGGGCCCGCGCCCTGGCGGTGGCGGACCGCTACGAGGAGGCGCTGACCGAGGCGGACCGCGCGATCACCGCCTACGAGGCGGGCGGCGAGCGGGCCGAGACCCCGCGCGCCGAGGCGGTCCGGCTGGCCGCGCTGATCGAGGGCACCGACCTCGGTCGGCGCACGGCGGCCCGGGCGCGGCTCGCGGCCGCCGTCGAGCGCTGCCGCGGGTACGGGCTGGAGGACGCCGCCGAGATCCTGGCGAACCTGCGCGAGCGGCTGGCGGACTGACGGGCCGTCGGGCGAGTGGGGCGGGCCGTAGCGGCCCGCCCCACCGTCACCGGCTCAGCAGGGGCCGTCGTCCCCCCAGACGCCCCACTGGCCGCTCGCGGTCGGCACTTCGTTCAGCGTCCACCACTTGGCGTGGTACTTGTGGCCCTGGTACGAGACCTTGGCGCCGCCGGTGTACACGGTGGCGCTGTCCCAGGGCTGGTCGAGGCAGCTGCCCGGGCTCGTCGGCGGCGTGGTGGGCGGGGTCGTGGGCGGCGTCGTCGGCGGGGTGGTGGGCGGGGTCGCCCCGGCGAAGCGGACCGTGAACTTGGTGAAGTCCCAGTCGTTCTGCGCCACGCTGGAGCAGGAGCCGGACAGCCCCGGGTCGACCGGTCCCGGGCACTGCCGGTCCCGGTTGACCGACCAGTAGGTGTAGCGGGCCAGCTTGTGCGCGAGCGCGAAGTCCAGCACCGCCTGGAAGTCCGCCTGCCGGAAGTACTCGGCCGCGTCGGTGCGCCCGTTCATCAGCGAGACGCCCTCGTGCGCGTAGGCGTCCGCCTCCGACCAGCCGAAGGTGGTGCGCAGCAGCTGGTTGAACTTCACCAGCGCGTCGGTCTGCGCGGCCGCGCCGCTGAAGCCGCCGTCGAACGGCATGATCGAGTAGTTGTCCGGGGTGAAGCCCTGGGCCTTGGCCTCGTTCAGCATCTGCTGGCCGAACCAGCCGGTGCCCGCCGCCGTGGTGCCGGCCGTGGTGATCGAGATGTACAGCCCCGGGTTGTTGCGCTGCAGGATGCGGGCCGCGCCGATCTCGTTGCGGATCGCGGCGGCGTTCTCGTACTCGGGTTCCTCCAGGTCGAAGTCGATCGCCTTCAACTGGTACTTGTCGACGACCTTCTGGTACCCGGCGGCGGTCGCCTCCGGCGTCCCGCAGGTCTGGCCGAGCTTGGTGCCGCCGTAGCCGCCGATCGAGACGGAGACGTCGCCGCCCTTGGCCCGGACGGTCCGGATAACGGCGGGCATGGTGGTGTCGGTGTCGATCGGGGACGTTCCGCCCCAGGCCGGGACGCAGCCGCCCTTGTCCAGGATGAACGCGAGCTGGAAGGCCTTCTGGCCGGTGGCGTCCATCACCGTCGAGACGTCCGGCGGGCTGTTGTCCTCGGGCATCAGGTAGGGCGCGGAGGCGTACCAGTTGCTGCCGATGCCACCCGCGGCGACCGCGGGCCCGCTGTCGGCGGCGGCGACCAGGCCGCCGCCGACCAGCGCGCCGGCCACCAGGCCGAGCACCCCGGCGACGGCGAGGACGCCGCGGGGGGAACGCAGGCGGGGCCTGCGGCCGGACGGGTGCGGGGGCTGGGGCGGGTTCGGCTTTCGGTCCGGTTGTGGGGGAAGTGCACGTTCCATCGGGATCTGCCTCTCCAGGAAACGGCGGACTACGGCCCACCCGCGCCAACAGTGGGGGCGGCGCGCCGGGCCGACGGCGCCCCGCGTCGGGGCCGGGCCGCCGCGAGGCCCTCACTGGTATAGACCTGTCCTGAGGAGCCGTCAACCGCCCCGGCCGCTGCTCCGCGTGCGATCGGGCCCGGGGTCGCGCGCGCCGGCCGGGCGCTCAGCGCGGCCCGGCGGGCCCGGCGTGGCCGGGGTGCAGCGCCGCCAGCAGGCCCGTCACTGCCGGGGACCACGGCCGCCCGGCCGGGCCGGTGAGGGTCAGGGTGCGGTGCGCGGCCGGCCGGATCGGCACCAGGACGCAGTCCGGCGGCAGCATCGGCTGCGCCAGTGCCGGCATCACCGAGACGCCGAGCCCGGCGTGCACCATCCCGATCAGCGTGTTGAGGTCACGGATCCGGTGCCGGGGCGAGAAGCGGACGCCGGCCCGGCGGTAGGCGTCCCGGATGTGCCGTTCGCAACCGCCCTCCGAGAGCAGGAAGTCGTCGTCCTCCAGGTCCGCCACGTCGACGCCCGCCTCGGCCGCGAGCGGGTGGTCGCGGCGGAGCAGCGCGTGCATCGAGTCGGCTCCGAGCGGGACCGCCCCCGGCGGCGGCCGCTCGGCGTCCACCAGGACCGCCGCGTCGACCGTGCCGGCCTCCAGCCAGACGGCCAGTTCGTCGTCCTCGCCCTCGAAGACCCGTACCGTCAGCCGGGGGTGCTCGGACCGCCAGTCGCGCAGCAGCGCCGGCAGCAGCCCCTGGCAGACCGTGGTCGGCGCGGCCAGCCGGACGGTGCCGGTCAGCCCGCCGCTGTGCTGCTCGGCGATCGACCGGACCGCCGAGGCGGAGGCGACCGCCGTCCGGGCGTGCGGCAGGATCCGCGCGCCCAGTGGCGTGGGACGGGCGGGCGCGCCCCGGTGCAGTACGGGCGCGCCGAGGACCCGCTCCAGCGCGGCCACCGCGTGCGAGACCGCCGACTGGCTCACGCCGAGCTCGGCCGCCGCCGCCCCGAAGCCGCCCGCGTCCGCCACCGCGACCAGCGCCCTGAGCTGGGCGAGGTTCACTTCCCCGGTCATGAGAGTTCCTCATTCGTGCGGCACCGTCACTTGTTGGACTCATGGTCGGCCGACCCGGGACCCTCTGTCCATCGAGTACGGGCGGGCCGGCCGCGGCTTCGGGGCGGCGGCGGCCGAGCGCTGTCGGGCCGGAGCGGGCCGGGCCGGGCCCGAGCGGGTCGGGTCGGAGCGGGTGACGGAGCGGGTCGGGGCCGGGTGACGGCCGGAGAGAGGCGGGTGGTCGGAGTGCGAGGGCGCTGGTGGCCGGGGTTCGTGGCACTGTCGGCGATCTGGGGCGCGAGCTTCGCCCTGATCAAGGTGGCGGTGGAGGCGGGGGTGCCCCCGGTCTGGGTGGCGGCCTGGCGCTGCCTGCTCGGCGCGGGCGCGCTGTGGGTGATCCTCGCCGTCCGCGGCGAGAGCGTCCCGCGCGACCCCGCCGTCTGGGGCCACAGCGCCGTCGCCGCGGTGCTGCTGAACGCGGTGCCGTTCGTCCTCTTCTCCTACGGGGAGACCCTGGTCGGCTCGGTACCGGCCGGGGTGCTGAACGCCGCCACCCCGCTGTTCACCCTGCTCTTCGCACTCGCCGTGGTACCCGGGGAGCCCCGGCCCGGCCCACGGCGGCTCGCCGGACTCGCCCTCGGCTTCGCCGGGGTGCTCACCGTACTGGGCGTCTGGCACGGCTTCGGCGGCGCCTCGGCCGGTGGACCGGCCGGGGACGCCGGACCGCACGGGAGCGGCGCGGGCGCGGTGGCCGGCGGACTGGCCTGCCTGGCCGCGACCTGCTGCTACGGCGCCGGCTTCGCCTACCTCCGCCGGCACCTCGCGGACCGTCCGCACTCCGCGACCGCCCTCTCCACCGTCCAGATCACCTGCGGCGGTGCCCAGCTCGCCGTGGCCGCCCCGCTGGCCGCCGGCGCCCCGCACTGGCCCGGGGCCGGGGCCGCGTCCGCCCTGCTGGTGCTCGGCGCGCTCGGCACCGGTGTCGCCTACGTCCTCAACCTCGGCCTGGTCCGCACCGCGGGGACGGCCGTGGCCGCCGCCGTCACCTATGCGACCCCGCTCTGGTCGACGGCGCTCGGGGTGCTGATGCTCGCCGAACCGGTCGGCTGGAACACCCTGGCCGGCGGTCTCGCGGTGATCGCCGCCGTCGCGCTCACCCGGCCACCGGCGGCCGGGGGCGGTCGAGGACCGTCCTTGCTCCGGGGCCGAAGGGCGCGTCAGCCGGTCGGTTAGGGTGGGGCGATGGGCACGGGGCGGGCGACGGCCGAGGACACCGGGGCGGGCGCGACCGGGGCGGTCGGCGCCCCTTCCTCGTTCCTCTCCTCCGCCACCGCCGCCGTCGGGGCCGACGAGGCCGTCCGGGCCGACGCCGGGGCCGCAGGGGCCGCCGACCGGTCGACCGAGGTCGCCGTCCAGGCGGCCCTGCGCGCCCGACCGCTGCGCTTCCCGCTCACCCGCGACTCCCTGCGCTGCTGGGCCTACCTGGCCGCCGGCGCTCTGCTGGGACTGGTGACGGCGGTCCTGCTGCTCGCCCTGGCCGCACTCGGCCTCGGGCTCTCGGTGGTCGGCGTCGGCCTGCCGCTGCTCCTCGCCGTCGCCCTCTCCGGGCTGCCGGCCGGGGCCCTGCAACGCCGCCTGCTCCGGCTCGTCGAACCGGCTCCGGTGCCCGACCCGCACCGGGCCCTCCCCGGGGCCGGTCGCCCCGCCCGGCTGCGCACCCGGCTGCGCGAGCGCGCGACCTGGCGCGAACTCGCCCACACCCTGCTCGTCGCCCCGCCGCTCGCCGCCGCAGCGCTCGGCCTGACCGCCCTGCTGCTGTTCTCCGCGGCGCTGGTCGTCAGCCCGGTGGTGGTGCGGGTGCTCGCCCCCGAGACCGTGATGCTGATCCCCGGCCACGCGGTGCCCGGACCGCTGCACGCGCTCCCGTTCACCGCCGTCGGCCTGGCCGGGCTCTACCTCGGCGGCCACGCCGGAGCGCTGCTCGCCACCGCCCACGTCAGGCTGGCCCGGCTCCTGCTCGGTCCGCGGGAGGAGGATCCCGGTGGCCAGGTCCTCGAACTGACCAGGTCCCGGGCCCGGTTGGCCGACGCCTTCGAGGCCGAGCGCCGCCGCATCGAACGCGATCTGCACGACGGCGCCCAGCAGCAGCTGGTCGCCCTCACCATGACGCTCGGCCTGGCCGCGCACGAACTGCGCGAAGGCGCGGGGGCCGGCGGGGGCGGGGACGCCGGCCGTGGCGGCGCCGGGAGCGGGGACGCCCCGCCCGGCGCGCTCGCGCTGGTCGACCGGGCCCGGGGCGAGGCCCGGCAGGCGCTGGAGCAACTGCGCGGCCTGGTCCGGGGGATCCATCCGCAGGTGCTCACCGACCACGGCCTGGCCGCCGCCGTCGCCGAAGTCGCGCAACGCCACCCGGTCCCCGTCGAGGTCGACCTGGACCTGCCCGGCCGACTGCCGGGCCCCGTGGAGACCACCGCCTACTTCACCGTCACCGAGGCCCTCACCAATGCCGCCAAGCACAGCGGCGCCACCGCCGTCACCGTCCACGGCCGGGTCGCGGCCGGCCAGTTGGTGCTCCAGGTGACCGACGACGGCCGCGGCGGGGCCGACCCGGCCGCCGGAGCCGGACTGCAGGGACTGGCCGACCGGGTGGCGATCCTGAGAGGACGACTGATGGTGACGAGTCCGACCGGCGGGCCGACCAGGCTCCGGCTGGAGGTGCCGTGCTCCGGATAGCCATCGCCGAGGACGCCGTGCTGCTCCGGGCCGGCCTGGTCGAACTGCTCACCCGCGGCGGCCACCTGGTGACCGCCGCCGTCGGCGACGCGGACGCCCTGGCCGCCGCCGTGGACGCCGACCGGCCGGACGTCGTCGTCACCGACGTCAGGATGCCGCCCGGCTTCCGGGACGAGGGGCTGCGCGCCGCGCTCGACCTCCGCGCCCGCCACGCCGACCTGCCCGTCCTGGTCCTCTCCCAGTACGTGGCCACCCCCTACGCGACCCGGCTGCTCGGGGCGGCGGGCGCGCAGCGGGCCGGACTCGGCTACCTGCTCAAGGACCGGGTCGGCGAGGTGTCCGAATTCCTGGACGCGCTGCGGCGGGTGGCGGCGGGCGAGACCGTGATCGACCCGGACGTGGTGCGGGTGCTGCTGCGCCAGCAGTCCGCGGACCGCCCGATCGCCCGGCTGACCCCGCGCGAGCGCGAGGTGCTGGGGCTGATGGCGGAGGGCCTCAACAACCAGACCGTCGGCGCCCGGCTGAACATCACCGAGGCGTCGGTGGTCAAGCACTGCGGCAACATCTTCATGAAGCTCGACCTCGACCCGGTGGAGGGCAACCGCCGGGTGCTCGCCGTCCTGGCCCACCTCGCCGACCTCCAGGGCGAGTAGCAGCCGTTCGGGGTCCGGACCGGGTGGCCGGTGCCGGGAGCTCCGGCCACCCGGTCGATCCGTTCCCGAACCCTGGACGAGCTCCCGGCGCCGCCGGCGGTGGCGAGCGGGGCCGCCGCCGAACGACGCTCAGGCCGCCGGCCGGAGCGGCGGGTTGTCGAGGAGGAGGTCGTGGCCGACGTCGGTGAGGGTGTGGCGGACCTGCCTGCCCTCGCGGCGGGTGGCGATCAGGCCGGCCGTGCGCAGGGCGGCGGCATGGGCGGAGGCCGAGGGCGGGGTGACGCCGAGCCGCCGGGCGAGCTCGGTGGTGGAGCAGTCGCTGCCGGCGACGGCGCGCAGGACACGGGCCCGGGCCGGGCCGAGCACGGCGGCGAGGCCGTCGGCGGCCGGTGACCGGGTCGCGGGCCCGGCGGCCGGGGCGGCGACGGGGGCGGCGATCGGGTGCAGCAGCAGGCTCTGGCGGTCCGGTCCGGCCAGCAGGCTGATGCTCCGTTGGACGAAGTAGTTGGGCCGCAGCTCCAGGCCCCGGCCACCGAGTTCGAAGGAGCCCTCCAGGTCGCCGAGGGTGCACTCCAGCACCCCTTCGTCCCGCCAGACGGCATTCGGGTGGAGCGAGTCGAGCATCCCGCCGATCCCGGAGCGGGCGGCGGTGCGGGCCCGGGCGGCGATGTCGGCCTCCAGGGCGCGGCGGATGTCGGGCCAGTCCGGGGCGAGGCAGGCCCGGAACAGCGCCCAGGCGCCGTCGGCGACCTCGAGCAGGCCCCGGCTGCCGTCCTCGCGCAACCGGGCCAGGGCGGCCGGGAGGCCGGCGCCGTCGCCGTCGCCGAACATCGCGACCCCCTCCTCCACGGCCTGCTGCGGGACGGAGAGCAGCGCGTCGAGCTCGTCGGTCAGCTGCCGCCGGACGTCGTCGAGGTCGGCCACCAGGAAGTCGGGGACGCCGATCGGGCTCGCGTTGACCACCTCGAGGAAGCGCACGGCCCGGTGCGGCACGTGCCGGCGGACGTCCCGCCACCAGCGCTCGCCGCGCGACCCGCTGCCCTGGTGCACACCCGACCGGGCCGAACCGGCCATCAGATGGTCGAACGGTGATATGACGAACCGGGTCCTCGCGAGGTCCGCGACCCCGAACCTCAGTGCGATCACGAACCTTCCTCCGCCCCCGCAGTCGTTCTGACCTGCCCCGTTGTCGACTATTAGGCCCAGAGGCTAATGCATGGCCGTTCGGCCGCTCCGGTTGGCATGCTCTCTCTCGTCGGCGCGGCGGAGGCCAGCTCCGGCCCCCACCACGAGGGGAGTGGGGGCCGGGGCACGATCCTCGACCGGGCGTCCGTGGATCCGGACGCCCGGCGCCGCCCGGCGGACCGGGCCCGGTCTGACGCGGCCTCACCGGTGCTGAGCTGGCCTGACGTGGCCTCACCGGGCTTCGGTCGAGCGCGGGTCGAGCGGGTCCGGCGGGGTGGGTGGGTCGAGCGGGGTGGGTGGGGCGAGGAGGGCGGCCAGGCGGTCGGCGGTGGTGTCCCAGGACCAGTGGGTGCGGACCCACTGGCGGCCGGCGGCGCCCATCCGGTCGCGTTCGGCGGCGGGGGCGCGCAGGATGCCGGTGATCGCCGCCGCGACGGCGACCGGGTCGCGGCCGTCCACCACTGTGCCGTTGACGCCGTCCAGAACGGCGTCCGGCGCGCCGCCCGAGCGGCCCACCACCACGGGCAGTCCGGCGGCGGCCGCCTCCAGGAAGACGATGCCGAGGCCCTCGGCCTCCAGTCCGCCCCGGCGGGTGCGGCACGGCATCGCGAACACATCGGCCGAGGCGTAGTCGGCGGGCGTCAGCGCGTGCTCGTGGCCGCCGGCGAAGACGACCGCGCCGGGTTCGGCGTGCCGCCGGGCGAGTTCGCGCAGCCGGCGTTCGTCGGGGCCCCGGCCGACCAGGACCAGCACCGCCCCCGGCACACTGCGCCGGATCAGCGGGAGCGCCCGGACGAGGGTGTCCTGCCCCTTGCGCGGGACGAGCCGCGCCACACAGAGGATCACCGGTGGACGCGGGTCGGCGGCCTCCTCGCGCGTCCCCGGGCGGAACAGTTCGGTGTCGACGCCCGGGACCAGCCGCTCCAGCCGGGGCGCCGGGCCGAGCGCGGGGGCGATCCGCGCGCGGGTGTGGGCGCCGAGGTAGGTGACGACGTCGACGCTGTCGCCGATCCGCCGCAGCAGGCGCCGGGCGACGGGGGTGCGGGCCCACCAGATCTCGTGGCCGTGGGTGGTGGCGACGGTCCTCCGTATGCCGGGCGCCTGCCGCCGCAGCCCCGGGGTCATCGCGGCGAGCGGGGCGGCGGCGCCGAACCAGACCCGGTCGCACCCGTGCGCCCGGGCGATCTCGGCGGCCCGCCGGGTCACCCGGGGGGTGGGCAGCAGCATCCGGGACCGGTCGCGGACCACCGGGAACGGCAGCGCGGCGTCGTGCCGTTCGGCACCCGGTTCGGCCGAGGTGTAGACGACGACCTCCCCGGCCGGCAGCCGGGTGGCCATCGCGTGGACGAAGGTCTCGATGCCGCCCTGACGGGGCGGGAAGTCATTGGTGACGACGAGGGTGCCGGTCATGGCGCGGGAACCACCTGGGGTGCGTGCGGACGGGGTGCTTGCGGCTGGGGTGCTTGCGGACGGGGTGCTTGCGGCTGGGGTGTCTGCGGACGGGGGAGGAGTGTCGGTCGGGAGGCCCGGGAGATTCGGGCGAACCGGGTGGTGGCGGAGCCGGGGAAGCGGGGGAAGCGGGGGAGGGGGGTGAGCCGGGGGAGCAGCGCCAGGAGGGCGGGCAGCGCGAGGTAGCCGAACCGCCCGGCGGGGGCGAGCAGGAACGCCAGGGCGAGGCCGACGGCGAGCCGGTCGCAGGCGGCGCGGGTGTCCAGTGGCGGGTGGAGCAGCAGGGACCGGGCGACGGCGACCCCGGCGAGCAGCAGCAGGATCACGGCCGCGTACCAGCCGGCCGGGCCGAGGTCGGCGAGCAGTCGTCCGGGCAGCGGGCTGCCGGCCGGGGTGGGCAGGTCGCCGCGTCCGGTGGGGAAGGCGAACACCTGCTGCAGCAGCGGTCCCGGGGAGCGCAGCGCGGAGGGCAGCACCAGGGCGGCCGCGCCGGCGGTGGCGGTCACGGCGGCCCGCAGCGCCGCACGCCGTCCGGCGGTGGCCGCGAGCAGGGCGACGACCACCGCGACCGCCGGCCAGGCCGTCCACTTGAGCGCGCAGGCCAGGGCGAGCGCCCACCCGGCGGCGACCGGCCGGGCCCGGCCGGCCAGCGCGAGGGCGAGGACGCACAGGCCGGTCAGCGGCAGGTCGACCCCGCTGACGCACAGCGGCAGCGCGACCACCGGCGAGGCGACGAGCGCCGCGACCGGGAGCACGGCGAACGGAACGGCGGGCAGCGCACCCGTACGCACTGCCACGCTCCTTGCCGTGCGGCCGGGCCGTACGGGGCGGTGCCGGGTCGGCAGGGCGGCGGCCAGGCAGCCGAGGAACGCGGCGGCGCACCAGAGCCGGGCGTCCCCGGCCACCCTGGCCGGCCAGCCGTCCGCACCGAACAGGGCGCGGGGCAGCCCGAACAGTGCCGTCCCGGGGAGGTAGGGCGTGACCTCCGCGACCGTGCGCGGCTCGGCCAGGTACGGCGTACCGTGCCGGAGCAGCAACGCGCCGGAGCGCTCGATGACGGTGACCTCGCTCTGCCCCTGCCCGCCCACCACCAGGAGGAGCAGCGGCACGAGGACCGCGCCGAGGAGCGCGACCGCCACCGAGGCCGCGGGCGCCCGCCGTCGGGGCAGCACGAGCACGGCGACCGCCGCCGCCAGGTACCCCGCCGCCGCGCACAGCCCCCAACTCCGGTGCGGGCCCAGCCCGGACACGACCGGGAACGCCCCCGCCCACCCGGCGGCGAGTACCCACCCGCCGCACCACAGCGCCCGCCGCCCGCCGGGAGGACGGGGGACGCGGTGGGCCCGACCGGAGCCGTCGGCGCGAGGACCGTGTCGAGGACCGGGGCGGGGTCCGGGTCGGCGAGGACCCGTTCGGGGTCCGGGGCGGTGCTCGGGGCGGGGCCCGGTGCCGGGGCGGCGGGCGGAGTGGCGGGCAGGGTGAACGCCAGGGCGGACGTCGGGGTGAACGGCAGGGCCCGGAACGGGCGGACGCGGGGTACGGACGCGGTGAATCAGCACCACTTCATTGCAGCGGCGCAGGTCAGCGAGGTCATGGCGGTCAGGTCGAGTCCTACGGTCGGGTTTCCCCTACCACCGGGCGGGCGCACGGGGCGGCCCCCGGGCTCCGGGACGGGTGCGGGCGGTGCGGACGACGGGCACGGCGCTGGGTTCCTCCTCGGCAGCGGACTGTCCGGACAAGGGAATTCGTATCCGATCTGACGTTCGGTGTCCAACGAATTACACACGGTGCCGATGTCTCGCTATCGTGGGCGGCGTGGTGAAGTCCTGGGACATGGCGGTCGAGCGGGTGCAGGAACGATTGGCCGCGGCGCCCGCCCTGCGGGCGGTGACCGAGGGGGAGGGGCGCGAGTTCGCGCTCTGGGACCTCGCGGCCTGCGCCGAAGGGGAGTTGGGCGAGCTGGTCGACCCGGCGGAGATCGGCCCGGCCGAAGAGGCCCGGCTGCGCGCCAGGCTCGGCGAGTCCGGCCGCGAATGGCCGGGCGGCGAACTCTACCGGCGCCGCTACTGGCTGCTGGGCGACGGCGGCCCGCGCGCCCCGGGTGGCCCCGGCGGACCCGCTGGGCCGGTCGGGCCGGTCGGGCCGGTCGGGACCGTCGCGGTCGACAACTGGACCAGGGGAGCGGGCCAGTTGGCGGTCTCCTCGCTCTATCTGCGCCCCGACGCGCGCGGCCGGGGCCTGGCCGCCGCCGCCCTCGACCGGGTCTACCGCGCCGCCACCGCCGAGGGCCTGTCCGGCTACCGGCTGGAGGCGGACTGGGCCTGGCCCCGGGCCGTCCACTACTACCTGCGCCGGGGCCTCTGGGTGCGGTCCTGGAAGCACACCATCGGTCTCACCCGGATGCCCCAACTCCCGCCCTACCGGGTCCGGGAGGAGCAGGAACGACTGGTGCTGCTGGTCGCCGACCGGCCGTCGGGCGCCCCCGCCGGAGAGGTCTGGACGCCGCTGCTCGCCGCCGGCCGCGAGGGCCGCTGGCTGCGGCTGGACGAGACCGCCGCCTATCGGCAGGCGGACGGCTGGGTGCACGACTACGCCCGCTCGACGCTCGCGCTGCACCTGGCTCTCGCCGGCCGTCCGCTGGTCCGCGGCCCGCAGTGGTGGGCGGAGGCCTGGCGCTGGTCCGACGGCGGGGAGCCGGAGGGGCTGGCGCACTGGCTCGAGCGGTTCGAGCGACGGCGCGGTGCCGCCGGCCGGACGTCCGCTCCGTCCGGAGCGGTCCCGTCCGGAGCCGTTCTGCCCGGAGTCATGCCGTCCGGACCCATGCCGTCCGGACCCATGCCGTCCGGAGTCACTCCGCCCGGATCCACCCCGCCCGAGGTCGGTCTGCCCGCCCCCGCACCGGCCCCCCGCCCCGGCGCGGTGGCACCGTAGGGCCGAGGCCCGGCGCTGCCGCCCGGGGCCGGGCCCGGGCCCTGGGAGACTCGGCAGCATGGCAGAGATCGAGATCGACGGCGGCCCCGCCGACCCCGCCCGGCTGGCGGCCCTGGGCCTGCTCAACTACGGCCACTTCACCACCCTGCGCGCCGAGTCCGGCCGCGCCCGCGGCCTCACGCTCCACCTGGAGCGCCTGGTCCGCGACTGCCGCACGGTCTTCGGCGCCGAGCTGGACCCCGTCGAGGTCCGGGCCCGGATCCGCCGGGTGCTCCCCGCCGACGGCGCGCCGGTGATCGTCCGGGTGACCGTGTTCGACCCGGCGCTCGGCCTGGAACGCCCGGCCGCCCCCGCCGCGCCCCGTCTGCTGGTCACCACCCGCCCCGCGCCGGCCGCCGCACCCAGCCCGCTGCGGGTCCGCACCACCGCGTACCGGCGCGAGTTGCCGGAGGTGAAGCACGTGGGCCTGTTCGGCCTGCTCCACCAGCGCCGGCTCGCCCAACTCGACGGCTACGACGACGCCCTGCTGCTGGACGGTGCCGGCCGCCTCGCCGAGGGTGCCACCTGGAACCTCGCGCTGCACGACGGCCGCGCGCTGGTCTGGCCGGACACCGATGCCGCGCTGCCCGGAGTCACCGCCGCACTGCTCGCCCGCGCCCACCGGGGCCCGCAGCGGCACGAGGCGCTCGCCCCGGACGGCCTGGAGGGCTTCGTCGCCGCCGTCGCCGTCAACGCGGGCGCGGGCGTCCGCCCGATCGCGGCGATCGACGGCACCTCCTTCGACCCGGCCCACCCGGCCGTCGCGGAGCTGCGCGTCGCCTACGAGGGCGTGCCGGGGGAGGAGATCTGATCCGACGTCACGGAGTCGCGGGGTCGGTACCGAACGGCCCAGGTACTGCCGGTGGACCGGGGGTTCGGATCCGGGGGTTCGGATCCGGGGTTCGGATCCGGGGTTCGGATCCACCCCCGGGCGGCCGGGGGGATAACCCCACCCCACGTCCGCCGGTGGCCTCCATGGTCCGCCGCACCCCGCCTTCCTAGCCTGGAACACGTCGACCACCGGCGACGATCCACGAAGGAAGGCCCACCATGTCACCCCGCCGTTCCCGCCTCCGGCCCGAGCCCACCGGCCAGCCCGCCGCGTTCCACGGGAACGCCGCGCCCGCCGCGCCCGCCGCGATCGAACTGCGGGGCGTCCGGCGCAGCTACGGCCGGGGCGCCGAGGCGGTGCACGCCCTGCGCGGCATCGACCTGGCGCTCGGCCGGGGCACGTTCACCGCCGTGATGGGCCCCTCCGGCTCCGGCAAGAGCACCTTCCTGCAGTGCGCGGCCGGCCTGGACCGCCCGACCGCCGGCGAGGTCCACCTGGGCGGTGAGGAGATCACCCGGCTGAGCGAGGACCGGCTGACCAAGCTGCGCCGCGGCCGGATCGGTTTCGTCTTCCAGTCCTTCAACCTGCTGCCCTCGCTGACGGTGCTGCAGAACGTGCTGCTCCCGCTGCGTCTCGCCGGCGAGCGCCAGGACCGCTCCCGGGCCCGGGAGCTGCTGGCCCGGGTCGGCCTCGGGGAGCACGCCGGGCGTCGGCCGGGGCAGCTGTCCGGCGGCCAGCAGCAGCGGGTGGCGATCGCCCGGGCGCTGATCACCGATCCGGACGTGGTGTTCGCGGACGAGCCGACCGGCGCGCTGGACACCCGTACCGCGCACGAGGTGCTCGGCCTGCTGCGGACCGCGGTCGACACCATGGGAGCCACCGTCGTGATGGTGACCCACGACCCGGTGGCGGCCTCGTTCGCCGACCGGGTGGTGTTCCTGGCCGACGGGGCCCTCGCCGACGAGCTCTACCGGCCGGACCCGAAGACGGTGGCCGACCGGATGGTGTCGCTGACCGCGCGCCCGCTGGGGGCGGCGGCATGAGCAACGGACTCGCCCGCGCCTCGGTGCGCTTCCGTCCTGCCTCCTTCGTCGGGACCTTCGTCGCCCTGTTCTTCGCCGCCGCCGTGATCACGGCCTGCGGCACCCTGCTGCAGTCCGGCATCACGGCCTCGGTGCCGGCCGGCCGGTACGCGGACGCCCCCGTGGTGGTGGCCGCCGACCAGACCGTCGGCATCACCTTCCGGCAGGGCGACGACACCGACACCGAGGAGCAGCCCCTCCCCGACCGGGCCCGGGTGGACGCGGCACTGACGGCGCGGATCGCCGCGCTGCCGGGGGTGGCCGCGGCCCGCCCGGACAGCGCGTTCCCGGTGCAGGGCGGGCCGTCGCCGGTCACCGGTCAGGGGCAGGTCACCGGCCAGGGGCAGTCCACCGGTCAGAGGCAGTTCACCGGCCGGGGCTTCGCCGCGCTCGGCATCGCCGGCCCGCAGGACCGCCTGCTCGAGGGCCGCGCCCCCGGCGCCGGCGAGGTCGTGCTCGACGCCGACACCGCGCGCGCCGCGCAGCTGGCCCCCGGCGGCACCGTGGCGCTCACCGCGCCGGGCGGCGGCGGGAGCTACCGGATCTCCGGCCTCGCGGCCCCGCAGTCGGCCGGACCCACGGCCTGGTTCGCCGACCAGCAGGCCGACCGGCTCTCCGGCCACCCCGGCCGGGTGGACGCGATCGCCGTCCAGCCGCGCGGGGGGCTGGCCGCCGAGGACCTCGCCGCCCAGGTCGGGGCGGCCGTCGGTGGTGCCGCCGAGGTGCGGACCGGCCGGGACCGGGGCACCGTCGAGCAGCCGGAGCTCGCCGGCGCGCGCGAGGCGCTGGCCGGGATCGGCGGCTCGTTCGGCGGCGTCGCCACCATGACCGCCGTCTTCGTGGTGGTCTCCACCGTCGCGCTCGCCACCGGCCAGCGCGCCCGTGAGTTCGCGCTGCTGCGCGCCGTCGGCGCCACGCCCCGGCAGATCCGCCGCACCATCGCCACCGAGGCGATGCTGGTCGCGCCGCTCGCCGCCGCGAGCGGCATCCTGCCCGGCCTCGGTCTGGCCCGCTGGTGGTTCGACGGGATGGTGGAGCGCGGGGCCGTCCCCGCCGCCGTCGAACTGTCCGTCGGAGCGCTGCCGATGCTCGCGGCGGTGGTGCTGTGCACGCTCGCGGCGCTCGCGGCCGGCTTCTTCGCGGCCCGCCGCCCGGCCCGGATGCGGGCGAGCCAGGCGCTGGGCGCGGCCGCCGTCGAACCGTCGCGGCCGGGGTGGATCCGCACCGGCCTGGGCCTGCTCTTCGCCGTCGGCGGCACCGTGCTCGCCGGGGTCGCCGCCGGGCTGAACGGCACCGACGCCGCCAACACCGCGCTGGGCGTGGTGATGTGCTTCCTGACGGCGGTCGCCCTGCTCGGCCCCTGGGTGGCCCGGGTCGCGGCCGGACTGCTCGGGGTGCCGCTGCGGGCCGGCGGCGCGCCCGGTTCGCTGGCGGCCGACAACACCCGCGCCAACGCCCGCCGGCTGGCCTCGGCGATCACGCCGATCGCCATGGTCACGGCCTTCTGCGGCACCCTGCTGTTCATGCAGAGCACCGTCCGGCACGAGAGCGGCGAGCAGGTGCGGGCCGGTCTCACCGCCGACCACGTGCTCGGGTCCACCGGCCCCGGTCTTCCGGCGGCCGTGCCGGGTGCCGCCGCCGGTGCCGGTGCCGCCGCTGCCGCCGGGACCCCCGGGGTGGTCGAGCGGGCGGCCGCGGTGCCCGGGGTGGAGGCGGCCGTCGGCGTGCTGCGCACCGGCGTCGTCCACCGCAACGGCCACGAGCTGGACTCGGTCACCGCGCTGGGCGTCACCGGCGACCCGTCCCGGCTGCCCCGGGTGCTCGACCTCGACGTCCGCACCGGCGCGCTCGCCGACCTGGGCCGCGCCCCGGACACCGTGGCGCTGGACGCCGCCCTCGCCTCCGCCCTGGGCGCCGAGGTGGGCGAGCGGGTACCGCTCTGGCTCGGCGACGGGACGGAGACCCGTCCGCTGGTGGTCGCCACCTACGGGCGCGGGCTCGGCTTCGGCCAGGTGCTGCTGCCGAGGGCGGCGGTCGCGGAACACGTCACCTCGGCGTACGACCAGCAGGTGCTGGTCGCGGACGCGCCCGGCGCGGACCGGGCGGCGGTCGCCCGGGCGCTGGCGGGGCTCGGTGTCCCGGGGATGACCGTCACCGACCGGGCCGGATTCGCCGCGCAGGCGGACAAGGACCAGGAGATGGGTGCTTGGGCGAACGCCGTGATGGCCGGGGTGCTCGGCGGGTTCGCCGCGGTCACGGCGGCCAACACCCTGGTGATGACGGTGCTCGACCGGCGGCGCGAGGTGGCGCTGCTGCGGCTGGCCGGGACCACCCGGGGGCAGGTGCGCCACATGATGCGCTGGGAGGCGCTGCTGGTGGCCGCGACCGGTCTGGGGGTCGGTGCGGTGATCGCCTGGGTCACCCTGGTTCCGATCACCCGGGGCCTCACCGGCGCCACTCCGTACGTACCGCCGGGGACGGCGCTGCCGCTGGCGGCCGGGGCGGTGGCGCTCTGCCTGGCCGCGACGGCCCTGCCGGCCAGGGCGCTGCTGCGGTCCCGTCCGATCGCGATGGGCGGCGGCAAGCAGTAGCGGCTTCGAGCAGTAGCGGCCTCGAGCGGCAACGGCGCGAGGCGGGGAGCGGCGCGAGGCGGGGCGGGCTTCGGGTCCGGGCTCCGGTCCATCGAGGGCGACGGGGGTGTCGTCGGCGGACCGGGGTTCTTCGCGTGCGCGGGGCTGCGCACGCGAGCCCGCGCGTAACGCGAGCATGCACGCCCCCGCGCGTACGGCCCCGGACGCGCGGGGGCAGGCCGGGGTGCGACGGGGGATCGCGGTGGAGGAATGCGCGGGGCCGTCGTACCGGCCGTCCGGGTGACAAAGCCGCGGCGATGAGCCGCGCGAGAGTGACCGTAAGCCGCAAAGCGCTTGATCCGCGCAGATAGTGATGTGTGATCAGTTACGCTCACGGCCGCGTCCGTCCAGGTGGCGCGCGTCCGTAGTGCCACGTCACACCCACCCGTTCCCGCGCCGAGTGCGTCCGGCATGCCCGTCATCCCGGCCTGCCCGCTCCGCCGCGGTGCCCGGCAGAGAGAAGGCCGACCGTTGAGCAGTCCCCCCGTGGCCCGCACGCCCCGCCTGCCGTCGTTCCCCCTGGTGGGCCGGTCGGCCCCGGCCCCGGCCGTTCCGTCGGGGGGCCGCCTGCCGCGGCTGCTGCTGCGGGCCACCGCGACCGGGTCGGCCCTGCTGGGGCTGGCCCAGACGGTGCTGGCCGGAAGCTTCCTGAACGGCCACTACGAGGCGCTCCGGGCACACGAGCTGGCCGCGATGGCCCTGGGCGGTCTGCTGCTCGCCCAACTGCCGGTGGCCGCCCTGGTCCGCCGGGGCGGGGGAGCGGGCGGCGCGCGCGGGCCGTGGTGGCCGCTCGGCGCCACCCCGCTGCTGCTGGCCGCGTTCGGGGCGCAGATGGGGGCCGGCTACGAACGGGCGGTCGGTGTGCACGTCACCCTGGGCGTGCTGCTGGTCAGCGGGCTGCTGTTCGGCCTGGTCGGGGCCTGGCGGCCGGTCCCGGTGCCCCGGGCGACGGCGACGCCGGACGTCGGACGGGACGCCGAAGCGGAAGCCGCGGACGGAGGCGGACCGGGCGCCGGGCCGGGCGCGGGGCCGGGCGCGGGGCCGGAAGCGAGCCCGGCCGCCGGAGCCGGTGACGGCGGCTCCGGCCGGCTGCCCCGGCCCACCGGGGCGGGGGCCGACGCGGTGGAGGTGACGCCGTGAACCGCCGCCGGTTCCTCGGTGCGGGCGTGGCCGTGCTCGGCGCGGGCGCCGTCGGGGCCCTCGCCGGTCCGGCGACCGCCCGGCTCCTGGCCGAGGCGCGGCCGGGCCGGCTGCTGAGCAGCGCGGTCCCGCTGCCGGCGGCGTTCCAGGTGCCGCTGCCCGTTCCGGCGGTGCTCGCCCCCGTCCGCTCCGACGCCACCGCGGACCACTACGAGCTCACCCAGCAGATCGCCCGGCTGGAGATCCTGCCCGGCCTGCGGACCGAGGCCTGGACGTACGGCGGGACCTTCCCCGGCCCGACCGTGGTGGCCCGCTCCGGCCGGGAGATGGTGGTGCGGCACCGCAACGAGCTGGCAGTGCCCACGGTGGTCCACCTCCACGGCGGCCACACGCCGGCGGAGAGCGACGGCTACCCGGTGGACCTGCTGCTCCCGGTCGGCTCGTCCGCCGACCGCTCCACCTGGGCCGCCCACGCCGACCAGTCCGGCCACGCGATGGCGGGCATGGCGGGAATGGCGGGCATGGCGGGCATGGCGGGAACGGCGGGCGCCGCGGACCGCTCCCGGACCGTCACCGGCGAGCGCACGTACGGCTACCCCTGCCGGCAGCGCGCCGCCACCCTCTGGTACCACGACCACCGGATGGGCTTCACCGGCCCCGGCGTGTGGCGTGGCCTGGCCGGCTTCCACCTGGTCCGCGACGAGGAGGAGGACGCCCTGCCGCTGCCGCGCGGCGAACGCGAGCTCCCCCTGATGCTCGCCGACCGGTCCTTCGCCGCCGACGGCTCCTTCGCCTACCCCGCCGCCGACGCGACCCTCGCCGTCCCCGGCGTCACCGAGGACTACATGAACGGTGTCCTCGGCGACGTCGTCCTGGTCAACGGCGCCCCCTGGCCGCGCGCCGAGGTCGACCGGGCGCGCTACCGGCTGCGCGTGCTCAACGCCTCCAACACGCGCCTCTACCGGCTCGAACTCGACCCGCAGCCGTCCGGCGGCGGCGCCCTGGTCCAGATCGGCGGCGACGGCGGCCTGCTGGAGCAGCCGATCGCGCACGACGCGGTCGAGATCGCGCCCGCCGAGCGCTTCGACCTGGTGGTCGACTTCTCCCGCTACCCGGCCGGCACCCAGGTCCGGCTGATGAACCGGTTCGGCAGCGGCCGGACGGAGGAGGTCATGCTCTTCGACGTCTCCTCGCGGCCGGTGCGCGACGACTCGACGGTCCCCGAACGGCTCTGCACCCTGGAGCGGCTCGACCCGGCCGCGGCCGTCACCACCCGGGTCTTCGGCTTCCGGCGCAGCCGCAACGCGGGCTGGACGATCAACAACCAGCCCTACGAGCCGGGCCGCGCGCTCGCCCGGCCTGCGCTCGGTACCACCGAGATCTGGCGGTTCTTCTCGGACGTCCACCACCCCGTCCACGTGCACCTGAACGCCTTCCAGGTGCTGTCCCGCAACGGCAAGGACCCGGGGCCGTACGACGCGGGCTGGAAGGACACCGTGGACCTGCGGCCGGCCGAGGCGGTGGAGGTGCTGGTGCGGTTCACCGACTACGCGGGGACGTACATGCTGCACTGCCACAACCTGGAGCACGAGGACATGGCGATGATGGCGGACTTCGTCGTCGAGTGACCGGCGCTGCCGTGCCGGGCGGTGGTTCCGGGCGGTGTTCTGTCGGGTGCTGCCGTGCCGGGCGCTGCGGTGCCGGGTGCTGCGGTGCCGGGTGCTGCCCTGTCCGGTGATGTCCTGTCCGGTGCTGCTCTGCCCGGTGCTGCTGTGCCCGGGCGGCGTGGTCGGGCACGGCCCGTTCGGCGGAGCGCGGGCGGGTGACCGGACGCCCGGCCCGCCGGGCCGCCCCGTCCGGGTGCTCCACCCTTCCGGCCCGCCCCGGCCCCGGTGCGGGCCGGCCGCTCCCGGTGCGGACCGTCCGCTTCCGGTGCGGACCGTCCGCTTCCGGTGCGGGACGTCCGGTCCCGACATGCCGCGTCGCCGGACGTGATCTAGCGTCGCGGGGAGGACCGCGGGAGCATCCGGGTCCTACCGGACGGGGGAACCGCTGGACGGACGCACCGAGGAGCCGCGCATGACCAGTCCGACCGAACGCCGGCGGCGCGGCCGGGCCGCCCGCGAACGCGTACCGCGTTCCGCCCACGGCCCCTGGATCCCCGCAGCCGACCGGCCCGACCCGCTGGCCGTCCTGGCCCGGCAGGCCGAGGACCGGCTCGCCGATCTCGGCCCGATCCGCTACGGCCGGATGGCCGAGTCGCCGTTCGCCTTCCTGCGCGGCTCCGCCGCCGTCATGGCCGCCGACCTGGCGGCCGTCCCGGACACCGGGATCACGGTGCAACTCTGCGGCGACGCACATCTGTTGAACTTCGGCGTGTACGCCTCGCCGGAGCGTGCGCTGCTCTTCGACGTCAACGACTTCGACGAGACCTACCCCGGCCCGTTCGAGTGGGACGTCAAGCGTCTCGCCGCCAGCGTCGCGGTCGCCGCCCGCGACAACGGCCACAGCGAGGAGCAGGTCCGCCGGGCCGCGTTCACCGCCGCGCAGGGCTACGCCGTCGCCGTGCGCCGCCTCGCCGGGATGGGTGAACTCGACGTCTGGTACGCCCGGATCGACGCCGAGGACATCCTGCCGCTGGTCCACAAGGCCAGTCGCCGCAAGCGCGTCGAGGCCAACCTGGACAAGGCCCGCCGCCGCACCAGCCTCCAGGCCTTCAGCAAGCTCACCGAGAAGGGCGAGGACGGCCGGCGCCGGATCGTCGACGACCCGCCGCTGATCGAGCGGCTGCCGGAGGACGAGCTGCGGAAGCTCGGCAAGATCTACGGCGACTACCGGGCCACCCTCGCCGAGGACCGCCGCGTCCTGCTCGACCGGTTCCAACTGGTGGACGTCGCCCGCAAGGTGGTCGGGGTCGGCAGCGTCGGCACCCGGTGCTTCATCCTGCTGCTGTCCGGGCGGGACGAGCGCGATCCGCTGTTCCTGCAGATCAAGGAGGCCGGGCGGTCCGTGCTGGAGGACCACCTGCCCGTCTCGCGGCCGTCCGCCGAGGCCCCGGTGGTCCACGGCGGCCGCCGGGTCGTCACCGGGCAGCACCTCATGCAGGCGGCCAGCGACATCTTCCTCGGCTGGACCACCGGCCCGGCCGGGCGGCACTTCTACGGCCGCCAGCTGCGCGACATGAAGGGCTCGGCGGACGTCGCCCGGATGACGCCCGCCGATTTGCGGCAGTACGCCGACCTCTGCGGCCGCACCCTCGCCCGCGCGCACGCCCGCTCCGGTGACCGGTTCGCGGTCGCCGGCTACCTGGGCCGCTCGGACGCCTTCGCCGAGGCCATCGCCGACTTCTCGGTCCGGTACGCCCACCGGACCGCCGCCGACCACGCCGAACTGCTGGCGGCGGTCGACGCCGGCACGGTGACGGCGCACCGGGGCGTCTGAGGAGTTGGGCGTTCGACCAACGGGGCGGGGTCGCACAGTTGGGAGCCTGGCCAATAGTGGGCTTCGGGTGGGCTGGGGGCCCGAAGTATCGGAACGCCATATTGGGCAAATGACCAATATGGCGCCCGGGTGATTGGGTGTCCGACCAACGGCCAATGTGGTGACCTGGGTCGGGGTGCCGATCGGCAGGGTGTCCAACAGTTGGCCGTCCGGTCAAAGGGGGGCGTGGGGTTGGTCGTCCGACCAATAGCACGTTCGCGAAATTGGTCGCCCGGACAACAGGGTCAACGGGCAATTGGGCACTCGACCAACTAGGCGTCCGGCCGGGATGAGCCCCCGTCCCGAGAGTTCACCGGGCCATTCCCGCCGGGGAATGGCCCGGCGGCCCCGATCCGGCTACAACTGGCTGTCGTGGACTTCCCCAGTACGCTCCGAGAGCGCCGCACCGGACGCCGTCTCAGCCAGCTCGAGCTTGCCGGCCGGGCGGGTACTACCCAGCGCCACCTCAGCTTCATGGAGTCGGGGCGGTCGGCGCCCGGGCGCGGCATGGTCGTCCGGCTCGCCGAGTCGCTCGACCTGTCGCTGCGCGAACGCAACGAGCTCCTGCTGTCGGCCGGTTATGCCCCCGTGTACGCGGAGTGCCCGCTCGACGGGCCCGAGCTGGCGCCCGTCCGGTCCGCCCTCGGTCACATCCTGGAGGGTCATCTCCCCTATCCCGCCGTGGTGGTGGACGGCCGCGGCGACATCGTCGCCGCCAACGCCGCGCTCGGACTGCTGACCGAGGGGATCGCACCGGAGCTGCTCGGCCGGGGCGCGAACGCCTACCGGCTCGCCCTGCACCCGGCCGGGCTCGCCCCGAGGATCGTCAACTTCGCGGCATGGTCCCGGCACGTCCTGGCGGCCACCTCCCGCCTGACCGAGCTGCACGACGAACTGGCGGGTTATGTGCCGCCGTTGGACGAGTCCCCGGCCGCCCGGGATCCGTTGGGGTTCGCCGTTCCGCTCCGTCTGCGCAGCCCGTACGGCGAGTTGCACCTGATGACCACGGTGACCACGTTCGCCACCGCCGTCGACGTCACGCTCGCCGAACTGCGACTGGAGGCGTTCCTGCCGGTCGACGAGCCGACGGCCGCCGCCCTGCGCGCCTATGCGGAACAGGAGCCGGGGGATCAGAGCCCGGGGAACTGGTAGTCGGTCGCGATCCGGCCGTCCTCGTCCAGTACCAGCACCTCCACCCCGCCGCCGAGCACCTCCGCCTCGCCCGGACGCACCATCACCCAGGTGAGCTTGACGGCGTCGCCGACCCGGATCGCCTCGCCCTGCCCGCGGAAGGCGTAGCCGCCGTCGGCCACGAACTCCTGGTGCGCCCGCGCCACCCGTCGCTCCAGTGCGTCATGGCCGCGCGCCTCCAGCACGGTGTCCGCGAAGCCGAGTTCGGCCGCTCGCTCGCGCATGTCCTCGGGCGGCTGGAGCAGGTGGACGCAGTCCGCCGCCCACAGCTCCTCGATCGCCCGCCGCCGCCGGTCCGGGTCGGGCTCGTTCCAGAGCGCGACGTAGCGATCGGCGATCCGCTTGCCGGTGCCGGTGCCGGTGCCGGTGCCGGCGCCTGCGTCTGCGTCGGTGCCTGCGGCGGTGTCGGTCTTCGTGCTCATGGTGCCTTCCTCGTTCCCCTGGTGGCTCTCGCGGCTCTCCTGTGCCGCCCATCCTGGGCGGTCGACGGAGGCCCGACAATTCCCGGCGGGGAATGCCGACGGCCTCTCCGGGCCCCGTCCACCGGCGGGGGAGAGGCCCCGCCGAGTGGTGGATTGCGAACCGCGCGGCCCCCGCCGAACGGCGGTGTTCGGACACCGAGCGTGCACCAACCACCCTTGGTGGAACAGTCCTTGAGGCACGATCGGGGCACCATTCACCAATCGGACATGTCTTCGACAACCTGATTTCTCGTCAGTAACATGACGATCCGCGCGGCCGTGCGGGCCGCGCTCCCCTTTGCCACCACCCACCCTCGTTCCCGGGCGGGCGGGCACCGTCCGTGCGCCGCCGCCCGTGTGGAACACGCCGCTGAAAGAGCCCCGGTGAAGAGTCCTCTCGTCCCGGCCGTCCGGCCTGCCCTCGCCTCCCTGCTCCTGCTCGGCGTCGCCGCCTGCGGGCCCGCGTCCGGTGACGGACGGGCCGCTTCTGTCACCCTCGACGTGCCTTCCGCCGTCCCGGTCGCCGCCGCCGGCGCGGCTGACCCGGCGGCCCCCGCGTCCGGTGGATCCCCGGCCGCGCACGCCTCGGCGGCCGCCACCGCCCGTCCCGCCGGCAAGGCGACCGCTCCGGCCCCCGGCGGATCCTCCACCGCCGCGCCCCCGGCCCCCTCCGCCCCGGCCGCCGCTGCCGTGGCGTCGCCGACGGGCCCCGCCCCGCTGCCGGTCACGGCCGCGCAGCCCGGTGCGCAGACGGTAGCCGTCGGCACCCCGTCGACCGACGGCTCGGCCGCCGCCCCGGCAGCGGCCACCGACCTACGGCTCACCGCCTACGACCCGGCCGCCGGCACCGCCGTCCTGTCCCCGTCAGCCGCATCAGCCGCGTCCGCCGCACCCGCCGCGTCCTCGGCTCCCGCCTCGGCTGCCGCCTCCGCTCCCGCTCCCGGCCCCGCCACGTCCTCCACCGTCCCCGCCCTCACCCAGGCCGTCCAGCCCGGGCGCCTGCTCGCCAGCCCGCCCAGCGACGCCGCCCCTCAGGGCGCGCTCCTCGCCGTCACCGCCGTGCACCCCGGCGCCGGCAACACCCTGAGCCTCGCCACCCGCCCCGCCACCCTGCCCGAACTGCTGGGCGCCGCCGAGGCCGACGGCACGGTCCCCGTCGACCCCAGGGCGATCAAGGTCACCCCGCTGGTCAAGGACGTCACGGCCACCGTCGGCCGGGAGAACGGCACCACCAAGGCGGAGGCGTCCGGGACCCTGGAGGTCAACGCCAGGGCCCCGATCCCGCTGCCCGGCGGCGCCACCGCCGAGGCCGGCGGCGAACTCGTCCTCCACCCGACAGTGCGCTTCGCCTACCACGGCGCCGGCGTCGGCACCCCGCGCACCGCCTCCATCGGCTTCGACCTCGGCGCCCGCGCCCACTGGAAGGTCACCGGCGACTTCGCCCGCGCCACCGCCGCGCCGGTCCGCGTCCCCTTCGCCAAGCTCCAGGCCAGCCCGGTGCTGACCGTCGCCGGGCTGCCGGTCGTCGTCAACCTGGCCCTCACCTGCTACCTGGAGGTCGGCGCCGACGGCCAGGTCCACGTCGAGGCCGAGCAGGAGGCGACCGGTACCTGGGCGGTCCGCGCGGACTGGACCGGCGGCGGCCGGGGCTGGACCTCCTCCGCCGATGCCCCCGACACCAAGGTGTCCCCGGTCCACGTCCGTCTCGACGGCAAGGCCTCCGTCCGCGCCACCCTCGGCACCGAGGTCAGCGTCGGCCTCTACGACGCGGTCGGCGTCGAGGCCACCGTCGCCCCCTACCTCCAGGCCAAGGCCGACGGTTCCCTCGCCGTGGACGTCCCCGGCGGCGCGCCCCGGATCCAGGGCAGCTGGGGTCTGGTCGGCGGCATCGACCTCAACGGCGCCCTCCTCGCCCACCTCAAGATCTTCGGCACCCCGCTGATCGAGGGCAGGCTCCCCCTCCCGCCCTTCCACCGCGAGTGGCCCCTCCTCACCGGCGCCCTGCCCACCCCGGCGGCCCCGAAGGGCTGACCCGGATCCCCGCCGACCGAACGCCCCTCCGCCGCAGGCTCCCTGCGGCGGAGGGGCGTTCCGGGCTCGGGGATCCACGGATCCGCCGCACAGGAAGTCGGTGGCACCGACTTCCTGTGCGGGGCGGCTCGACTCGTCCCCGCACCTCCGGGGTGGGGGTGGCGGCGCCGTCCCTGGTGGCTCCCCGCCTCCGGAGGCGTTGTCAGTGGCGCGTGCCAGGATCCGGTTCATGCTGGAGATCACGGTGCGGACGGAAGACGACCGGGACCACTCCCGGCCGGACGTCGAGGCGTTGGCCGGGCTGGTGCGGCGGATCGGGGGCAGGCGGGACCGCTTTCTGGTGGTCGAGCGGATACCCGGCGAGCCCGACGTCTATGTGCAGGTGTGGCACGAGAGCGGGGGCGAGTACTCCTTCGAGTACCGGGACGGCGGCGCCGACCGGCACTTCCAGGTGAAGCTCGACGCTCCCGAGCCCGTGATCGCCGCCATGGCCGCCTGGGCCCGCCACGAGCCGGGCTGGGGCGAGGGCTTCGCCTGGGAGGCGCTGGAGCTGGAGTAGGACCGCTCCTCCACGGCGCCGTCGTCGTCGCGGCACAGGCCGCGCGATCAGCCGCCGTCCGGAGCGTCGGCCCGCGTCGCCGGATCGGCGGCGACCTGACGGAGCAGCACCGTCGGCGACGGCATGACGGCGTACCAGGTGTTCGCACTGTCGTCGGCGGCCGGGGCCCAGGCGGCCACCACCGGGAGCTCACAGTGCTCACCGGCCGCCAGTGGGGGCAGCGTCCAGGACATGCCGGGGGAGGGTCCGTAGTCCACGCCCCACGCGCCGGACGAAGACCGGTGCGGCTCGTCGATCAGTGCGGCCCACTGCTGGGGCACCTCTCGCGCCTCGGCGGCCCAGCAGATCGCCTCCTCGTCGTTGCCCCCGACGGTGAGCCGGGTCTCGTCGTCCTCCGCCGTGATCGCCGCCAGTGCCTGCCCTCCGTCGTACCCCCAGTCGGCACCCTCCGGGAGCGGCACCGGCAGCTCGGCCGAGAACCGCACCCGCCCGAGCGGCGCGAGGGCGTCGATCCGCCAGACCGCCGCGCGGCAGTCGGTCAGCGGTCCCCAGGTCGCGGGGTCGAGCTCGGGGTCGTGCGGGGTGAGGAGCAGCTCGACGCGAGCCTCGGGAGTGGCCCAGCGGGCGAGCAGGCGGTGACCCGGCAGTTGGAACAGCTCGTCGGGCTCCGGCGGAAGGTTCCTGGTCCCGACGGTCGTGGCGAAGGTCAGCCGGCCGAACGGCGTGTCGACGGCCGGTCGGTCGGCAACGGGCAGACGGGTGCGCGGGACGGCGGGGAGCAGCATCGCCCGAGCGTACTTGCGGTGCGGCCGGCCACGATCCGCGGTAGGGCGACCTGGACGGGCCTGGCGGCGGTTCAGCTCATGGCCCAGACGGTCGGGTCGTGCGGGACGGGTGGGGAGAGCACCGGCGGGCGGGGAGCGACCGGGAGGGCGGCCGACGTGCCGGCGGTCCGGGTCACCGCGTCCTCGGTGACGCTCGGCGTGGTGCCGGGAGCCACCGGCCCGGAGCGGACGTGCGCGCTCGCCTCGTCCAGCAGGTCGATCGCGGCGCCGGGCAGGGCGTGTCCGGGGAGGTATCCGTGCGCGAGCCGGGCGGCCGCCGCCAACGCCTCGTCGGTGATCACGACCTCGTGGTGGTCGACGAGCCGCTGCCGGGCGTCGCGCAGGATCTGCAGGACGTCCTCGGGCGTCGGTTCGGCCACCGGTACCGGCTGGATCCTCCGGTCGAGCCCCGAGTCCCGCTCCCACCGCCGGTGGTCGGCGGATCCGGCGGCCGCGACCACGGAGATGCCGGGCACGTCGAACACCGGCCGGAAGAAGGCCAGCGCCTCGGCCTGCCCCTCCCGGGTGCGGACGACGGAGAGGGCGTTGTCGAGGAAGAGGACGAGGTCCGAGGACCGGAGGACGTCGCCCACCAGTTCGGCCATCACCTCGGTGAAGCGCCCGTGGTGCCGGGGGTCGGTGAACAGCGCGGTGACGTCGAGGCGGAGCACGGTCCGGCCCCGGAACCGCTCGGGCACCTCGCCCCGGGCGACGGCCTGGGCGAGCCCGACCGCGACGCTGGTCTTCCCCACCCCGGGATCACCCACCAGCAGTGCGACGTTGCGGGCCCGTCGGCTGAGTACTTGGAGGACGAGATCGATGTCCGGTCGACGGCCGACGATTTCTGCCGTCCCGTCGTCGAGGTTGCGGGCGAGCGTCATGAGGGTGGTCGTTGCGGTCGGCGGGGGCGTGGCCGGGGTCAGCAGCGCCTCGCGGCGCACCTGACCGATCTCCAGACCCTTGGAGAGGAGAACTTGGGCAGCTACGTTCTGGACCTCCTTCATGATGCCCACGAGGATGTGTTCGGTGCCGATGTGGGCGTGGCCGAGGTCCAGCGACTCCTGGAGCGCGATTTCGAGGGCTTTCCTGGTGCCGGTTGCCAAGGGGTACTGGTCCAGGCCGGTGTGAGGTCCGGTGCCGATGCGTGCCCGGACCGCGCTACTGATGTCGACGAGGGGGATCCCGAGCCTCTCCAGTGCTTTGGCGCCCGCCCCCTGACCTTCGGTGGTGATGGCGAGAAGGAAGTGCTCGGGGCCGATCTCGGCGTGACCCAGCTCGCGGGCCGTGTCCCTGGCGATGACGGTGACCCGCCGTGCACGGTCGGTGAACCGCTCAAACACTCCGTTGCCCCCGCTCCAGCACCGCCAGCTCCTTCCGCGCCCGCACCGTGTGCGGGTGCTGCGTGCCCAGCACCCGGTCGCGTTCCGCGACGAGCTGCCGCAGCAGCGCCGTCGCCTCCTCCTCGGCCCCCGTCAGCGCCAGGTTGCGGGCCAGCATGTGCCGGGTGCGCAGGGTGTCCTCGTGTTCGCTGCCGAGGAGGCGGCTGCGGTCGGCCAGGAGGACCCGGAGCACGGCGATCGCCTCCGTCCGGTGGCCGGCCTCGCCGAGGTTGACGGCGAGGAACTGGCGGGTGTGCAGCGTCTCGGGGTGGTCCTTGCCGAGCAGGCGGGCGTGGACGGCGGGGAGGGGGCGCAGCAGCCGTGCGGCTTCGGCCGGGTCGCCGGCGCCGCCGACGCAGTGGGCGTGGGCGCGGCGGCAGCGCAGGGTGTCCTCGTGTTCGGCGCCGAGGAGGCGGGTCTGCTCCTCCAGTACCCCTTGGAGGGAGGCGGCGGCGCCGGCCCAGTCGCCCTCCAGGGCCTGCTGTTCGGCGGCCACCTGCCGCTCGCGCAGTGCGGGGGCGACGTTGTCTGCGTAGATCCGGTTGTGGCCGAGGGCGATCAGGTTGGCGTTCTCGGTGGTGCTGTTGAGGGGGACGGGCAGGCCCTCGGCGACCATCAGGCTGACGAGGCGCTGGTAGAGGTCGTCGATGGTGAGGTACTCCGGGCCGCCGGCCATGCCCTCGCGCAGCAGCCGGATGAGCCGTCCGGAGAAGGCGGTGTGGTCCTCGCCGGGCGGGGAGAGGGAGACCTGGTCGCGCTGGGCGGAGGTCAGCACGTAGGTGCCGGAGACTTCCAGTCGGTTGATGGTGCTGGGGCCGGCGGCCATGGTGCCGGTGACGGCGCGGCCGGAGAAGCAGCAGTCCAGCACGATGATCTTGGTGGTGGCGCGGCTGTTGAGCACGGTGCCGCGCAGCTTGTCGTACTCGATCGAGGTGAAGTCCGGATCGCCGTACTCGCTGTCGGGCAGCGCGAGGTAGAGGTCGTGCCGGCGGCCGCCGACCAGTCCGTGGCCGGTGAAGTAGACCAGCAGCAGGTCCTCGGCGGCCCGGGCGGCCTCGCGCAGCTTCCGGCCGACCCGGCCGAGGTCGGCGTCGTCGAGGAGGACGGTGCAGTGGTCCTCCGGGACGACCCCGTGGTCCGGGTCGGTGAACACGGCCGCCAGGTCGGCCACGGTGGCCCGGACCGCCGGGAGGTCCGGCAGGTCCGGGTCCGTGTACGTGCTCGCGCCGACCAGCACGATCCGGGACCGCAAGGGGTCCGGCAGGCGCACCTCAGCCCTGCTCGGGACCGGACGGCTCCGGGGCCTCGGGCGAAGACGCCTCCGATGCGGAGCCCTCCAGCGCAGAGCGCAGGAGGTCCTCCAGGTCCCCGGCGCGCACCCGCTTGGCGTCGAGCTCCAGCGTCCCGCCGTCGGTCCGACGGATCTTCAGACGCACGTCGCTGCGCCTGGGCTGGGCGAACCAGACCCGTAGCGAGGAGGCGAGCACCGAGAGCGCGCCGCCGGCGCCCAGGGCGACGGTGACGGCGTCCAGGACCGAGCCCATCTCCCCGGGTGCGGGTGCACGCCCGGTCAGGGTGACCCGCGTCAGGCCCGGTTCCCCCCGGAGCCAGTCCGTGAGCGACTCGGCCTCCGCGGCGGTGCCCGAACCGTTCGCCCGACCGGTCTCGCCACCGATCACGGAAATGTGCACGTCCACAGGTGCCCCCCACAAGGCTGGTTCTGGACGGAGTCGAGAGCGGTCAGTCTACTGATCCGGCCGACGGTTGAGGGGGGTTCGGATCAATGATCCGTTCGGATCAACGATCCGGACCGGGTTCCGGCACGAGCAGCCGCAGCGCCGCCGGCACGACGGTGACCTCGACCGGGAGCGGTGCCATGAACTCGCCGTCCGCGTAGGCGGTGATGCCGGGGGAGTCGATCCGCAGCGAGGCGGTGCGGTGGGTGGTGACCTCGGGGCGGGTGACGTGGGTGCCCTTGAAGAGGGTGGGGAAGAAGCGGGCGATCCGGTGCCGCGGCATGGCGTCGACGAGGGTGACGTCGAGCAGGCCGTCGGCGGGGTCGGCGTCGGGGCAGATGAGCATGCCACCGCCGTAGCTGCTGGTGTTGCCGACGGCGGCGAGGGTGAGGTCACGGCGGATCTCGGTGCCGTCGGCGAGGGTGATCCGGAACGGCAGCGGGCGGAGGTTGGCGAACTCCACGGCGATGGCGAGGTTGTAGCGCATCCGGCCGCGCGGCCAGCGCAGCCGGTTGGTGCGGTCGCTGACCAGGGAGTCGAAGCCGCTGGCGAGGACGGAGCCGAACCAGCGGGTGGTGCCGTCGGCGGCGGTGACCCGGCCGAGGTCCACGGTGCGGAGGTGGCCGCCGGCGACGGTGTCGGCGGCGGCCTCGGGGGTGTCCCGGGGCAGGCCGTGGGCGCGGGCGTGGTCGTTGCCGGTGCCGGCGGGTATCACGCCGAGCGGGGTGTCGGTGCCGGCCACGGCCTGGAGGGCGAGGTTGATCATGCCGTCGCCGCCGACGACGACCAGGGCGTCGCAGGACGGCGAGGCGACCGCCTCCCGGGCGAGCACGAGCGACTCCGCGGCGGAGCCGCCCGCCCGCGGGTCCACGGTGATGCCGTGGGCGCGCAGGCGGGCGGTGGCGCGGTGGGCCGCCGGTTCGGCGTGGCCGGCCGCGGCGGCCGGGTTGGTGAGGAGAACGACGCGGGCGATGGTTCTCCGGTCGGTCACGGGATCAGCTTGCCCGGGTTGAGGATGCCGGCGGGGTCGATCTCGGCCTTGACGGCGCGCAGGATGCGCACGCCGAGGTCGCCGATCTCGTCGGCCATCCAGGGGCGGTGGTCGGTGCCGACGGCGTGGTGGTGGGTGATGGTGCCGCCGGACCGGACGATGGCGTCGCCGGCGGCCCGCTTGGCGGCGCCCCACTGCTCGAGCGGCTCCTCGCCGAGGGCGGCGACCACGGTGAAGTAGAGCGAGGCGCCGGTCGGGTAGACGTGCGAGATGTGGCACAGCACCAGCGAGCCGGGCAGGGCCTCGGTCAGCGCGGTGGTGACGGCGAACCGCAGGGCGTGCAGGTCGCGCCAGCCGGCGGCGGTCTCCAGGGTCTCGCACAGCGCGCCCGCGTCGAGCAGCGAGTCGCGCAGGTACGGGGCGTTGAACCGGCCGTGCTCCCAGGCCCGGGCGGGGGCCTCGCCGAGCGAGGTGCCGCCGGCGGCGAGCAGCGCGGCGCGGGTGAGCTGGTGGCGGGCGGCGACCTGCTCGGCGGTGCCCTCGAAGACAGTGACCGCGAGGCAGCCGCTGACGGCGGCCTCGCCGCCGATCTTCTCGGTCATGGCCAGGTTGATCATCGTCTCGGCCTCGTCGGAGAGCCGGATGACGGTCGGGCCGGTGCCCTGCTGCTCGACGGCGCGCAGCGCGGCGGCGCCGGTGGTGAAGTCGGGGAACGACCAGGCCTCGTAGGCCTTGACGGCGGGCACGGGGTGGACCCGCACCCGGACGGCGGTGATCACGCCGAGGGCGCCCTCGGAGCCGAGGAACAGCTCGCGCAGGTTGGGGCCGGCGGCGGAGGCCGGGGCGCGGCCGAGGTCGAGCACGCCGGTCGGGGTGACCACCCGCAGGCCGCGCACCATGTCGTCGAACCGTCCGTGGCCGGCCGAGTTCTGCCCGGAGGAGCGGGTGGCCGCGAAGCCGCCGATGGTGGCGAAGCGGAAGCTCTGCGGGTAGTGGCCGAGTTCGAAGCCGCGCTCGGCGAGCAGGGCCTCGGCGGCCGGGCCGGTGAGGCCGGCGCCGAGCAGGGCCTCGCCGGAGGTCTCGTCGAGGTCGAGGAGCTGGTCGAGCCGGCGCAGGTCGAGCGAGACGACGGCGGCGAACGACCCGCGTTCCGGGGCCAGTCCGCCGACGACGCTGGTGCCGCCGCCGAACGGCACGACGGCGATCCGGCGCTCGGTGCAGACGGCGAGCAGCGCGGTGATCTCGTCCTCGCCGCCGGGCAGCACGACGGCGTCGGGCGCGTCCTGCGGGTCGCGCGAGCGGCGGCGCAGCAGGTCGGGGGTGGACTTGCCGCCGGCCCGGGGGAGGCGGTCGGCGTCGGCGGTGCTGAGGTGGGCCGCGCCGACGACGGCGGCGAGGGCCGCGAGGTCGTCGGGGGTGAGGGCGGACGGCCGCAGGACGACCTCCGAGGCGTCGGGCCCGGGGGCGGCGTCGCCGGTGACACCGAGGGCGGCGGCGAGCAGGCCCTTGATGTCGGCGGACAGCTCCTTGGCGAGGGCCGGGTCGCCCCAGGCGTCCCACTTCATCGGGGGGAGCGGCAGGGTGGCCGTACCGGTGAGGGTCGCCGGTGCCGCTTGCTTCTCGGAGGTCATGCGTTACAGTTTTACACATCATGTCAAGTAGTAACGAGCCTCACGAGCCGAGTGCCGAGCGTGCCGCCGAGCGCGGCACCGATGACGCGATCCTCGACGCCGCCGCCGAGCTGATCGTCCAACTCGGCGTGGGCCGGGCCCAGTTGGCCGAGATCGCGCGCCGCGCCGGGGTGAGCCGGCCGACCGTCTACCGGCGCTGGCCGGACGTCCGCGCCGTGATCGGCGCACTGCTCACCCGGGAGATCGCCGCCACCCGGGACACCGTCCGCCTCACCGGCACCGACCGGGGCGCGTTCGTCGACGGTGTGGTCGAGGTGGCCGTCCGGCTGCGCGACCATCCGGTGCTGGGCGCGCTGCTGCGCTCCGGCGACTCCGACACGCTCTTCGAGTACGTGGTCGACCGGATGGGCGCCAGCCAGCGCGGACTGCTGGAGGCGCTGCGGTCGGGGATCGAGCAGGGGCAGCTGCACGGCTCGATCCGGGCCGGGGAACCGCTCGAACTGGCCGCGATGGTGCTGCTGATCGCCCAGTCCACCGTGCAGTCGCACCGCATGGTGGCCCCGGTGCTGTCCGAGGAGGCCTGGCGGCGGGAGCTCGCCCGGGCCCTCGACGGATACCTCGCGCCGTAACTCCCGCGCGCCCGCACCCGCGTACCCGCACCCGCACCCGCACCCGCCCGCTCCCGTGGACCCGCTCCCGCGAACCGACCGCAGACCGACCGCCTCCGGAGGCCGCAGATGACCACCACCGCCGGGCCCTTCGCCGGGACCGCCCGACTCACCGCCCGCCGCCGCGAGTTGGAGCTCTCCGCGCTCGCCGACCGCCCGTCGGTCGACCTGCTGGTGATCGGCGGCGGTGCCACCGGCGCGGGGGTCGCCCTGGACGCGGCCGCGCGTGGACTGTGCGTGGCGCTGGTGGAGTCCCGCGATCTCGCCTTCGGGACCAGCCGGTGGAGCTCCAAGCTCGTCCACGGCGGTCTGCGCTACCTCGCCTCGGGCCGGATCGGGGTGGCCCGGGAGAGTGCCGTCGAGCGCGGTGTGCTGATGACCCGCACCGCCCCGCACCTGGTCCGGCCGCTGCCGCAACTCGTGCCGCTGCTGGACGGGTTGTTCCGCCCCGGCCAGGCCGCACTGGTCCGGGTCGGCTTCCACGCGGGCGACGCGCTGCGGCTGAGCGCCGGTACCCCGGGCGGTCTGCTGCCCCGGGTCCGCCGGGTCGGCGCCGACCGCGCCCGGGCCCTGGTGCCGGGTCTGCGCGGTTCGGGCCTGTCCGGTGCGCTGGTCGCCCATGACGGCCAACTCGTCGACGACGCCCGGCTGGTGGTGGCTCTGGCCCGCACCGCGGCGCAGTACGGGGCGACCGTGCTCACCCGGGTGCGCGCCGAGGAGGTCACCGGGACGGGCGCCCGGCTCGTCGACTCCCTCACCGGGGCGTCGTTCCAGCTGAACGCCCGCGCCGTCGTGAACGCCACCGGTGTGTGGGCGGGCGAGGTGGACCCGTCGATCCGGCTGCGGCCCAGCCGGGGCACCCACCTGGTGGTGGACGCGGCCGCGCTCGGCCGGCCGCTCGCCGCGCTGACCGTCCCGGTGCCCGGCTCCACCAGCCGTTTCGTCTTCGCGCTGCCGCAGCAGCTCGGCCGGGTGGCGATCGGCCTCACCGACGAGGACGCGCCCGGCCCGGTCCCCGACGAGCCGCAGCCCTCCGAGGCCGAGATCGACTTCCTCCTCGACACCGTGAACGGCGCCCTGGAGACGGCGCTGACCAGGGCCGATGTGCGCGGCGCGTACGCGGGGCTGCGTCCGCTGATCGACACCGGCGACGGCGCCACCGCCGACCTCTCCCGGCAGCACGCCGTCCTGGAGTCGCCGAACGGCGTGATCACCGTGGTCGGCGGCAAGCTCACCACCTACCGCCGGATGGCCGAGGACGCCGTGGACAGCGCCGTCCGGCTGCGCGGGCTGCCCGCCCGCGCCTGCTGGACGGCCCGGCTGCCGCTGGTCGGCGCGCCCAACCACCGGGACAGCCGCCCGGTGCCGGAGGGCGAGGTGGCGGCCTCGCTGCTCGCCCGGCACGGCGGCGCGGCGCAGGAGGTGCTGGCGGTGGGTGAGGAACTCCTCGGCGCCGGGTACGGGGCGCCGGTCGCCGAGGGGATCGACGTCAGCCGCGCCGAGATCGCGTACGCGCTCACGCACGAGGGCGCGCTGGACGTGGCGGACGTGCTGCACCGGCGCACCCGGATCGGCCTCGTCGCGGCGGACGCCGAGCGCGCCCGGGCGGCCGTCGAGGGGATCGCGGCGAAGGCTTCGGTCTGACCGCGCCCGCGTCCGGTCCAGGTCCAGGTCCAGGGCCGGGGCTCCGGCTCAGTGTCCGGTCCGCTCCGCCATCGGCTGCACGTCCGCACCGAGCTCCAGGGTGCAGCTGAGCGGGCGCTCCGGCGCGCCCGTCCGCTCCAGCCGGACGGCCAGCGGCTGCGGCGGCTCCTCGGCCAGCTGCGCGGCGAGCACCAGGGGGTACACCCCGTGCCCGTGGACCCGGTGGAAGGCCACTTCCTTGCCGTCCACCAGCACCTCGGTCTCGGTGATCCACCCGGACCGCACGTTCACCGTGACGGAATGCCCGCCCCGGTCGAGGTGGAAGCTGTGCCGCTGGCGCATGAGGACCTCCCGGCGACTGCCGTCGGTGCGCCCGGCCGTCCGGCGTTGAGCCCGGTCGGCCGGCGTCGAGCAGGGCCGCCCGGCGGTGCGGACGGCACGCGCCACGCTAGCCGATGACCGCCCGGACGGCCTCCGGGGAGGGAGGCGGGGGAGAATCGGGGCTCGTTCCCGGAGTCGGAGAGTGGCAGATGCACCAGTACCGCGTGGTGAAGTACTCCCCGGAGGAGCGGGAGGGGACGGCGCCCGCCTGGACGGGCATGTCGGACATCGGTGAGTCCTTCGGCGGCGTCGTGCTGACCGAGGCCGTCTACCTGGAGACGGAGGAGCGCCACCTCGCGGCCGTCCGCCGGTTCGCGGCGGCCCAGGGCGTGACGGAGCTGTGCGTCGACGACCTGGAGGTCTGCCCGGAGAGCTCGTGGTGGCAGCGCGTCGCCGAGGGCGACCGCCTGCCGCTGGACGAGGCGCTCGAACTGGTGCGGTCCGTCCTCCGGGAGGACTTCGTGTGGTGCCGTTTCTCCGGCGACGAGGGCTTCTTCGTGCACCTCGGTTACGACTACTACCTGTACATCGGTCTCACCCGCGCGCCGGAGCCGGCCGTGGCGGAGACCCGGCGGTCCGGCCTGCACGTCGACCTGTTCGAGTCGCCGTACCTGGACCTGGACTGAGTCGCCGTACCTCGGCCTCGACCTGTGCCGAGTCGCCGTACCTCGGCCTCGACCTGTGCCGAGCCGCCGTACCTCGGCCTCGACCTGTGCCGAGCCGCCGGATCCTCGGCCCCGGCGGCTCGGCGGCCGGGACTCAGGCCAGCCGGCCGCCGCCGTCCACGTGCAGGACGGTGCCGGTGACGAAGGGGCTGGTCATGGCGAACCGGACGGCGCGGACGAGGTCCTCGACGGTGCCGGTGCGGCGGGCCGGGTTGCGCTCGGCGACGGAGCGCAGGAAGGCGGCCTTGTCGGGCCCCAGGCCGTCCCAGGCGCCGGTGTCGACGATGCCGGGGGAGACGGCGTTGACCCGGACCGGGGCGATCTCGACCGCGAGGGCCTGGACGAGGAAGGCGAGCGCGCCGTTGGTGGTCGCCATCACGGTGCGGGCGGGGGCCGGGCGCCAGGCGGCGACCCCGGAGAAGAAGGTGAAGGAGGCGCCGTCGGGGGTGTCCGTGGCGGCCTGCGGCGCGAGGTGCTTGGCGAGCAGCAGCGGTCCGTAGACCTTGGCGGCGAAAGCCCGGTGGATGTCGGTGAGTTCGAGTTCGGCGAGCGGGCCGTTGGCGGGCATGGCGGCGGTGGAGACCAGGTGGTCGAAGCGGCCGGTGGCGGCCGCGAGGGCGGCGACGGACGCCTCGTCGGCGAGGTCGACGTGCACGGTCCGTGCGGGGCCGGGCAGTTCGCCGGCCGTCCACTCCAGCTTGCGCGGGTCGGGGCCGGCGAGGACGAGTTCGGCGCCGGCGGCGGAGGCGGCATGGGCGAGGGCGCGGCCGGTGCGGGAGCCCGCGCCGATCACGACGACGCGGCGGGAAGCGAGCGGAAGAGTGCTGTCGGTCATGGGGCAAGCCTGTTCCGAGCAGGGGTGATGTGTCCAAGGCTTGTTTTCGAAGAAATCCATAAACTGGCTGCATGACCACGCTCCGACAGTTCGAGTACCTGGTGACCGTCGTCGACACCGGCTCCTTCACCCGTGCCGCCGAGCTGCTGCACGTCACCCAGCCGGCGCTCTCGCACCAGGTGCGGGCACTGGAGAAGGCCGTCGGCGGTCCGCTGCTGGAGCGGCTGCCGCGGGCGGTGCGGCCCACACCGATGGGGCGCGCGGTGCTGCCGCACGCGCGGGCGGCGCTGGCCGACGCCGAGCGGTTGCGGGCAGCCGCCCTGAGCGCGGCCGGACTGGCGGGCGGGGAGCTGGAGTTGGCGACGGTGTACTCGGTGAGCCTGGGCCTGCTGCCGCCGGTGCTGCGGGCCTGGCGGGCGGCGCACCCGGAGGTGCGGATCCGGCTGCGGGAGTTCGCGCACACCGAGGACCTCCGGGCGGCGATGGCGGCGGGGCAGGCGGACGTGGCGGTGGGGCCGTTGCCGACGGGCTGGGAGGGGCCGATCCGGGAGCTGGGGACGGAGGAGTTCGTCCTGGTGCTCCCGGCCGACGGGCCGACCGGGCCGGAGGAGCCGGGCGGGGCAGCCGGTCCGGCCGGGACGACGGGGCCGGACGGCGCCCCGGTGCCGCTGGCGGCCCTGGCCGGGCGCGACTGGGTGCACTACGCGCCCGGCAACGGCCTGGCGGACGTGGTGGACGCGGCCTGCGCCGAGGCCGGGTTCCGCCCGGGGGTGGCGGTGCGCACCGAGCAGACGGCGGCGGCGCCGCTGCTCGCGGCGGCCGGGCTGGGCCCGGCGCTGGTGCCCGCGAACATCGTGCCGCCCGGTTTCGACGGGCTGGTGCGCCGGCCCGAACCGCCGGTGCGGCGGCCGCTGGTGGCCTACACCAGGACCAGGCCGGACGCGCTGACGACGGCGTTCGTCGAACTGCTGGCCCGGCGGGTCCGGCTGCTGCCCGACGGGGCGAGCGGTGGGGCCGGCGGCGGGGCGGTCGGTGGGGCTGGCGGCGGGGTGGTCGGATCGGCGGATGTCTCGGCCGACGGATTCTCGTGATCTCTACAGTGCTGTAGATTCGTTTGGCAGGGAGAGCAACCGAGGAGGGCAATCGTGGGAGTTTCGCTGGCCAAGGGCGGCAACGTCTCGCTGACCAAGGAGGCGCCGGGCCTGACGGCCGTCATCGTCGGACTCGGCTGGGACGTCCGTACCACCACCGGCGCCGACTACGACCTGGACGCGAGCGCGCTGCTCTGCAACGCGCACGGCAAGGTGGTCTCGGACCAGCACTTCGTCTTCTTCAACAACCTGCGCAGCCCGGACGGTTCGGTCGAGCACAGCGGCGACAACCTGACCGGTGGCGGCGACGGCGACGACGAGCAGATCAAGGTCGACCTGGCCGGCGTCCCGGCCGACGTGGCCAAGGTGGTCTTCCCGGTGTCGATCTACGACGCCGACGCCCGGTTCCAGAGCTTCGGCCAGGTGCGCAACGCCTTCATCCGGATCGTCAACCAGGCCAACGGCCAGGAGCTGGCCCGGTACGACCTCACCGAGGACGCCTCCACCGAGACGGCGATGGTCTTCGGCGAGCTGTACCGCAACGGTGCCGAGTGGAAGTTCCGCGCGATCGGCCAGGGCTACGCCTCCGGCCTGCGCGGCATCGCGACGGACTACGGCGTCAACGTCTGACGGCGTGCGCCCGGGATGCCGCCGCGCACCCGAACGGGCCACGTGACCAGGCTTTCTCAACGGGCCACGTGAACGGGCCACGTGAACGGGCTCTCTCAACGGGCCATTTGAACGGGCCGTTTGAACGGACCGTTTGAACGGGCCACTCGAACGGGCCACCGGGCGGTCGACTGAGCGGGTCGCCGCCCGGTGGCCGACTGCCCGGTCAGCGCCCCTCCGCCCCCGGCGGATTCGGCTTCCGCTCCAGCGCCAGCCCGCCGAAGCCGCCCGAGGCGCCCAGCTGGTCGCGCCACCACGCGGCCATCGCCGGCCCGTCCACGGCCGACCAGTCCGGCGCCCCGGTGACCTGCGCCCGCCCGAGTCGGCGGCTGAGCTCCACCAGCGCCCGCCCCGCCGCGCCGCGCTCGCGGTCGTAGCCGGGCAGCAGGTCGGCCCAGTCCTCCGCCGCCCGCCAGGCGTCCTCGAAGGCACAGGCGTCCTGCAGCGCCTTCGCCGCACCGCTGGTCGTGTGCGGGCGGACGAGGGTCGCGGCGTCCCCGGCGAGCAGCAGGCGGCCGGCGGTGCGGCGCGGGGTCTCCAGGTCGTGGATCGGCTGGAGCAGGATCCGCTCGACGGGCGTCAGGTCGACCACCCCGGCCCAGTACGGCGGCAGGACGCGCTCCGCGAGCGCGGACAGTTCGCCGCGGCGGGCGGCGTCCAGCGAGCCGACCGCGAAGCCGAGCGGGTCGGTGCCGCCGGCGGTCCGCAGCCAGTCGGGTGCGGGGGCGTAGAAGACCCAGTTCACCAGGGTGGTGCCGGGGGTCAGGCCCGGGATCCGGTAGAGCACGACCTGTCCGCCGGGGTAGCAGGCGGTGATCACCTCCGCCTCGGGCCAGTGGGCCGCGCCGCCCGGGAGCCGGTCGAGCAACCGGGCGTCGAAGCTGCCGCGCCAGGCGACGTACCCGGCGTACTCGGCCCGGGCCTCCGGGCAGACGGCGGCGCGCACCACCGACCGGTGGCCGTCGGCGCCCACCACCAGGTCGAAGGGCTCGCGCCCGCCAGCCGCCGTCTCCACCCAGGCCGGCCCGGCGAGGTCGGTGCCGCCGACCGCCGTGACGGCCGTCCCGGGGCGGAACTCCACCCGGTCGGGGGTGCGTTCGCGCAGCCCCTGCCACAGCACGCCCCAGTGGAACGAGTGCATGGCCATCGGCTGCACCCACAGCACCCGCCCGCGCGGAGGGCCCGCCGGGTCCTTGGCCACCCAGTGCCGGGTGGTGAGCGGATGGTGGCGGATGCCGTCGTCCAGGTGGCCGGCCAGGACCAGTTCGTCGTAGCGGTCCAGCAGGACGCACAGGCCCACCCCGCGGTCCTCCAGATGTCCCGGGCTGCGCTCCAGCACGGTGACCCGCTCGGCCCCGCCCCGGGCCGCCGCCCGTGCGAACGCACTGCCCGCGATGCTGCCGCCGACCACGGCGACCGATCCACCCCGCACGACCCCTCCCCCTCCTCGCCGGGGCGCCCGCCGCCCCGTCCGTCGTCCCGTCGACCATACGCCGTGGACTGACGGTCCGTCAGCGGAGTGTCCGAGGTGTTCCCTGGATCACCTATGCAACTGGTTGCATAGCCGGCTCGGGCTCGCCTACCGTGTGGTGGCCGACCACGCCCGCAGCCCCGGACCTCCGCGCTCGGACCTCCGCCCCCGGACGGCCGTCCCCGGACCACCGCCCCGCCCGCCCCCGCCAGGAGAAGCCGCGATGACGACGACCGCCAGCACCCCGCCGCCGCCCTACCCGCACCTGCTGCGCCCGCTCGACCTCGGTTTCACCACCCTCCCCAACCGCGTGATCATGGGCTCCATGCACGTCGGCCTGGAGGAGGCCGAGAACGGCTTCGAGCGGATGGCCGCCTTCTACGCCGAACGCGCCCGCGGCGGTGTCGGCCTCATCGTCACCGGCGGCATCGCCCCCAACGAGGCCGGGCGCCCCTGGGACGGCGGCGCCAAGCTCACCACCGAGGAGGAGGCGGACCGGCACCGCGTCGTCACCGACGCCGTGCACGCCGCCGGCGGCCGGATCGCCCTCCAGATCCTGCACTTCGGCCGCTACGCCTACCACCCCGCCCTGGTCGCCCCCAGTGCCGTGCAGGCCCCGATCAGCCCGTTCCCGCCCCGCGCCCTCACCGCCGACGAGGTCGAGGCCACCGTCGACGACTTCGCCCGCTGCGCCGAACTCGCCCGCCGGGCGGGCTACGACGGCGTCGAGATCATGGGTTCCGAGGGCTACCTGATCAACGAGTTCGTCGCCGCCGCCACCAACCACCGCGAGGACGAGTGGGGCGGCACCTACGAGAACCGGATGCGCTTCCCGGTCGAGATCGTCCGCCGGGTCCGGGAACGGGTCGGACCGGACTTCATCCTGATCTACCGGCTCTCCATGCTCGACCTCGTCCCCGGCGGCTCCACCCTGGACGAGGTGGTCACGCTCGCCAAGGCGGTCGAGGCGGCCGGCGCCACCATCATCAACACCGGCATCGGCTGGCACGAGGCGCGCATCCCCACCATCGCCACCTCGGTGCCGCGCGGCGCCTGGGCCTGGGTGACCGAGCGGGTCATGGGCTCGGTGTCCGTGCCGCTGGTCGCCACCAACCGGATCAACACCCCCGAGCTGGCCGAGCGGCTGCTCGCCGAGGGCTGCGCCGACCTGGTCTCGCTCGCCCGCCCGCTGCTCGCCGACCCGGACTTCGTCGCCAAGGCCGCGGCGGGCCGCCCCGAGGCCGTCAACACCTGCATCGGGTGCAACCAGGCCTGCCTCGACCACACCTTCAGCGGGAGGATCACCTCCTGCCTGGTCAACCCGCGGGCCTGCCACGAGACCGAGCTGGTGCTCGCCCCGACCCGGCGGGCCAAGCGGATCGGCGTCGTCGGGGCCGGACCGGCCGGTCTCGCCTGCGCCGTCACCGCCGCCGAGCGCGGCCACCGGGTCACCCTGTTCGACGCCGCCGCCGTCATCGGCGGGCAGCTCGACATCGCCCGCCGGATCCCCGGCAAGGAGGAGTTCGCGGAGACCCTGCGCTACTACCGCCACCGGCTGGAGGACCTCGGCGTGGAGCAGCGGCTCGGCCGCGCGGTCGACGCGGCCGAACTCGCCGCCGAGGGCTTCGACGAGGTCGTGCTCGCCACCGGGGTCAGCCCGCGCGTCCCCGGCCCCGCCGACCTGCCGGGCGTCGACCACCCCAGCGTGCTCGGCTACCTCGACGTGCTGCGCGACGGCGCCGCCGTCGGCGAGCGGGTCGCCGTCCTCGGCGCGGGCGGCATCGGCTTCGACGTCGCGGAGTTCCTCACCGACGCGGGCGACGCGCCGAGCCTCGACCCGGCCGTGCACCGCCGGCACTGGGGCATCGACGGGGACTACCGCGAGCGCGGCGGCCTCGCCCGTCCCGAGCGGCCCGAGCCGCCGCGCCGGGTCCACCTGTTCCAGCGCCGCACCAGCAAGGTCGGCGCCGGGCTGGGGAAGACCACCGGCTGGATCCACCGCACCGAGCTCAAGCACCGCGGCGTCGTCATGGTCGCCGGCGCGGGCTACGACCGGATCGACGACGCGGGCCTGCACTTCACCGTCGACGGCGAGCCGCAGCTGCTGCCGGTCGACACCGTGGTGCTGTGCACCGGCCAGGAACCGCGCCGCGACCTCGACGCCGCCCTGCGCGCCCTGGGTGTCGCCCCGCACCTGATCGGCGGCGCCGACGAGGCGGCCGAACTCGACGCCAAGCGCGCGGTCAAGCAGGGCACCGAGCTCGCCGCCGCGCTCTGACGCGGGGGCGGCCGCCCTCCGACGCCGGGGCGCCGCCGCCGCGGCCACTGCCCTCGGGCCGACGCGCACGACCTGCCGCCGCCCGCCCCGCACGAGCCCGTACCGGCCGTGCGGGGCGCGGCCTAGGATCGGTGCCATGTCGCTGCCGCACGCCATCCTCACCGCCCTGCTGGAGCGGCCCTCCTCGGGGCTGGAGCTGACCCGGCGGTTCGACAGGTCGATCGGCTTCTTCTGGTCCGCGACCCACCAGCAGATCTACCGCGAGCTGGGCCGGCTGGAGACCACCGGGCTGATCCGGGCGCTCCCGCAGGCCGGTCCGGTGCGCGGGCAGAAGAAGGAGTACGAGGTGCTGCCCGCCGGCCGCGCCGAACTGGCGCGGTGGACGGCCGCCGCCGAGGACCCCCGGCCGATCCGCGACCCGCTGCTGCTGCGGCTGCGCGCCGCCGCCGTGGTCGGCACGGCCGGGCTCGACGCCGAGCTGCGCCGCCATCTCGACCTGCACCGGGCGCAGTTGGCCCACTACGAGGCGATCGGGCGGCGCGACTTCCCGGCGGGGGAGGAGGGCGGGGGCGAGCCGCTCCAGCACGCGGTCCTGCGGGCCGGGGTCGGGCTGGAGTCCTTCTGGGTGCGGTGGCTCGCGGAGACCGTCGAGAGCCTGCCGCCGGCACCGGCACCGGCACCGGCACCGACCCCGGCACCGGCACCGACCCCGGCACCGGGCCCGCAGCCTGCCCCGGGCCCGCAGCCGGCCGAGTGGTCGGAAAACCCCTCCTGACCTGTGCCTTCGTGCTCCGGGCGGGCGCTCCCCGGGGGCCGGTGGGACACTGGACGCCTGTCCCTGCCCGACCTCATCGATCGGGGGCCCGTATGTCCCTCCCGAGGCATTTCCGCGCGTTCACCGCGGCGGCCGTCGCCACCGTGCTCACCCTCGGCACCGCCCAGCTCGCGGCGGGAGCGCCGACCGCCCCCGCATCCGCACCCGCCCTCGCCCCCGCATCGGCCGTCACGGCGTCGGCACCTCTGCTGCCGACCGACGGGCAGCTCCGGGCAGCCCTGCTGAGCGCCGCCGAACTCGGCCCCGACTTCACCGAGGTCCCGGTGGACCCGAACCCCTCGGCGGGCACCGACGCCTCCCCGGTGGCCGGCTGTGACGCCCTGCGCGCGCTGCTGAACCGGAACCCCTCCGGCGGCTCCGCCCAGGGGCCGCACCAGGAGGTGCAGTTCGACGGTCCGGACGGCAACCCGATGATCACCGAGTCCCTCAGCGCCGAGGAGGCGGCCCGGCTGGACGCCGACTTCGCCACCGTCGGCTCCGCGTTCGCCGACTGCCACAGCATCACCTTCACCGACAACACCGGTGCGGCCGTGACCTTCTCGGTCACCCCGATCGCCCTCGGCGACCGCGCCGGGGCCCCGGCCGTCCGCCTCGACGGCGACCTGGCCGGTGTCCGGCTCAACGGCTACCTCGGCATCGAGCGCCTGGGCGAGGTCGCCCTCGCCTACGGGTACTTCCAGCGGGAGTCCGACGACTCCCGGCTCGCCTCGCTCTACTACCGCGCGGCCGTCGCCAAGGCCGAACGCACCCTGGGCGTCCAGGCGGGCGCCACCGCCGCCCCGGGCGCAGCGGTCTGACCTCCGGCGCGGGCCCCGGCGCACCCCGCCGGGGCCCGCGCCGGGGTCGCGCCGGAGGCCGTGCCGCCGGGGTCAGCGCACCGCCCAGGTCTGCCAGGCGTTGTCGAGGCAGGTCCACATGTTGGCGGTGCGCTCGCTGCCGACGCCGGAGGCGTAGTCGTTCAGGCACTGGCCGGTCGCCGGGTGCCGGAGCACGACCGCGCCGGGGCCCTTCGGGACGATCTCCCAGCGCTGGCCGGCCGCACCGGTGCACGCCCGCTGGAGGACGATGCTGCCGGGGTGCGCGCCGGTCGGCTCGAGACAGAGTCCGGACCGCTGCACCCGGATCTCGGTGTACCCGTCGGCGGAGTCGGTGTCGGTCCAGAACCGCTGGTTGGAGGCGTTCTTGCAGTCGAACTCCTGGAGCAGCGCGCCGTCCGCGGTGGAGTTGCCCCGGATGTCGAGGCACTTGCCCGCCGCGACATTGGCGTAGCCGTGCAGGACCGGCGCCGCCTGCGCGGGCGCGGCCAGCACGGTGGCGGCGGCGAGCACCGACCCGGCGACGACGACGGAGCGGGCGGTGGAGCGGGCGGTGGACTGGCGGCTGGATCGCATGATCGGTGCACTCCCGGTCTGGTGGTCCGGACGTCCCGGCCGGGACGCCCCGGCCGCCAGTGTCGGCGTCCGGAAGCGTCCGGCCCAAGACCCTTCGGGTGCCATCGAATTCGGGCGTCGCAATGTCCGTGGTGTGCCACGAACCGGTCAGAGCCGGGCAACGTGCCCGTCCGGCCGGGCGGGGGCACATACGGTGTAAGTACGGGCGCGGCGGGGCCGGTCACCCGATCGGGGGACGGGGACCGGACCACCACCACCGCTGCGCCTCGCCGGGGAAGCCGACGGAAGGACCGGATTGCTGCGTATCCGCTTCACCCACGACGACCTGACCAGGGTACGGATCGCGCGGGCACCCGACCCGCTCACGGAGACCGTACTGAGCCTGTCGCTGGTGCAGGCCCGCGACGTGGGCGGCGTGGCCCTGGAGGGGTGGCGCAGCATGACCCGCAAACGCCTGCGCCCCGAACTGCGGGTGCTGTTCGAACTGGCCACGGCGGCGGGCGTGACGGAGGCGCCGGAGGCGTTCCTGCACGCCGGAACCGGCAGCCTGACGGACAGCCTGGAGCAGACCTGGTCACTGCCACGGCAGTTGTGGGCGGCGGACCTGGCCGCCCTGGAGTACCTGCGTCCGACGGTGCCCCGCTGGGTCCGCGAGCTGCACCGGGGCGACCGGGAGTGGCGCGGCCTGGTCCGGCGCAGGCTCCGCGAGTACCACGCCTTCGCGGTGGCGCCCTACTGGTCGCAGCTGCTGGCCGCCAACCACACCGAGCGCGCCGCGCGGGCGATGGCCGCCGTCGACACCGGCCTGGACGGCCTGCTCGGCACCCTGCACCCGGACGTCCGCTGGGAGTCACCGGTGCTGTCGGTGCCCTGTCCGGTCGACGCCGACCTGAACCTGCGGGGCGCCGGGATCCTCCTGGTGCCCACCTTCTTCTGGCCGGAGCCGCTCGTCCTGACGGACAACCGGGGCCCCGACCACCCGGTGGTGCTGCACTACCCGCTGGCCCGCGACCTGGCCACCTACCGGACGGTCTGGGCGGCCGCCGCCTCGGCGGAGCCCGAGGGGGCGCTCGTCGCGCTGCTCGGCGCCACCCGCGCCCGCACCCTCCGGGCGGTCGCCGACCCGGCGGGCACGGCCGAGCTCGCGCGCCGCACCGGCACCTCGCCCGCCACGGCGAGCCACCACGCCTCAGTGCTGCGTTCCGCCGGTCTGCTGACCACCGAACGCTCCGGTCCGGGGGTGCGCCATGTGCTGACCCCGCTGGGTCAGGCGCTGCTGGAGGACCGCCCGGTCCCGCCCGCCCCGGGGCCCAGGGCGCTCTGACCGCGTCCGGCCCGCGGGTCTGCCGGTCACCGAACGCTCCGGCCCGGGGGCGTGCAGCGTGCCGGCCCGCCGGGCCGGGCCCCCACCGACGACCGCCCGCCCCGGGGCTCGGCCACCTCGCCCCCTCCCGGGGCGCCCCTCGGCGGGACGGCCGCCCTCGGTAGTCCGACGGTTCGCATCGACAGCGGGGGAGAAGGCGGCGGGAGGGGGGGAGAAAGCGGTGGGGAGCACGGCCGACGGGGGCCCCGGGGCCCCGGCCCTGGGCGGGCCCGGGTCCGCCCGGGCGGTCCACCTGCCGGGGGACCCGACCCCGGTGGCCGACCCCGTGCGCGGCCCGGTGCGCGGCTGTACGGCGGCGATCGGCGGGTTCCTCGGCGAACTGCTCGGGGAGCTGGTGCTCGGCACGCTGTTCGCGCTGCTGACCACGGCCTCCCTCGCCGGTGTCTTCGTATTGGCCGAACTCGTCCACCGCCGGGACCCGTTGCTCGCCCGCGCGATGGGCGCGGCCGCCGTCCTGCTGCTGTTCCTCGGCGTGCGCCAGCTGCGCCGCCCGAGGGAACGGCGGGGTCGCGTCGGCCGGATCCTGGCCGCGGGGACGGCCGGTCTCGGGGTCTGGCTGCTGGCTTGCGTCGGCTACGCCTCGCTGCGCGAGGCCCTGGATCTCGCGACCTTCTGACGCGGCCGACCTCCGGCGCGTGCGGTCTGCCGTCGTGGCCGGTCCCCCGGGGCGCCGGCCGACCCCTGTGCGGCCGGCGCCCCGGGGGACCGGAGTCAGCGCCGGTGGAGCGCGAGGCCGGTGGCGCCGGGGCGCTCCAGGCCCTCGTGGAGGCGCATGTCGCGTGCGTAGTCGCCACCGTCGAGGCGGCGGAACGGGACCGGTTCCTCGGTGAACAGGGCGTCCAGGCGCTGTCCGTAGGCCTCCGCGGCGGCCTCGAACTCCTCGGCCGACAGGCCTTCCGACCGGTAGACGGCGAACGGTTCGAGGGCCGCGATGCCGCTGAACCAGAACACCCCGTGCTGCAGCGGGAACAGCAGGTCCGTGAGCGGCCCGTGCGCGCCCCGGTCGGTGAACGCCGACTCGCGGCCCCCGACGCTCACCGCGAGCAGGCCGCGCTTGCCGCCCAACGCGCCCTCGCTGTACGGCGGGGGGACGTCCGGGCCGTGCGCGAAGCCGAAGGTGAGCACCCGGTCGATCCAGCCCTTGAGGATCGCGGGCGCCGAGAACCACCACAGCGGGAACTGGAACACCACCGCGTCCGCCCGGCGCAGCTTCTCCTGCTCGGCGGCGATGTCGGCCGAGAGCCGCCCGGTGCGGGTGGCCCCGTCCTGGGCGGCGAGCACCCCGAGGCGGGCGTCCGCCGGGTGGTCGGGGAAGTCGTCGGCGTCGAGGGCGGCGTGCCACTTCATCGCGTACAGGTCGGAGACCTCCACCTCGTGCCCGGCGGCGCGCAGCCGGGCGACCGCGAAGTCGCCCAGCGCGGCGGTGAGCGAGCGGGGTTCGGGGTGGGCGGTGACGACCAGGACGCGCCGGGGCCGCTGCTGCGGGGTGTGGTTGCTCATGGCTCCACCCTCGCCGGGGCCGAGAGCCGCAGCCAGTTCCCTGCCGGTCCGGCGGACTCCGGATCCTGGTAATACGAGGGCCACCATACTGGAGCGTATGGAGACCACCGCCGCCGCTCGTTCCGCCGTTCCCCGCCCCGCGCTGGGGGAGTTCCTGCGGGCCCGCCGGGCCCGGGTCGCGCCCGAGCTGGTCGGGCTGACGGCCGGCGGACGGCGGCGGGTGCGCGGGCTGCGCCGGGAGGAGCTGGCGCAGTTGGCCGGGATCAGTGTCGACTACTACGTCCGGCTGGAACAGGGGCGGTCCACCCAGCCGTCCTTCGAGGTGCTGGAGGCACTGGCCCGGATCCTGGGTCTGTCGGCGGCCGAGCGCCGCCATCTGGACACCCTGGCCGGCTCCCGTCGGCTGCCGCCGCCGGCGCCCCGGGTGAGTCCGCTGCTGCGCGGCATGCTGGACGCGCTGGGCGCGGGGATGCCGGCCTTCGTGACCGACCACCGTCTGGACGTGGTGGCCTGGAACCCGCTGGGTGCCGAACTCATGGGCGGCCTGCGGGAGTCGGGGGGACGGCGGGACCGCAACCAGGCCCGGTTCCTGTTCCTGGACCCGGCCGCGCGCACCGTCCACCCGGAGTGGTCGGACCGCGCCACCGAGGCGGTCGGCCAGCTGCGGGCCTCGGCGGGCACCTGGCCGGACGACGCGGAGCTGACCGGTCTGATCGCCGAACTGTCGGCGGCGAGCCCGGAGTTCCGCCGGATCTGGGACTCAGGTGAGGTGATGAACTGCACCTCGGGCCACAAGCGGCTGCACCACCCGGTCACCGGGACTCTCGAGCTGGACTTCGAGGCCCTGCACGTGCCGGCCGGGCCGGGCGAGACCGGTCTCGTGGTGCACGTCTTCTCGGCGGGGCCGGACGCGGCCGCCGCGGCGGCCCTGGCCCGGCTCGGCGGCGCGGTGGACGAGGCGTGAGCAGGATCCGCGGTCCACGGTGAACGCGACGGCGGCCACGGTGGCACCGGCAGTGGCAGTGGCAGTGGCAACGGTGATCGGTGACCGGCCACGGTGATCCACCGCCCGCCCGCGCCGGCGCTACGGTGAATCCGGCAGATCGATCACGACTTGATCCGGGCCCTCTCCCCGGCCGCGCCGACCGCGCCGGTCGGGCCCCGCGGCCGGTCGGCCGGGTGGCGCGGCCGGGCCCGGTGGTGCGGAGGGTGCCGCCCGGTACCGCGCGACATCGCATGACGTCGGACGATGCGGGAGGGACCGGACGCCCCCCGTGGCGCGCCCGGAACGGCCGGCGCCGGGGCCGGTCTCGGGCCGTCGGGCCGGGTCCGGATTCCGCCGCCCGGTGGCTGGTGAGTTTCGGCCAGATGTCGTAAACCATGCACCATGGTGGTTGTCCGAGATTTATCGTAGCCTCGGCACGCTCGCACCTCGGTAACGCCGGGCTGTGGTCGGCCGGCGCCCCTCGGGAGGGAGCACTATCAGACAGGCATGAACGGGGGGCATCGGAATCGTGCCTTGCGCGCCGGGTCGCTGTGAACATCGTGGACCCGGGCGTCGCAGGAAGCGGGGGATTCCGGGCCGACAACCTGCCCGTGAGGGCGGACCACCGGGCCCGAGGACTCGACGGCGAACTGCTGCGACCGACGGACAAACAGCGTCGGGCCGCGCCGGTCGCACATCCACGAGCGAATTCATGAGCGATTCCGAACGTTTCCGTGTGCCTTTGCGACGACTTTATGAGCCGTGCACAGAAGGGGGAATGTAGAATGCGCAGAGTAGGCTACTTACACACCCGGTGCCAAGTTCTGGAAAGAGGGATCGGCGGTACGGGATCCCCGAAATGAGCGGGGCTCCTCGCCGTGGTCACGACGCACCCGGAATTCTCGCGGGGATGTACCGGCACCGAGGCGCGGGCCTGCTGCACCTCCAGGCCGAGCAGGACGGCGAGCGCCTCGTCGCCTCCATGCCCCTCCCGGACCCCTTCGACCTCGACCGCCTGGTCGGGAACCTCGCGGAGGCCAGCGGCCGGCACATCGTGCTGCGCCCGATCCCGGCGTCCCAGCTGACCGGGCTCGACGGCACCTGCGGACTGCTGGTGAAGCACGACACCCGCCCGGTCGACCTGATCCTCCACCGCGAGGGCCGGTCGCTCTCCCACGAGGTGGAGCTGAAGGTCCATCAGCTGGTGCACCTGTGGGCCGGCGACGGCGCCGGGCTGGTCGGCCCGCCCGACGTCCTGCGGGCGCGCGGGATGGCGCCGGTCGGAGGGATCCCGGCGACGGCCAGGTCCCTGAAGCGGGACGCCTTCATCGAGCTGCGCGCCGACCATGCCGCCCGGTTGATCAGCCGGCGGCGCGAGCGCGGAGCGGCATCGGGAGCCGAGCACCGCGCGCCCCCGGGGGCGGACCGCCGCCCCGCCGCCGGGACGGACCGCCTCGCGTCCTCCGGGGCCGACCGCCGCACCGCGTCCGGCGCCGGGGCGGAGCCCCTCGGCCGGGAGGCCCGGCAGCCGGCGGCCGAGCGCCTCACTCCGGGTGTCCGTTCCCGTCCTGTGCCAAGATCTCCGCCATCGTCCCGCTGATGAAGTCCCGGAGCTGGTCCCAGGATTCCTTCGGCAGGTCCTGGCCCGCGCCGCGCGCGGCCATCACGGTGAACCTGTCGCGCACGGCCCGGGTGGACAGGATCAGCGCGTCCACCTCCGGATCGTCCTGGCGGAAGTAGACCGGCGGCACGTCGAGGGCGAGCGCCAGGGCGTCGAGCGCCGCGTCCGGCGGCTCGGCGACCCCGCCGGCCCGCAGCGAGCGGACCAGCTCCTCGGTGAGCGCCCCGGAGCCGCTCCGGCGGTTCCCCTCGGCCGCGAGGTGCGCGTCCGAGGGCGCGACCCCGCCGTACACCTCGGTGCGCAGCGACTCCAGCTTCCGCGCCACCCGGGCGCCCTCGGCCGAGGCTTCCGGTGCGGGTTCCTCGGCCTGGCCGAAGGAGCGCCGCTGCGCCGCGAGCAGCTCGGCCCGGGTCACCCCGTACGCGGCGGCCAGTGCCGTCACCGCCTGCTCGGAGAGCGGTCGCCTGCCCTGTTCGGCGGCCCGCACCGGCATGGGGGAGGCGGTGTTGGTGTGGCGCGCGGTGTCCGCCTGGGTCATCCCGGCATCGCACCTCAGGTCGGCGAGATTCGGTGCTCCGCCGCGTGGAAAGAGCTCGTCCAGGTCGGTGTCCAGGAATGCGGCAATCGTCGGCAATCGCTCCGGCGGGGGAGCTGCCAGGCCGTTCTCCCAGCGATAGACGGCGTTCACTTTCACATGAAGCCCGGCCGCCAGTGTGGCCTGCGACATTCCTTTGACGACGCGGAGGTTGCGCAGCTTATTGCCGTCGAACAAGCGGTCGGGCACGGGCATACTCCACTGGATGGGGTCTGAAAGAATGATAGTGCCCAGGCAGCGGAAGATCCCGACATCCGGGGCATCGGCATGAGCTCGTGACCGCGGCCGGAGTTCTGTGCGGCCGGCGGAGGCTTCGACCGGCCAATGCCAGGTGTCCGTTTTATTGGCTTTCAATGCCATTTATGCGTGTTTGATGCACACCTTTGCGTGCTGCGAGTCGGGCGTCCGATCACTCGAAGGTGATCCCCAAGCTTGACCGGATCGCTGGAAGTAGATAAATTCTACTTCGAGTGATCGAGGGGGCGGGGCTCGACGGCGTCCCTTTCCCGTGCTCCGGCATGTCGTGTCCGCGTCGTAATGGCCTCCGCGCTTCGTCGTGCGGACCCGCACCATCCGTCCGGCCGCCCTCGGGGGCGAAGCCGGCCGGCGTTGTCGAAATCCTGCGCAGCTGCTTCCCGCGGAACCCGGCGGCCCGCACCCACATGAATCCGGTGGGGCCGGCGGAATTCTCCGTGCGCATTTCCGTACGCATGCCCGCACCATATTTTCGGTTCCCCGGTCAGCGTCTGTCGGGGTATTCCTTTCCACATCGTCACAGGAGGCGATCCGCCATGCCCACGATCTCCGTCGGAAACTCGCGCGTCCACTACACCGTGACCGGCGAGGGGCCGGCCCTGGTCCTGGTGCACGGCGTGGGCAAGGGGGGCCAGGTCACCTTCGGGCACCTCGTCGAGGACTTCGCCCGTCGCAACACCGTCATCCTGCCGGAGCTGTCCGGCAGCGAGACCGCCGAGGACGACGGCACGCCGCTGACCGTCGAGCAGCTCGCCGACGAGGTCGCCGCTGTGATCGAGCACGCCGGCCTCGGCCCGGTGGACCTGGTGGGCTTCTCGCTCGGCGGGGCCGTCGTCGCCGCCACCGCCGCGCTGCACCCCGGCCTGGTGCGCCGGCTGGTGCCGATCGGCGGTCTGGTGAAGTCGGACCTCTACATCGAGAACCTGATCGGCCTGACGCTCAGCCAGAAGCACGACGCCAAGGCCTTCGGCCGCGTCCTGAGCACCACCGCCTTCAGCCCGCGCTACATCCGCACCCGGCCGAGCCTGAGCGACGTCGAGAACCTCGGCTCCGAGCTGAGCCCCTCCAGCGGCCGCATCCGTCAGCTGGAGCTGCTGGTCCAGGTCGACATCCGCGACATCGTCGGCAAGGTCGAGGCCGAGACCCTCGTGCTGGCCCCGTACCCGGACGCCGCCGTGCCCGCCGAGCACTCCCGCGAGCTGGCCGCCGCGATCCCGAACTCCAGCTACACCGAGATCGACAGCGGCCACATGGTGATCTTCGAGCGTCCGGACGAACTCGTCCAGCTGATCCAGGACTTCATCCACCGGGCCTGATCCTCCACCGGGCACCACCCGCGCCACCCCGCACCACCCGGCCCCGGGGCGGCCGGCCCGGACCGCGGCCGGCCGCCCGACCACCCGCGGAGCACTCCGCAGCGACTCCAGGAGGAACCATGGCCAAGATCCTGCTCGCCGTCAGCAGTCACGACACCCTGGGCGACACCGGCAACCGGACGGGCTACAGCGTCTCGGAGGCGGCCCACCCCTACAACGTCTTCGTCGGCGCCGGCCACGAGGTCGACTTCGTCTCCGTGCGCGGCGGCGAGCCGCCGGCCGTGGTCTTCCCGGGCGAGGAGGACGACCCCGAGATCGTCGGCTTCCTGGCCGACGAGACCGTCAAGGCCAAGCTCGTGGCGACCCGCCGGGCGGCCGACGTCGACCCCGCCGAGTACGCGGCGATCTTCTACGTCGGCGGCCACGGCGCCATGTGGGACTTCCCGGACTCCCCGGACCTGGCCCGGATCGCCATGGACATCCACGGCCGGGGCGGCGTCGTCTCCGCGGTCTGCCACGGCCCGGCCGCGCTGGTCAACCTGCGGCTGCCGGACGGCACCCTCCTGGTGAGCGGCAAGCGGGTCGCCTCCTTCAGCAACGAGGAGGAGGACTCGCTGGGCCTGGTCGAGGTCATGCCGTTCCTGCTGGAGGACCGGCTGAAGGAGTCGGGCGCGCTGCACACCAAGGCGGGCGTCTACCAGGCCCACACCCAGAGCGACGGCCGGGTCGTCACGGGGCAGAACCCCGCCTCCGCCGCCCCCGTGGCGCGCCTCGTCGTCGCCGAACTCGCCAAGGCCGCCGAAGCCCGCTGACCCGGGCGCGCTGATCCCGGCGCGCCGACCCGGGCCGTTGACCCCGGCCCGCCACGCACCCGGCCCGCCGCGCACCCGCCGCGCCGCGCGGCACCCCGGCCGCCCCGCAAGGCACCCGCCGGGCCCGCCCGCGCCGCCGCCCCGCCGTCCCCGGACGGCCCCCCGAAACCGTCGTAGACCGGCCCCGGCCAGCACCGCCGGGGCCAGAGGAGGCAGACAGCCATGTACGGACTGATCCAGGTCGCGGGCATCATCGACCAGGCCGAGGCCGATCTGATCATCGAGGAGGGCGCGGACTGGCTCGGCTTCGCCCTGCGCCTGCCGGCCAAGAACGAGGACCTCTCGGAGGCCGACGCCGCTGCCATCGTCAAGGCGATCCAGCCCGGCAACAAGGGCGTCATCATCACCTACCTGACCGAGGCCGACGAGATCGCCGCGTTCTGCGCCGAGATCGGCGTGAGCGCGATCCAGCTGCACGGCGACGTGACCCCGGCCGAGCTGAGCAGGCTGCGCACCCTCGCCCCGGACCTCTACGTGCTCAAGAGCCTCGTGGTGAAGTCGGACAACATCGAGGAACTGCGCACCATCGTCGAGACCTCCGCCGAGTGGGTCGACATGTTCATCACCGACAGCTTCAACCCCGCCACCGGCGCCAAGGGCGCGACCGGCCTGACCCACGACTGGTCGGTCAGCGCCGAGCTGGTCCGGATCTCCCCGAAGCCGCTGATGATGGCGGGCGGGCTCACCCCGGAGAACGTCGCGGCCGCCATCGAGGCCGTCCGCCCCGCCGCCGTGGACGCCCACACCGGCCTGGAGGACAAGGCCACCCGCCGCAAGGACCGGCAGAAGGTGCGCACCTTCGTCCAGGAGGCCCGCGCGGCCTTCGCCCGGGTCGCCGCGGAGGACGGCCGGAGCGCCTCCTGATGGCCACCGGGACCGAGCCGCTGCGGGGCGTGACCCGGGTGACCCACCTGGTGCCCCAGACCAATCGCCTGCGGGCCCTGCACGCCGTCGTCCGGGACCGCGACGCCCGCCGGGAGGACTTCGTCCTCTCCGCCAACCGGATCATCCGCGGCCTCCTGGACGCCGCGCTGGACCTGCTGCCGTACGAGCCGCGCGACGTCCGCACCCCGGTGGGGCAGGTCTACCACGGCCTGTCGCCGGCCGCCCCGGTCTACGGCGTCTCCGTCGCCCGGGCCGGGGACAGCATGGAGTCCGAGCTGCGGGTGATGGCGCCGGAGACCAGGTTGGGCAAGATCCTGATCCAGCGGGACAAGGTCACCAAGCTCCCGCGGCTGTACTACGCGGCGCTGCCTGCCGGGATCGGCCGGGGCCATGTGCTGCTCCTCGATCCGATGCTCGCCACCGGCGGCACCGCGCTGGCCGCGATCGGGGTGCTGCTCGACCACGGCGTGCCGGAGGAGCACATCCTCTTCGTGAACCTGCTCTCCGCCCCGGAGGGGATCCGGGCCGTGCACGACCGCCACCCCGGCGTGCGGATCGTGACCTCCTCGATCGAGGAGCGGCTCAACGAGAACGCGTTCATGGTGCCCGGCATCGGCGACTTCGGCGACCGCTACTTCGGGACCGACGTCCCCGCCTGAGGCCCTCCCCACCCGCCGGGGCGGGCGGGGTCCGGGATCCGTAACCCCGCGACCCCACCGCTCCGGCCCCCGCCGCCTGTTGCCGCTCACCGCTGCTCACCGCTGCTCACCGCTGCTCACCGCCACCGACCGCACCGACCGTCACCGACCCTGAGGAGCACCACCGTGTCCACCGCCGACACCTCCGCGCCGACGACGAGGATCTCGATCGTCTACTACTCGGGCACCGGCAACGTCCACAAGCTCGCCCTGGCCGCCGAGGAGGCCGCCGTGAAGGCCGGCGCCACGGTCCGGCTGCGCCGGGTCCCCGAGTACGTCCAGGGCTCCCTGGCACCGGAGTTCACCGAGTGGACCGAGGCCTGGCAGGAGAACGCCGCCGCGATCGCGGCCGTCCCCACCGCCTCCGTCGACGACCTCGGCTGGGCCGATGTGATCCTGCTCGGCGGCCCCGGCCGGTTCGGGATGATCGCCGCCCCGCTCAAGCACTTCATCGAGCTCGCCTGGCCGCTCAACGCCCGCGGCGGCCTCCAGGGCAAGGTGATGGCCTCGTTCACCTCCACCGGCGCCCCGCACGGCGGGCAGGAGGCGACGATCCTCTCGCTCAACGCCGTCTTCTACCACTGGGGCGGGATCATCGTGCCGCCCGGCGTCACCGACGAGATCATGACGGCCCCCAGCAACGGCAACCCCTACGGCGTCAGTTCGGTCTCCGGCCGGCAGGCGGTCCCGGGCCGGCTGGCGGAGCACGTCACCGAGGACAACCTCGCCGCCGTCGCGTACCAGACCCGCCGGATGCTCGACGTCGCCGACGCGCTGCGCAGGGGACGGGCCGCCGCCGACCGCTGATCCGCCCGCCCCGCCCGCCGGGACGCCGGGACGCCGGAGCGCCGGGACATCACAGGACACCAGGAAAGCCGGACACCAGGACACCCGTACACCCAGGGGGACCAGATGACTGCCCAAGCGTCGGGCCGAGGCCCGGCCGACCACCCGTTACTGCCCGAACTGCTCCTGCGCACCGCCGCCGAGCGCCCCGACGACCCGGCGGTGATCGGCGGCGGCGAGCGGCTGACCTTCGCCGAACTGGTCCGCCGGAGCCGAGGACTGGCCGGGCACCTGCGGGGTCTCGGAGTGACCGCGGACCAGTGCGTGGGGCTGTTCGTCGAGCCCTCCACCGAGGTGCTGACCGGGGCCTGGGCGATCCTCCTCGCGGGCGGCGCCTATCTGCCGCTGGCCCCGGAGTACCCCGAGGAGCGCCTGCGCTTCATGATCGAGCACTCCGGCGTGAAGGTGATCGTCGCCCAGGACCGGCTGGTCGAGCGGCTGACCGCGCTGGCGCCGGCCGGCACCGTGGTGGTCCGCGCCGAGGACGAGCACCCGCCGGCGCCGGCCGTCCTGCCCGACCCCGCGCCCGACGCGCTGGCCTACGTCATCTACACCTCGGGCAGCACCGGCCGCCCCAAGGGCGTGATGATCGAGCACCGCAGCATCGCCCACCAGATGGCCTGGCTGCGCGCGGCCCACGGCCTCGACCGCACCCGGATCGTGCTGCAGAAGACGCCGATCAGCTTCGACGCCGCCCAGTGGGAGATCCTCGCCCCGGCGGTCGGCGCCACCGCGGTGGTGGGCGGGGCCGGCATCCACCGGGACCCCGAGCGGCTGCTCGCTGCGGTCAGGGCGAACGGCGTCACCACCGTGCAGTGCGTCCCGACGCTGCTCCAGGCCCTGCTGGAGACCGAGGAACTGGACTCCTGCCACACGCTGGAGCAGGTCTTCACCGGTGGCGAGGCGCTCTCCAGATCCCTCGCCGGGACCTTCCTGGAGGCCCTGCCGGGCTGCGAGCTGGTCAACCTCTACGGGCCGACCGAGTGCACCATCAACTCCTCCTCCTTCGTGGTGACCAAGTCCTCCGTCGGCGACGGCCCCAACTCGGTCTCCATCGGTGCCCCGGTCGACGGCACCGAGTACCGGATCCTCGGCCGCGACGGCGCCGAGCTGGGCGTGGGCGAGATCGGCGAACTCTCCGTCGGCGGCGTCCAGGTGGCGCGCGGCTACCTGCACCGGCCGGACCTGACCGAGCAGCGCTTCACCGAGGACCCCGACGGCCGTGGGCGGTTCTTCCGCACCGGCGACCTCGCCTACTGGAACGCCGACGGCACCGTCCAGTTCACCGGCCGCGCCGACAACCAGGTGAAGCTGCGCGGCTTCCGGGTGGAGCTGGACGAGATCCGGCTCGCCATCGAGACCCACGACTGGGTCCGGCACGCGGCGGTGCTGGTCAAGGACGACCCGAGGACGGGCTTCCAGAACCTGATCGCCTGCGTCGAACTCGACCCGAGGGAGGCCGCCCTGATGGACCAGGGCAGCCACGGCGCGCACCACCAGTCCAAGGAGAGCAAGCTCCAGGTCAAGGCCCAGCTGTCCAACCCGGGTGTGCGGACCGCGGCCGACCTGGCCGGCCTGCCCTCCGTGGACCTGCCCGGCCGGACGGCCACCGAGGCCCAGCGCGCCCTCGCCTTCGCCCGCAAGACCTACCGCTTCTACGAGGGCGAGGCGCCGGTCTCCGAGCGCGACCTGCTGGCGCTGCTGGCCCGCCGCCCCGCCGCCGCCGGCCGTTCCCGGCCGCTCGCGGAGCTGGACAGCGGGGAGCTCGGCGCGATCCTGCGTCACCTCGGACAGCACCTGAGCCCGGAGCGGCTGCTGCCCAAGTACGCCTACGCCTCGCCCGGTTCGCTCTACGCGACCCAGGTGTACCTGGAGATCACCGGCTTCCCCGGCATCCGGCCGGGCATCCACTACCACCACCCGATCGACCACCGCCTCGTCCTGGTCTCCGCGGCACCGACGGCGTCCGCGGCACCGACGGGCCCCGCGGCGCCCGCGCCGCGGCTGATCCCCGGACCGCGCAGGGCCCCCGACGACACCGCCGCCACCGCGGCCCCCCGGATCCGGATGCACTTCCTCGGCCGCCGCGGCGCCATCGAACCGGTCTACCGGACCAACATCACCGAGGTCCTGGAGATCGAGACCGGCCACATCGTCGGCCTCCTGGAGGAGGTCCTCCCGGCCCACGGCCTCGACATCGCGCCCGCCCCCTTCACCCCGGAGGTCAAGGCCCGGCTGGGTGTCGCCGACCAGGACCACTACCTCGGCAGCTTCGACTGGACACCGTGGCGCGGACCGCGCGAGGACCGGGACATCGACCTGTTCGTCCAGGTCCACCCCGGCAAGGGCGTGGACCTCCCGTCCGGGCAGTACCTGCACGAGGACGGCCGGCTGCGCCTGGTCTCGCCCGACCTCGTCCTGCGCAAGCAGGTCATCGCGATCAACCAGGCCGTCTACGGCCGGGCCTCGTTCGGGGTCACCGTGATCAGCCGCGGACCGCAGCGGTGGCGGCGCTACATCGACCTCGGCCGGGTGGCGCAGCGGCTGTCGCTGAACGACCTCGACCTCGGTTTCATGTCCTCCGGCTACAGCTCCCGCGGCGGCGACGACCTGCCCTCGGCGCGGCGGTTCGACGGCATCCTGCGCGAGCTGGGCCGGCCGGGCGGCGCCTCGTACTTCTTCCTCGGCGGCCGGGTCAGCCGCGAGCAGCGGCGGCACGAGGGCATGCGGGAGGACTCGGTCCACATGCGCGGTCCGGCCGAGCTGATCCGCGACGACCTGGTCGACTACCTGCCGGACTACATGATCCCGAACAAGGTCGTGGTGCTCGACGCGCTGCCGACCACCGCCAACGGCAAGATCGACCTCAAGGCGCTGGCCGTCTCGGACCGGGTGGTCGCGGGGGCCGCCGACCGGCCCTTCGTGGCTCCCCGGGACGAGACCGAGCGCCGGGTGGCCGTGCTGTGGCAGGAGGTGATGAAGCAGGAGAGCGTCTCCGCGCAGGACGACTTCTTCGCCTGCGGCGGCAACTCGCTGCTGGCCGTCACCCTGGTCAACCGGATCAACCGGGCCTTCGGGGCGGCGCTGCCGCTGGAGGTCGTCTTCACCTCGCCGACGGTGGAGGGCCTGGCCCGGCGGCTCTCCGGCGGCCCGGCGGAGCGCACCTCGCGCCTGGTGCCGCTGACCGGCTCCGGCGCACCCGCGCCGAGCTCACCGGCGCCGAGCTCGTCGGCGCTGGGCTCACCCGCGCCGAGCGCACCCGCACGCCCGGTCTTCTGCTGGCCCGGACTGGGCGGCTACCCGATGAACCTGCGGCTGCTGGCCGAACGCCTCGGCACCGGGCGGCCGTTCCTCGGGGTGCAGGCCCACGGCGTCAACCCGGGGGAGGTCCCCTACCCGACGATCAGGGAGATGGCGGCCGCGGACGTCCGGGCGGTGCTGGAGGTCCAGCCCGAGGGCCCGTACACCCTGTGGGGCTACTCCTTCGGGGCCCGGGTCGCCTTCGAGACGGCGTACCAGCTGGAGCAGGCCGGCCGCACGGTCGACCACGTCTTCCTGATCGCCCCCGGCTCGCCCGAGGTCCGCACCACCGGGACCCGCCCCGAGGAGCGGACCGCCAGCTACACCAGCCGGGCCTTCGTGGCGATCCTGCTCTCGGTGTTCACCGGCACGATCGACGGCCCGCTGCTGGAGCGGTGCCTCGAGGTGGCCCGGGACGACGAGAGCTTCGCCCGGTTCGTCGGCGAGGGCATCCCCGGCCTGGACCCGGACCTGGTGCGGCGGATCGTCCGGATCGTGGGGACGACCTTCGAGTTCAACTACACCTTCCGCGAACTGCGGGAGCGCCGGGTCTCCGCACCCATCACCGTCTTCAAGGCACGGGGGGACGAGTACTCGTTCCTCGACGGCAGCAGCGGCTACTCGGCCGACCCGCCGACCGTCGTCGAGCTGACGGCCGACCACTACTCCCTGCTCCGGGCGCCGGACATCGACGAGCTGGTGACGGCCGTCCACCGCCGCCTGCACCTGCGGAAGGACACCGTGATGCCCCACGTGAACATCAAGCACTTCCCGATGGAACTCAGCGACACCCAGCAGGCCGAGCTGTTGGCGGCGGTGACCAAGGCGGTCACCGACGCCTTCGGCTGCGACGAGGGCGTGGTGTCGATCGCGGTCGAGTCGATCGCCGAGGAGAACTGGACCGAGCAGGTCTACATCCCGGAGATCGTCAACCGCCGGGACATCCTCGGCAAGGTGCCCGACTACCGCCCCGACGCACTCTGATGGGGACGACCGTGACGCCCGGGTCCGTGACGCCCGGGTCCGTGACGCCCGGGTCCGCGTCTCCCGGGTCCGTGACGCCCGCGACCGTGACGCCGACCACCGCCCTCCCGCACCGGGCCGTGCCGCTCACCGTGAGCGAGGAGGTGGCCGAGGCGCTGCACGAGGGCCGCCCGGTGGTGGCGCTGGAGTCCAACGTCATCACCCACGGACTGCCCTACCCGGACAACGCCGCGACCGCCCGCAAGGTGGAGCAGGCCGTCCGGGCGGGCGGCTCCGTCCCCGCCACGATCGCGGTCGAGGGCGGCCGGATCGTGGTCGGCATGACGGACGCCGACATCGAGCGGTTCGCCTCCACCCCGGGCATCCCCAAGGTCAGCAGCCGGGACCTGCCGGTCGTGCTGGCCCAGGGCCGGATGGGCGCGCTGACGGTCGCCTCCTGCCTGGTGGCGGCGGAGCTGGCGGGCATCCCGTTCTTCTCCTCCGCCGGCATCGGCGGGGTTCACCGGGGCGCGGCCACCTCCATGGACGTGTCCTCGGACCTGATCCAGTTCACCCGGTCCAAGGTCGCGGTGGTGTGCGCCGGGGCGAAGAAGATCCTGGACCTCGGTCTGACCCTGGAGTACCTGGAGACCCAGTGCGTCCCGGTGGTCTCCTACCGCTCGGACGACTTCCCGGCCTTCTACTGCGAGTCCAGCGGCTTCCGTAGCCCGCTGCGGCTGGACGACGACGAGCTGGTGGCCCGGTCGATCGAGAACCACTGGGCCCTGGGCAACCGGGGCGGCTTCCTGGTCACCACGCCGGTCCGGCCGGAGGAGGCGATCGACAGCGAGGAGGTGGACGCCGCCATCGTCGAGGCGACGGCCGCCGCCGACCGGGACGGCATCCGGGGCCAGGCGATCACCAAGTACCTGATGCGGGCGGTGGATGCCGCCACCGAGGGCCGTTCCTCCCGGGCCAACATGGCGGTGCTGGTCAGCACCGCCGAGGTCGGCGGCCGGCTGGCCGCCGCGTACGCCCGGCTCCGGGCCGACCTCTGAGTCCGCGTCACCCGACCATCACCGAACCCACCCCACACATGGACGGATACCACGACATGACGCTTCAGCAGCAGTCCACCTCCGAGGCCGAGTCCTACCGCCCGCTGGTCCCCGAGGCCCAGGTGAAGGAGATCACCGAACTCCGCCGCGCCCTGGGCGAGCTGGGCGGCGAGGAGGGCGAGCAGACCGTCCCGTTCCTCGGCCTGACCCTGCGGGTGCCCGCCTCCGTGATGACCCCCTGCCCGGTCTCCCCGATGCTGGGCGGCGCGGTGTTCGCCGAGGTCAAGCCCGGCGACCGGGTCCTCGACATGGGCACCGGCAGCGGTTCGCTGGCCCTGATCGCCGCGAAGAAGGGCGCCGACGTCCTGGCGGTCGACCTCAACCCGGACGCCGTGGCCGCCGTGCGGGCCAACGCGGAGCTGAACCAGGTCGCCGACCGGGTGGAGGCGCGCGAGAGCGACGTCTTCGCCGCGGTCGAGGGCCGGTTCGACCTGATCGTCTTCAACCCGCCGTTCCAGTGGTTCGCCGCCGCCGACTACGCGGACGTCGCGGGTACCGACGCCGGCTACCGGGCGCTGACCCGCTTCTTCCAGGAGGCCCGCGAGCACCTGACGGAGGACGGCCGCATGGTCATGTTCTTCAGCACCATGGGTGACGTCGCGTACTTCGAGAAGCTGGTGGCCGACGGCGGCTTCACCCACAAGAAGGTGTTCACCACCACCCAGCCCGTCCTGGACGTGGCGGTCGACTTCACCGTGCACCGCCTCTCCTGACCCCCACCCACCGGGGCCTCCCTCCCCTCGGGGAGGCCCCGGCTCCACGTCCCCGCCGATCCGCCGTCCGGTTCCACCGGCCCGGCGCCGGTCCTCGCCGACCCGCCGTCGGGCCCCACCGGCCCGGCGTCAGTCCTCGCCGATCCCCAGCAGCTCCAGGAAGGCCGCCGCCGCCGGGTGCGGGCTCTCCCGGCCCCAGATCACGTACTCGGCCCGGGACGGCGCGTCCGTCACCTCGATCGTGACCATGCCGCTGAGGCCCGCCACGTACCGGGGCGGCAGCAGCGCCACCCCCAGGCCCGCGGCGACCAGCCGGGCCAGGTAGTCCGCGTTGGTCACCTCGAAGGCGACCTCGCGGGTGAGGCCGGCCGCGGCGAACGCCAGATCGGACTGGGCCCGCCCGGCGGTCTTCGCCGGGAGGTCGACGAACACCTCCGAGGCCAGCCGCCGCAGGTCCACCGAGTCCTCGCCGGCCAGCGGGTGGTCCGGGGAGACCACGGCGACCAGCCGCTCGCGGGCCAGCTCCCTGGCCATCACCCCCCGGGGGTGCGCGGTGACCGGGATGCCGAGGAACGCCACCTCGATCTCGCCCTGCCGGACCTGCTCGACCAGTTCGTCGCTGGCCCCGACGCTCAGGCTGATCCGGGCCTTCGGGTGCCGCTGGTGGAACTCGCCGAGCACGGCCGGGATGTCCACCGCCGCGACGGTGGGGATCAGTCCCACCTTGAGGAGTCCGCGCACCTCCCCGACGGCGGCCGCGACCTCGGTGGCGGCCCGTTCCGCGGCGTCCAGGCACTGCCGGGCGGCGGGCAGGAAGGCCGCCCCGGCCGGGGTCAGCCGCACCCGGCGGCTGGTGCGTTCGAAGAGCCGCGCGCCGAGTTCCTTCTCCAGCCGCCCGATCTGGTGGCTGAGCGCGGACTGCACCACCAGACAGCGCTGGGCGGCGCGGGTGAAGCTGTTCGTCTCGGCGACCGCGATCACGTAGCGCATCTGCTGGAGCTCCATCCGTCCATCGTGATCCGCGATGCAACGGGTGACAAGCATGTGTTGGACTCATCGATGCGCGCGGCCCGACACTGAAGGCGACCGCACACGGTCGGAGCCGCCCCGGAGCGGCTCCGCCGGGCGGGCCCCGACCGGGTCCGTCCGTCCTGCCCGGACGCCGTGCCGCCGTCGACCTCTCCCCGTTCACCCGCACCTGGGCGCACCCCGCCGAGGCGTGCCCGCGCGCGCCTGTGCCGCCCGTGCCGCCCGTCAGACGAAAGGACGAGCGACCGCCATGAGCGCCGCACCGGCCAGTCCCGAGACGATCACCGCCGACATCTGGGTCGACCCCCGCTGCCCCTGGGCCTGGATCACCTCCCGCTGGATGCTGGAGGTGGAGCAGGTCAGGCCGGTGGAGACCCGGTTCCACATCATGAGCCTGTCCGTGCTCAACGAGGGCCGCGAGGTCCCGGAGAAGTACCGCCAGGGCATGATCGACGGCTGGGCCTGCGTGCGGGTCTGCATCGCGGCCCAGGAGCAGCACGGCGCCGAGGTGCTGCGCCCGCTCTACAACGCCATGGGCCGGCTGATCCACCACGAGAAGGCCGGGCTCGGCCACGACATGATCACCGCCGCCCTCAAGGAGGCCGGCCTGCCGCTCGAGCTGGTCTCGGCCGCGGACGACGACTCGTGGGACGAGAAGCTGCGGATCCAGCACCACGAGGGCATGGACCCGGTCGGCTCCGAGGTCGGCACCCCCGTGATCCACGTGCCCGGCCCGGACGGCGAGCCGCTGGCCTTCTTCGGTCCGGTGCTCACCCCCGCCCCGCGTGGCGAGGCGGCCGGGAAGCTCTGGGACGGCGTACTGGCGGTGACGAGCACCGACGGCTTCTTCGAGCTGAAGCGCGGCCGCGACCGCGACCCGATCTTCGACTGAGCCGGCCGGACCCGAACCCGCGGTGCTTCCCACCGGATGTGAGGCGAGATCGACATGACGAGCAGACGGAATCTGTCCACGGTGGCCCTGACCGGCCTGGCACCGACGGTGTGGGGCAGCACCTATCTGATCACCACCGAACTGCTGCCCCCGGACCGGCCGCTGCTGGCGACGACCATGCGGGCCCTGCCGGGCGGGCTGTTCCTGCTGGCCCTGGGCCGGAAGCTGCCGGTCGGCGTCTGGTGGCTGCGCGCGCTGGTGCTGGGGGTGCTGAACATCGGCGCCTTCAACTTCCTGCTCTTCGTCGCGGCCTACCGGCTGCCGGGCGGTATCGCCGCGGTGATCATGTCGGCCCAGCCGATGTTCGTGGTGCTGCTGGCGGCGGTGTTCCTCGGTGAACGGGTCAGAGGCGTGCACGCGCTGGCCTGCGCCCTGGGCGCCGGGGGTGTGGCCCTGCTCGTCTTCAAGGGCAAGGTGTCGCTGGACGCCGTCGGCGTGCTGGCCGCGGTCGGCGGCGCCCTGTGCATGGCCTCGGGCATCACGCTCACCAAGCGCTGGGGCCGCCCGGACGGCGTCAGCCTGCTGACCTTCACCGGGTGGCAGCTGACCGCGGGCGGTCTGGTGCTGCTGCCGTTCTGGCTGTCGCTGGAGGACATGCCGGACGGCCTGACCGGTGACAACGTGCTCGGCTTCGCCTACCTCATCTCCCTGGGCGCGGTGCTCAGTTACATCGTCTGGTTCCGGGGGATCGGGCTGCTGCCGGCCACGGCGGTGTCCTTCCTGGCACTGGGCAGTCCGGTCGTGGCGACGCTGCTGGGCTTCCTCTTCAAGGACCAGACGCTGTCGCTGCTCCAGCTCCTCGGCATCGCCGTGATCTTCCTGGCGGTCGTGCTCGGCCAGTCCCGTCCGCCCCGGAAGGAGCCCGCGGCGGCGCCTCCCGAACCCCTCACGTCCGGTACCGGCGCGCGCGCCCTCGAAGAGGAACGCAGCGGGTAGCGGCGGGCGCACCTCACCACGCTCACCACCTTGTCGGACCCGGCGCCGCCCGGCGCCGGGTACCGCGCCCGACCACTTCCGGAGATATGACATGACCACGCAAGAAGAAGAACTCCCCACCGCGGCGACACCGCGGAAGAGCGGCCCGGCGGCCGACGGATGGCTCGGCGTCGCCGCCATCACCGCGAGCCTCTTCGTCTTCCTCACCACCGAACTGATGCCGATCGGCCTGCTCACCCCGCTCAGCGAGAGCCTGGACGTCTCGGTCGGCACCGCCGGCCTGATGGTCACCGCCCAGGGCGTCGCGGCCGGCCTCGGCGTGCCGTTCATCGTGGCCTGGACCCGCCGGGTCAACCGGCGCAAGCTGCTCACCACCCTGCTCGGCGTACTGGCCGTGGGCAACCTGATCACCTCGATCGCCCCCAACTACCCGCTGATCCTGGTCACCCGCATGTTCATGGGCTTCGCCAGCGGCGTCTTCTGGGCCATCGGCGTCAGCATGGCGATGCGCATCGTCCCCGAGAAGCAGGCCAACCGGGCCGCCGCCGTCGTGATGTCCGGCATCTCGATCGCCACCGTCGTCGGCATCCCGCTCGGCACCCTGCTGGAGAGCGCCAGCTCCTGGCGCACCACCTTCCTGATCTGGGCCGGCCTCAGCGCGCTGGTGCTGCTCGCCGTCGCCGCCACCATCCCCTCGCTGCCGTCGGCGAACGCGGTCTCCGTCCGCGAGGTCTTCGGCCTGCCGGTCAAGAACGTGCCGCTGCGCGTGGTCCTGGTCATGGTGGTGTTCTTCGTCCTCGGCCACTTCGGGGCGTACACCTTCGTCCGCCCGTACCTCGAGAAGAGCGCGGAGGCGAGCGTCGGCTTCATCACCGTCGTCCTGATCGTCTTCGGCATCGGCGGCGCGATCGGCAACTTCATCGGCGGCCAGAGCGTCAACAAGAGCCTGCGCGGCAGCTTCGTGGTCGGCGGTCTGCTGCTGATCGGCGCCCTGGTGATGCTGCTGACCATCGGCACCAACGACTTCGGCGTGATCGTCGCCATGGTGCTGTGGGGCGTCGCCTTCGGTGTCGTCCAGCTCAGCCAGATCAACATGACGCTCGCGGCCGCGCCGGAGACCTTCGAGGCCGCGATGTCGCTCAACACCATGGCCTACAACACCTGCATCGCCCTGGGCGCCCTGATCGGCGGCCTGTTCGCCGACCACACGGGCGTCAAGAGCGTGGTCTGGTTCGGCATCGTCCTGGTCGGCCTCGCCGTGGCCCTGCGCGCCGCCACCGGCCGCCGCGCCGTCCCGGCGGCGAGCTGACCCCTCGAACCACCGGAGCCCGGTACGGACGCCGCGCCACCCCCGTCGCGGCGTCCGTACCGCCCCCTCCGGTGAGGTGGGCGCGTGTCCCCCGGCGACGGCCGGCCGGCACGCGCCCACACCTCTTTTCCGGGCGGAGCGCGGCCTTTGGGCGGCGCCCCACCCGGCTGTCGGGGCGTGGCGAGCAGCTTGCGTTGTCGGCTGCGCCCCTCGTGGGCCTGTTCCTGCGGCGGCGTGCCCCCGGCCGGAAGCCCGGGCCTTTCGGCTGGGCGCTGCCGGCTCCACCGCCACCCCTCGCGGCGCGCGCCCACCCCCTTCACTCCCCTTCACTCCCACCCGCCCTGACTTCCCGCCAGCCCCCCCGCGGGAGTGGTGCGCGCATCCTGGGATGATGGCCCGATGGACTACGCCACGCGACAGAACGTCGGTTCGGGCTCGCCGCTGGAGCCGGAGATCGGCTTCTCACGGGCGGTGCGGAAGGGCGCGTACGTCGCCGTCGCCGGGACGGCACCGATCGGGGACGACGGCGCGACGGTCGGCCCGGGCGACGTCCACGCGCAGACGGTGCGCTGCCTGGACATCGCCGAGACGGCCCTGCGGGCGGCTGGCGCCGGGCTCACGGACGTCGTCCGGACCAGGATCATGCTCACCGACGTCACCCGGTGGCGCGAGGCGGCCCGCGCGCACGGCGAACGGTTCGCCGAGGTCCGCCCCGCCTGCACCTTCGTCGAGGTGTCGCGCTTCATCGACCCCGCGTGGCTGGTCGAGGTGGAGGTCGACGCGATTCTCGACGTGGATCTCGACGCGGATCTCGACGTGGTTCTCGACCACGGGCCGGCCGCGGCGGCGGAGTAGGAAGTCGACACGGCCGACTTCCTGTGCGGCCGTAGGGAGAGCGGGGGCTCATGGAACAGTGGCGGCGCAGGGCGGCGGTGACGGCCGCGGCCGTGGCGGTGGTCGCCGGCACGGTCGCCGGGTGCGGCGATCCGGAACCGCCGGCGGACCGGCTGATCGGCGTGCGTCTGGACGCCGGGCGGCTGGTCGTGCGGACCGGGATGTGCCACGACGAGCGGCTGCACGCGGTGCGGGTGAAGGTCTTCCCGGGGTCGGAGAAGCTGGAGGTCCGCCCGCGCGAGGGCCGTTCGGCCGTGGAGACCGTCGACCTGGGCGATCTGCCGCCGGGTTGGACGAGCACCGGCAGCAGGCCCGGGCAGGTGGTCGCGGACCGCCGCTACACCGTGGAGGTCGTCCGCGACCGCGCCCTCACCGTGACCGTGCCCGGTGAGGTGCTGCTGGGCCTGCCCGTCGGCAAGTGGGCGGCGGGCGGCTGGGACTGGGACTACAAGCTGCTGAGCGCCAAGGACTTCGAGAGGCGCCGCAAGTCCTCCTGCGGGGACGGCTCCTGATCCGCCCTCACGGAACCTTCGTCGTCGGTGGCACCAGCGGCGGCACCCGCAGTGCGTCCGGCGGGGTCAGACAGGCGGTGCTGACGATGAGCATGATGCCCTTGTCGGAGCGCTCCTCCACGGCGACGAGGTAGTGGTCGCCCGGCGGGCCGCCCGTGGACGCGGCCCGGAACGAGGCGCCGGGGGCGGTCCCCGCCGCCGGCCCGTTCGCGCCCAGTGAGGGCGTGGCCGTGGTCGCGGACTCCTTGTAGCCGCTGATCGACAGACCCTCGCTCCTCAGGGCGTCCCGCAGCCGGCGCACGATCGCGACACGCCCGTCGGCCGGGACATCGAGGCTGGTGGCGGAACTCAGCACGTACGGCTCCGTCGGCCCCGCGATGTCGGGGCCCTCGCACCGGTAGTAGCCGAGGTTCTGGCTCACCGGTCCGCCCTGGCCGACGGCCGCCTCCCGCAGATGCTCGAGCACCTGGGTGACCCGGCCCATCGCCTCGTCCCGGGACTTGACCGGCTGGGCCGCGCGCGTCGCCCCGTCCGTTCCCGGGACGTCGCTCCGCGCGGCCGTGCAACCGGAGAGGGCCAGGCAGCCCAGGGCGACGGCCCCTGCGGCGAGTTTGACGGCAGCCGTTCGTGCCGGTGTGCCGATCGATCGTGCGGCCACTGTGGTCGCCCCCCGGTGAACGGTTGCAGATGCGGGAGGGATGCTACGGCAAGATGCGGAACTCTCGACTCCCTTTGTTGGTGGCCCGGCGACCGGTGATGGCCCGTTGGACCTCAGGGCTTCAGCCGGTAGTGGTAGCTGTGCGACACCTCGAAGCCGACCCGCTCGTACAGCCGCCGCGCCGTCGTGTTCTCGGCCGTCACCTGGAGGTACAGGATCTCCGCACCCCGGGCCGCCGCCCAGCGTGCGCCGACGTGCAGGACCGCCCCGGCCACGCCCTGCCGCCGGTGCGCGGGGGCGGTGGCCATGCAGAACACCCCGGCGCAGCCGGGCGCCGCCACCACCAGCCCGATGCCGACGAGCCGGCCGTCGCGCTCGACGCCCAGGTGGGCCGCCGGCCCGCCGATCCGCCGGAACAGCTCCTCGGCGGCCTCCGGTTCGGTCCCGCCGGGCTCCAGCTCCGCGTACGCGTCCAGCCAGGCCCGGGTGGGGTGTTCGGCGAGGGTGACGTCCAGCGGCGCGGCGGGCCGGGCGGCGGCGGCCACCGCGGCGGCCGGTGCCGTGCAGACCAGCACCGCCGAGTCCCGTCGGTAGCCGCGCGCGTCGAGCGCCGCGTCCAGCGCGGTGTGCTCCTCGGCGGGCGCGACCTGGACGGTCACCGGCAGCCCGTGCCCGGCGTAGTACCGCTCCACCCGCTCCAGACCCTCCAGCAGGCCGTCGCCCGCCCCCACCGGCAGCGCCGAGTTCGACCGCCGGCGCGGCACCCCGGGGGTGTGCCGCAACAGCCAGCCGCCCTCCTCCCGCACCTCCTCGGCGGGCCAGGCCCGGGCCGCGTGGCGTTCGATCAGCCGCGTGTCGATCAAGGTGCTCTCCTGTCCCCGTCCGGGCGGGCCGCCCGGTGCTTGCGGCAGGATGCCCCGGAAGGATCTTTGAGGTCCACCACGTAATGCTTCACAGACCGGTAAGGACAGCTTGATGTTGGATCCGGGGCGGCTCCTCCTGCTGCGCGAACTCGCCGACCGGGGGACGATGACGGCGGCCGCCGCCGCCCTCGGCCGCACCTCCTCGGCGGTCTCCCAGCAGCTCGCCGTGCTGGAGCGCGAGGCCGGTGTGCCGCTGCTGGAACGGGACGGCCGCCGGGTCCGGCTGACATCCGAGGGCGTGCGGCTGGTCGCGCACGCCCGCATCGTGCTGGGCGCGCTGGAGACCGCCGAACGCGACCTGCGGGCCGCCGCCGACACCCCGCGCGGCCCGGTCGCCCTGGCCTGCTTCTCGACCTTCGCCGCCGTGCACGTGCTGCCCGCCCTGGTGGCCGCCCGCGAGCGCTACCCCGAGCTGAGGGTGTCGCTGCTGGAGCTGGAACCGCCCGAGGCCCTCGCCGCACTCCGGGCCCGCCGCTGCGACCTCGCCGTCCGCTACAGCTACGACCTGGTCCCCGAACCGGCCTTCCCGGCCGCCGAGTTCACCGTCCACCCGCTCGCCGCCGACCCGGTCCTGCTGGCCCTGCCCGCCGGCCACAGTGCCGACGGGGCCGCCGTCGACCTGCGCGACCTCGCCGACACCCCCTGGATCGTCGGCTCCCGCGAGGACGGCAGCGCCGCCCTGGTCCGCGCCGCCTGCGCCCTGGCCGGCTTCGCGCCCCGGATCGCGCATGCGGTGGACGACTACCACCTTGCCCTGCGGATGGTGGCCAACGGCCTCGGGGCGGCCCTGGTGCCGCAGCTCGCCGCCGACGCCCACACCCCGGCCACCGCCGACATCGCCCTGCACCCGGTCCTCGGCCCGGAACTCACCCGCCGCATCCACGCCCTGACCCTCCCCGCGCCAACAGCCCGCCCGGCGATGGACGCCGTCCTGGCGCTCCTGCGCCCGCCTGTGTCGTAGCACGGCAAGGGCCCCGCCGGAATCCGGCGGGGCCCTTGCCGTCGACGCGGCCACCTCGGCTGTCAGAACGAGCGGTCCGTCAGACCTGCTCGCCGGACCTCCTTCGTACCTCGACTTCAACGGCGTCCAGGAACTCGTCCGGCGGCTGGTACTGGTGCTCGACGATGTAGTGGATCACCAGGGTCGGCGCCACGAAGACGGTGCCGCCCGAGGAACCTCGGACATGGATCTCCGCGCTCCCCAGCAAGCTGGTGCCGTTCTTGGCGTGCGGGTTGTCCACCGTCAGGAAGATCACACCGCAGAAGTGGCACTCGTGCAGGCCCCGCGTTTGGTTGTCAGGCCTGGTGACCAGTCTCAGCAGGCCGTCCACGACCTCGTCGGCCACCTCGCCCTGCTGGTACGCATGAGACCTGTCCAGCCAGCCGATGTTCACCATTCCCTCGGCGGGCTGGTGGTAGGTGTAGGGCGATCCGTCCGGGTAGTAGGTCACGAGTCCGCCCAACTTCTGCAGATGGCAACGTGCACGACGCCCATGTTCTCCTTCAGGATTTCGCTGAGCCGCATCGCGTCGCTCACCGTGATCGATTTGACGGACATCTCCATGTCGGGGCCCGGGAACACAGTGTAGTCCTGCACCTTGGCCCCGTTCCCTCCCTTGATGGTCTCCTGGACCTTCGGCTGCGGGAACCCTCCCAGCTCCACGTTCAGCCCGTCGATCTGATCGAGCTTCTCGCCGTCCTTGACGTAGAACTTCAGCGTGGTGCCCTTGGGCACATCGACTTCACCCGATCCCTTGATGTAGGCGCCGTGTCCGGCGATGACCTTCTGCTTGTCGGGACGTCCCCGCTGGTTCCATACCGCCGCATTTCCCTTGCCGGGCCCTGCCTTGGCGCGGGCGCCGCTGTTCGACACCCCGTTGTTCCGGGGGGGCGTCTTTCCGCCACTCGCCTTCGAGGCTCCGGGAGACGGCCCGGACTTCTTGGCAGCTCGCGACACGGACGCCGCATTCGACGAGGCATTGGCGGCACCGCGGACGCTCTTCGCCGCCTCGCTGCCGCGTTCGACGGCCTTGGCCACACCGCTGACGGTGTCGAGGGCCTTGGAGGCCTTGGAGGCGATGCGGGCCGCAGTGGCGGCGCTGCCGATCACCGGGACGACGGCGACCAGGGACATGGCCGCGTTCTTCCAGTCGCCCTCGGCCGCGTACCAGACGCCGTTGACGATGTCGCAGGCGTCACCGATCACCGGGATCATGCCGGCCACGTCCAGGACGGTGTGGCCGATGTTGGAGATGGTGCTGTAGTTCTCCTTGACCACGTCGACGGCCTTGCTGACCGCCTGTGTCGCCTTCTTGACGATGCTGGAGCCCCACCACAGACCGCTCGGGTCCGAGAACGTCAGCGGGCTGTTGTTGGCGTACAGGTAGCCCTGCAGCTGCTGCGGGTCGCTGGTGTCGATGACCGGGTCGACCGACAGGAAGCGGCCGAGCTTGGGGTCGTACTCGCGGGCGCCCAGGTGGGTCAGGCCGGTGGCCTTGTCCTGGGTGCCGCCGACGAAGCCCTTCTCGCCGAGCCACTCGCCGGGGGACGGCTGGGCGCCGCGCTCCTCGCCGAAGGGCTTGAACGCGCGCCGGGTGACTCCGAGCGAGGTGGTGTCGATCGCCGTCGTGCCCGTGCCGTTGAGGTCGGAGGCGATGTAGCTGAGCCGTCCGTCCGAGGTGCGGGCGATGGTCGGGCCGCCGGCGGTCGGGTAGTACCGGGTGCCGCTGACCTGGCCGGTGGCGGTGTTGAGGGTCAGCTCGGTGCTGCCGAGGTAGAGCGTGGTGCTGCCCGGGTCGCGGCGCAGCAGGCGGTTGCCGTCGGCGTCGTAGACATAGGTGGAGGTGCCGCCGCTGGTGGCGGCGGTGGCCAGGTGGCCGTCCGGGTCCCAGGTCATGGTCTGGGTGTTGCCGCCCTGGTCGGGGCGGGTGAGGGTGTTGCCGGTCTGGTCGTAGGTGTAACCGGTGGTGACGGTCGGGCCGTTGCCGGTGGTGGTCCGGGTGCTGGTCGGGGCGTGCGGCCGGGGCTGGCCGGGGGCCGGGTAGGTGTGGGTGGCGGTGACGTCCTTGGCGGTGTTGCCGGTGGGGTCGTGGTCGACCGTGCCGGTGCGGTTGCCGGTGGCGTCGTAGCCGAAGGACTGCCAGTAGGGCGCCGGGCCGCCGAGGGCGGCGGGGCCGGGAGTGGTGTTGGTGCAGCCGCCGACGCCGGGCACGGACGGGTCGGGCCGGGTGGTGGTGCCACCGGTGTCCGTCCAGGCCTGGGTGAGGCGCTTCAGGTGGTCGTAGGTGAAGCACTGGGTGTCGGTGGCGCCGTCGTTGCGCCAGGTGGAGACGGAGGTGACGTCACCGGCCGGGCTGTAGGTGTAGTCGGTGACGTCGACCGACGTCCGGCCGTCCTCCTTGTCCAGCAGGGAGCGCAGCAGGCGGCCCGTGCCGGGCTGGTAGGTGTGGGTGAGCGCGACCTGCTTGGGGACGTCGCCGTAGGTGATCCGCTGGAGCTGGCCGAGGTCGTCGTAGACGGTGAAGTTGACGAAGTCGTCGCCGAGCGAGGAACCCATCGACCTCAGCAGGCCGTTGGGGTTGCGGCCGAGGTACACCGTCTCGGCCGGCAGCGGGCCCGCCGCGCCCATGTCGGTCAGGACGGCCAGGCCGGAGATCGGGTCGTAGCTGGTCTCGTTGGCGTAGCTGCCGGAGAGGGCGCCCTCGCCGTCCGGGACGGTGAGCCGGGTGCCGGTCGCCTGGTAGGCGGTGTTGTAGCCGGTGACCTCCTGGCGGTAGCCCTTGCCGTCGGACCAGCTGGTCGCGGCCGTGGGCAGGCCGGGCAGCAGGGTGTCGTACTCGTAGGTGGCCAGCGGGGTGCCGGTGGTGCTGCCGAGGTTGCGCGACAGCGGCCGGCCGAGGATGTCGTAGCTGACGGCGACGGTGGTGCCGCGGGCGTCGGTCGTGGAGACCGGGCGGTCGGCGGCGTCGTAGACCGTGGTGATGGTGCCCTTGTCCGGGTCCTCCGACCGGGTCTGGCGGCCGTGGACGTCGTAGCCGTACTTCCAGGCGTTGCCGACCGTGTCGGTGACCTGGCTCAGCTTGCCCTCGACGTCGTACGTGTAGCGCGTGGCGTCGTAGGCGCCCTGCGTCGTGCCGTTCTTGTACTGCCGCAGTTCGGTGGTGCGCCCGCGGGAGTCGACGAGGGTGCTGGTCGGGATGTCGCCCTGGGGCGGGGTGGCGTCGGTGCGGTCCACACCCGGGTAGGAGACGGTCGAGCGCCACTGCTCGATCGCCTTGGACGAGAAGGTCTGGACGACCGGGCGGCCGAGGCCGTCGTAGAACGAGGCGCTCTGGCCGGGGACTTCGTTGTCGTTGGCGACGAAGCGGGTGGTGCCGGGATCGCCGGTGCGGCTGATGTACGGCTGGTTGGTCTTCACCACCTGGCCGTGGCTGTTGTAGAAGGTGTCGCTGACGATCCGGGTGCCGGCGGCGTCGTTGGCCGGGGAGCTCTGGCTCTGGACCGGCTCGCCGAAGGCGTTCAGGATGGTGACGCCGACGGTGTAGCTCTGGCCGCTCTCGCGCAGCTTCCTGGTGGTGACCGAGCTGGTGCCGGTGTTGGACAGCTGGTACTCGGTCAGGCTGTCGGCGAGGTCGGTGCCGGGGGTGCGACCGGGCTGCCAGGCGGCCGTGGTGCGGCCGAGGGCGTCGACGGTCTGCTGCGAGGTCCGGCCGTTGTGGTCGACCGACTTGACCGGGACCTCACGGGTCGGGTGGAAGGTGGTGGTGCTGCTCCAGCCCTTGGGGTTGGTCACCTTGACGCTGGTCGGCAGCGCGTTGGCGGCCGGCTGGTACTCGGTGGTGGTGGTCGCGCCGGCGGCGTCGGTGCTGGTGGTGACCCGGCCGTAGGCGTCGTAGCCGACGGTGGAGACCAGGGAGAACACCGGCTGTCCGCCGGAGAAACCGTCCAGCTCCTCGGTCCGGGTCACCTGACCGGGGCCGTTGAGCACCCCGGAGGCCTGGCCGTCGTAGAAGGCGCGGTTGCGCCCGAGGGTGTCGGCCTCGGTCGGGTCGGTGGCGCAGTCGCCCCGGCCCTGGATCGTCTCGGCGACCCGGTCGAGCGTCCAGGTCGCGGTGTTGCGGGCGTACTTCGTGGCCACACACAGGTCGGGCAGGCCGTCCGCGCGGTCCACGACCCGCTTGGGCATGCCGTACTCGTCGAAGACCGCGGTCTTCGAGGTCGACTGCCACGATCCGTCGGAGCGCAGCGCGCTGTCCTTGCCCGTGCCGTTGCGCATCATCTGCGCGGTCAGCGGGGGCAGTCCGGTGCCGCGGTTGTGGGTGGCGGTGGGAGCCGACAGCCACATGTCGGACTTGGTGATCGCCACGACCGTGCCGTTGTCGGCGGTGTAGGTGTGGCGTTCGCGCAGTGAGCCGGCCAGCGGGTTGGCGTCCTTTACGGTGGCGCCGTTGATGTCGGTGTAGGTGGCGGTGCGCCTGCTGCCGTCGGCCTTGTAGTCGCCGTCCATGCCGCGCAGGTAGAACGCGGCGGCCTTGCCGATCGGGTCGGGGGCCGCGCCGCTGCGGGTGACGACCTGCTCGTAGCCCCGGAACTGGTTCCAGGTCCGGCGCTTGGGGTCGGTGTACTCGTCGTCGTCGCGGTGCCAGGCCGCGTCACCCACGTACTGGTACGTGGTGGTGCGGGCGGGCGAGCCGCCGAACGGGTCGCGCTCGTTGACCTGGGCGACGACGTACTTGTGGAACCAGTCGAGGCTGGGGTCGAGCGGGCTCTTCTCGTCGGCGTTCCAGTAGACCGGGTAGCAGCGCTTGCCGTTGCCGTCCTGGCTGCCCGGGAGCGCGCCGGGAGCGCAGTCGGTCCCGGCGTAGACGGCCTCGGTCACCATGCCGGTCTCGGCGGTCACGCCGATGATGCGGCGCCGGTTGAGCGCGGGGCGGCCGTCGGTGCTGGAGTCGACGCGGTTGTTGTAGAACTGCCCGGTGAAGGTGATGGCGGGCTGCACGATCTTGTCGGCGCCGTCGTACCCGGTGTGGGTGAACGACTTCAGCCACAGCGCCGGGGCGGTGCGGTCGCCCGGGTCCGGGTACTCCTGGTCGAGCGCGTAGGAGTCGACGTCGGCGTAGCCGCCGCCGTTGAGGACCTGGGTGGTGATCTTCGTCAGGCGCTTGGTGGACCAGAAGGTGGCGGAGTAGTTGGTGCAGGTGCCGGTGGCGCCGCAGTTCTGGTCGAACGGCACGTCCGGCCACTTGCCCGAGTTGGCACTGTTCAGCTTGCCGGGCGCGCAGTCGAAGCCGGCGTCGGGCAGGCAGCGCTCGGCGGTGTCGAACAGCACCTGGCCGGTCGGCTTGACGCTGTCCGCGTCGGTGAGCCGGGAGCCGTAGGCGATCCGGGCCAGGTAGCCGCCGCGCACGTACGGGGTGCGGGTGCCGGACGGGTTCTGGGCGGAGACGCCCCGCATGTACTGGTTGGTCTCCTTCTCGTACCAGTGCGAGATCACTCCGCCCCGCGGGTCCACGACGAAGTCGAGGTTCCAGCGCCAGGCCTGGTCGCACCAGGAGGCGTCGAAGGTCGACTTGTTGCACTCCTCGCCGGCGTTGTTGCCGTACACCGGGGTGGTCCAGGCCGAGTTGGTGGCCGGTGAGCCCGCTCCCGCGCCGGGCTTGCGGCCGACACCGAACCAGTACTGGGTGCCGTCGGTCGTGGTGACCCGCCAGTGCTCGCCGTTGTTGTCGCCGTTGGTGGCGCCGGTCAGCAGCTCGACGCGCGAGGCGTCGTCGCCCTCCAGCCGCCAGGTGCCGGTGCCGTCGTCGCGGACCAGCGTCGAGGAGCGGCCGTTCAGCGAGATCGTCGCGTTCCAGCCGGACAGGCACTGCTCACCGGAGCCGGCCTGGCCGTCCTTGGCGCACGGCTTGAAGCGCCGCTCGACGAAGCCGGGGGTGTAGTCCCAGCCCTCACCGATCCACGAGGACTGGTTGTTGGTCGCGGCCGTCCGGCCGTCCACCGCCTGCGAGCTGTACGACAGGCTGACGTTCGGCTTGGAGCCGCCCAGGCCGTCCGGGACGGCGATCGGGTACGACCAGTTGAAGCCGCCGGTGTTGCCGCCGACGCTCCAGGTGCCCGAGGGGGCGAGGCCGGTCGCGCCGAAGGTGCCCGCGGGGCCGCCGGGGGCGGCCGACGCGGCCAGCACCGTCCCGCCCGAGGCGCCGGAGGCCGCCGAGCGGGCCGCGGAGAGCTCGCCGACGGCGGGCGCGGCCTGCGCCGACGCCGCCCCGAGCTCGATGTCGGTGCTCAGCAGGCCGGGCCGGGCCTGGGTGCGGCGCGTCTCGACCGGTGTCTGGGTGCGGCACTCGGGCTGTTCGGGGGTGGTCAGCACGCACTCGGGCAGCGCCACCAGACGGGCCCGGGAGAGCCAGTCACCGCCGAACGCGCCCTCGACCGAGGACACGTCCACGTCGACCTTGACCGGAGCACCGGCACCGGCACCGCCACCGGAGGCGGACGGACGGACCGACAGCAGCAGGCCGTTGACGCCCGCCTTCTCGGCGGCCGACCGGTCCGCGACGGTGACCCGGACCTTCTGCGCGGCGGGAGCCGTCCGGGCGCCCAGCAGCCCGGGCGCCTCGGCGACGGCCGCCACGGCCGGCGAGCTCACCCAGACCGGTGCCTCGCCCGCACGGCCACCGGCCGGCACGGCCGCCGGGGCGGCGGCGAAGGCCGATTCCCGGACACTGTTCGGCGTCGCGCTCTTCGGCGCGAGGTCGACCTCGGTGTCCACCGCGGCCGGCCAGCTGACGGGCTTGGCCCGCCAGGCGGGGGCGCCGTCGCCCTTGGGCGGCGTGGGCTTGACGGGGGCGGCGTTCCTGCCGCCGACCGTCGGGACCGGATCGAGGTCGCGCGGCGACCAGACCTTGGGATTGCGCGGCTTCCACTCCGCCGCGTTGGCGGGTCCGACGCCGGCGAGCATCGACAGTACGAGGACGGCGACGGTGCTGAGCCGTCGTCTTCCCCGTGACCGCCCGCCGGCGCGGAATCCCCCTGATGATGACGACACGACTTGCCCCCTGGCACGCCGAAGCAGACCTTCCGGCCGGAAGGTCCGCTGAACAGAGATAATTGCGCGCGGAGCCTAACCCTCGTCAGATAGGTTGATCCATCGGTTACCTGGCCTATACCGACCGATGGCGAACCTAGGTGAAGTCGGCCGCCGTCCAGGAAACTGCGGAGCGTCAATGGATGGTGGGCGTTTTGCCTCCATTGCTGTCCTGGATTCCTGAAGATCCACTACCGAGCGCAGGCGCACGATCCGCCGGGGGCAACGGAGCAGTCACAGAGAGCTGTTGTCCGTGAGCCGCGTCACACCGGTGTAGATCCCCCGTCAGATCGAATGTTGCCGACGGGTGTTAAGTTCCCGTTCGCCGATATCCGCACGGCGCTCATCACTTGACGAGGGGTTTACCAATGGGGTCGATATCCCCCCACTACGGTCGTCGACGCAGATCGGTGCTCGCCGCATCGATCGGCCTCGTACTGACCGTCGGCGCGCTCGGTTCCACCGCACCCGCACTGGCCGCGACCGGAGCGACCGCGCCCACGCCCGGCGCGACGGCTCCCGGCGCGACCGCTTCCGGCTCGCCCGCGCCCGGAACGGTCGCCCCGGGCGCGGACCGCACCGCCGCCGCCCAGGCCGCCGACGCAGAGCACCGCTTCGCCGAGAGCGCGGCCCTGGCCGAGGCGAAGCGCACCGGCAAACCGGTCGGGATCCCGGCCCTGACCACCGAGACCGACACCGTGGTCGCCAACCCGAACGGCACGCTCGGCCTGCGGCGCACCGTCGCCCCCGCGCGCGCCAAGCAGCAGGACGGGGCCTGGAAGGACCTGGACGCGACCCTCGCCCGGGGCGCCGACGGCACCGTCGTCCCCAAGGTGACCAGCAACCGCCTCACCCTCTCCGGCGGTGGATCCGGGCCGCTCGCCACACTCGACCAGGACGGCAAGAAGCTCGCCCTGAGCTGGCCCGGCACCCTTCCGGCGCCCGCGCTGGACGGCGAGACCGCCACCTATCCCGAGGTCGCTCCCGGCGTCGACCTGAAGGTCACCGCGAACCAGGCGGGCGGCTTCACCCAGGTCCTGGTGGTCAAGACCCCGGAGGCCGCGAAGAACCCCAGGATCAAGGACCTCACCCTCGGCATGAAGGCCGACGGCGTCTCGGTCGCCGCCGACGCCGGGGGCAACCTCAACGCCACCGACGCCGGAGGCCGGGTGGTCTTCCGCGCGCCGGCGCCCACCATGTGGGACTCCAGCACCGCCGCGCCGGCCGTGCCTGCCGCGCCGGCCGTGCCCGCCGCGCCGGCCGCGCCCGCAGCGGCGAAGGCCGGCCTCCGCGCGGCCGCCGCACCGGCAGCGGCACCGGCAGCGGCACCGGCCGGGGACGCCGCCCCCGAGCCCGCCGCCTCCGCCCCCGAGGCCCCCGCCCCCGCCCCCGCCGACTCCGACGGCCTGAAGACCCACTCGGACGCGGCCGGCCCCGGCGCCGCCGCCAAGGTCTCCCAGCTGGCGGCCACCCCGGCCGCCACCTCGCTGACCATCACCCCGGACACCGCGTTCCTCGACGCGCCGACGACCACCTACCCGGTCTACATCGACCCGACCTGGACCCCCACCAGCCGCGGCACCCAGCACTGGACCTGGGTCCAGGAGGCGTACCCGGACAAGACCCACTACGACGACTACGGCGACCAGTACGACCCCGGCGTCGGTTACCAGCAGTGGCAGGTCAAGAAGGGCCTGGAGCGCTACTACTTCCAGATCGACAGCAGCGACCTGGGTGACAAGGCCATCCGCAAGGCCAACGTGGTGGCCACCCAGTCCTACGGCGCGGCCAACAACTGCGCCTCCGAGTTCGGTGTCGTGCTGCATCCCACGCACCCCATCGACAACACCACCTCGTGGGGCAAGCAGCCCTGGGACTGGGGTGCGCTCGGCACGTTCAACCTCAACAGCGCCGGCGGCGACGGCTGCCGCGGCGCCACCACCACCGGTGAGTGGGACATCCGCCAGCACCTGACCGACAACAACTGGCGCGGCTCCCTCACCTTCGCGCTGTTCTCGGCCAACGAGTCCAAGCAGGCCGGCAACATCGCCTTCAAGCGGTTCACCCGCACCCCGAGCAAGCTGCCGTACATCTACGTCGAGTACAACCGCGCCCCGCACAAGCCGTGGAGCCTGGGCATGAGCCCGACCCCGGTGAACGCCAACGGCAACGGCTGCGGCTGGATCGGCGCCACCAACGCCGCCACCGGCATCCGGCTGTCGGCCTGGGTCGGCGACCCGGACGGCAACCAGACCGACGCCCAGTTCGAGGTCCGCGACGCCGGTGTGGCCGGCGAGCCGGTCGCCTGGGGCAGCGGCTGGGGCAATCTCGGCAACAGCAATCACGAGGCCGCCGTCGTGCCCGGCAACCTCTCGGACGGCCACACCTACTACTGGCGGGTGCAGGCCGGCGACGGCGAGCTCCCCTCGGACTGGGCCTTCGGCTGCATGTTCAGCCTGGACCTCACCCCGCCGTCGGTGCCGACCGTCACCTCCACCGACTACCCGAAGTCCGGCACCCTGCCCGGCTCCTCGAAGGTGATCGGCCAAGCCGGGGCCTTCACCGTCCAGGCGACGGACAACGCCAGCGGCATCCTCTACTACGAGTACGCCTTCAACTCGGCCATCCCGGTCGGCGGCGCGGCCACGGTCAACGCCGGCGGCGACGGCTCGGCCGTCCTCAACCTGACGCCCACCATGTGGGGCACCAACATCCTCCGGGTCCAGGCGGTCGACCGGGCCGGCAACCGCTCGCAGGAGAACACCTACACCTTCTACGCGCCGAGCGACCCGAACGACAGGACGGTCCTCGGCGACATCACCGGTGACGACCGGGTCGACCTGCTGCTGCCCGACGCCGACGACAACCTGCGCGTCTACCCGGCCGCCACCGACCCGGGGGCCACCGGCATCATCGCCTCCGACAAGGCCAACAGCCCGCGCAAGAAGGGCTGGAAGGACACCCTCGTCACCCACCGCGGCGGCAACGGCATCCACGTGGACGACCTGTACGCCTACCGCGACGGCGAACTGACCCTCTACCGCAACACCCTGACCACCGGCACCTTCACCACCACCTCGAAGTACTTCACCTCGGACGCCACGGTCGCGGTCAGGAGGCCCGTGGCCCAGCGCTGCAAGCTCCTCGACGGCCAGCCGTGCGGCTCCGCCTACACCGGCGACTGGAGCAGGGTGAAGCAGATCCTCGCGCTCGGCTCCGCCGAGGGCGGCACCCCGGACAAGACCCGCACGGACCTGCTCACCGTCGAGGACAACGGCCAGGGCGGCACCCAGCTCTGGCTGTTCCACGGCACCGCCGCCACCGGCGTCCTGGACTACCCGGTCCTGCTGTCCACCGGTGACTGGCGCGACCTCGAACTGATCGCGCCCGGCGACACCACCGGGGACGGCCTGGCCGACCTCTGGGCCCGCGACCGCCAGTCCGGCAAGCTCTTCCAGTACCCGAGCCGCAAGAACGCCGCGGGCAAGGGCGACCTCGCCGCCTTCGGCAACCCGGTGACCGACAACGCCATCGGCGTCGGCCTGACCCCGGCGGTCTACCCGGCCGTCGGATCCTCCGGCGACCTCGCCGCCGACGGCATCGCCGACCTGTGGGGCCTCAACTCCAGCGGCGGACTCGACAACTGGCGCGGAACGACCGCCGACGGCACCACCGCCACCGCGGTCACCGGATTCGCCGGACAGCCCGTCCTCGGCTTCCCGGGCGGGACCGTCAGCATCCACACGGCGCTCACCGGCCGCTGCCTCGACGCCCGCGGCGCCAACGACGGCGACAGCCTGACCCTGTGGGACTGCTGGAACGGCGACCGGCAGCACTTCACCTTCCACAGCGACAAGACCCTGCGGGTCGCGGGCAAGTGCGTCACCGTCGCGGCGGACAACCGGACCACCGTCCAGCCCTGCCCGTCCGGCCCGACCGCCCCGGTGAGCGACGGCCAGAAGTGGGAGCTGCGCGGTGACGGTTCCATCCAGAACCCGCCGTCGGGCAACTGCCTGGACCTCCCGCAGTGGAACGGCGAGAACGGGACGGACCCGGTGCTCTGGGGCTGCAACGGCGGCGCCAACCAGCGGTGGACCACCACGGCCAACGGGCCGAGCCCGCTCCACAGCACGGTCGACCGCCGCAAGTGCATCGACGCCGCCGGCGCCTACGACGGAGCGCCGATCACCGTGTACGACTGCTGGAACGGTGCCAACCAGTACCTGACCTTCTACACCGACGGCACCCTGCGGGTGTTCGGGAAGTGCGTCGCGGGCGCCGAGAACAGCGGCGAGAACCACACCCGCATGCTCCTCTGGAGCTGCCTCCCCGGCACCGATGGGAACAGCCAGCAGTGGCAGCTGACCGCTGACGGCTCCATCCGCAACGGGCCGAACGGCCGGTGCCTGGACATTCCGGGCGGCCGGGCCGAGAACGGCACCGGGCTCGTGATCTGGGACTGCAACGGCGGTCCGAACCAGAAGTGGACCACCACCTGACGGGTGGTCCGCCTCGTCCCGGCCCGGGTCTCCGCGTTCCTCGCGGAGGCCCGGGCCGGGGTCTTTCCCGGCACCGGCGGCCGGGGCGGGGGATACCCCCAGCGGGCGCGGTCCGGCCGGCCCGAGGGTCGGTCCACCGGCTGCCACCGTGGTCCGGTGGATCTTGGTCGAGCAGGCTTGAGCACATCGGCAATTCCGAGCAAAGGGAACCAATCGTGTTCAGCCGCACCGCCCGTACTGCCCGTACCGTGACCGCCGTCCGTACCGCCACCGTCGCCGCCCTGGCCGCCGCCGTCTGCGGCACCCTCATGGCCGGCAGCGCCGGAGCGATCGTCAACGGCGGCGACTCCAACGAGCGTTACCCGTTCATGGCGACCATCCCGGAGTCCGCCCCCGACTACGGCCTCTTCGACGGCAACTGCGGCGCCTCGCTGATCGACCCCCAGTGGGTGCTGACGGCCGCGCACTGCATCGCCGTCCCGGGCATCGAACTGGAGGGCATCGTCCGGGTGGGCAGCGAGCACCGGAAGACCGGCGGCACCGTCCGGAGGATCGACCGCACCTTCGTCCACCCCGGCTACGTCAACGGCGCCGGCACGGCCGCCAACAAGGACGACATCGCGCTCGTGCGCCTGGACCGCCCCGTCACCCAGCGGCCGATCAGGATCGCCGAGCCCGGACGCCCCGGCACCGCCACCCGGCTGCTCGGCTACGGCACCACCGTCGACGGCAGGTTCGCCTTCCCCGAGCGGCTCCAGGAGCTCAACACCCGGATCGGCGCCGAGTCCGACTGCGCCCCCGGCTTCGCCGACCCGACCCGGCTGTGCACGCTCACCACCAAGCCCAAGGCCATGGCCTGCCACGGCGACTCCGGCGGCCCGCAGATCCAGAAGGGCCGGGGCGGGCGCTGGGAACTGATCGGCGTCACCTCCGGCCCGGGCGCCCCCGGAGTGCCCTGCTCGGAAGGCCCCGGCCTCTACACCAACGCCTCCGCCTACCAGGGTTGGATCCGGCAGACCCTGAGGGACAACCGCACCCCGGCCCGCACCGCCGACGCCGCGCCGACCGCGGGCTGACCGCAGGCTGACCGGACCGCCACCCGACGGCCCCGCCCACGGGCCCCACCGCGCGAGCCGTCCGCCCCGGCCGCCGTTCACCCGCCGCCGACGACCTCCAGCAACCGCCCCACCAGCGGATTCGGATCGTCCCGGCGCCAGGCGACGGCCACCCGGGAGCGGGCGGTTCCCGGCCCGACCGCCCGGAACGCGACACCCCGCAGCCGGATCCGCCGGATGCCCGCCGGAGCCAGCGAGACCCCAAGCCCGGCCCCGACCAGCGCGCACACCGTCTGCCACTCCACCGCGTGCTGCACGACCCTCGGCGCGAACCCCACCGACCCGCACACCTCCGTGATCAGGTCGTACAGCCCGGGCCCTTCGGACCGGGGGAACAGCACGAACGGCTCCTCCGCCAACGCGCCCACCTCCACCGTCCGCCGCGCGGCCAGCCGATGGTCCGAGGGCAGCACGGCGACGAACGGCTCGGTGAACACGGTCCGGAAGCCCAGCGCCCCCTCCTCCCCGGCCGGCGGCGGCTCGCGCAGCAACCCGACGTCCACGGCATCCTCGTGCAGCGCGGCGAGCTCCAGGGCGGCCAGCTGCGGGGCGGTCGTCATCTCGCGGATGTCCAGCTCGACCGCCGGCAACCGCTCCCGGAACGTCCGCAGCAGCCCCGGCAGCACGGTCAGCGCCAGCGACGCGGAGAACCCGATCCGCAACCGCCCCGCCTGCCCGCTCCCCACCGCCCGCGCCGCGGCCAGCCCGTCCGCGAGGCCGGAGAGCGCCCGCTGCGCCGAGGGCAACAGCTCCCGCCCGGCCGCACTGAGCGAGACCCGCCCGGGCCCGCGGACGAAGAGGGGATGCCCGACCTTCGCCTCCAACCGGGCGATCTGCTGGCTCAGCGGCGGCTGGGCGATGCCGAGACGCGCGGCGGCCCGGCCGAAGTGGAGTTCCTCGGCGAGCACGGTGAACGCGTGCAACTGGGGGAGCGGGAGCTCGGGACGGTCCATATCCCCAGGGATACCAGACCATGGGTTCTGCGGTATTGGACGTATCACCGCAGGCCACCTAGCGTTCGCCGCATGACTGAGCGACGCACGATCCTGAGCGGATCGACCTTCGAGGAGCAGATCGGCTACGCCCGCGCGGTCGTCGTCGGCGACCACGTCCACGTGTCCGGCACCACCGGCTACGACTACCCGACGATGACGATCGCCGACGACGTGGTGGAGCAGGCCGAGCAGTGCCTGCGCAACATCGGCGCGGCCCTCGAGGAGGCGGGCTGCACCTTCGCGGACGTCGTCCGGGTGCGCTACCTGCTGCCCGTGCGCGAGGACTTCGAGCCCTGCTGGCCGGTGCTGCGCCGCTGCTTCGGGGACGTGCGTCCGGCGGCGACCATGCTGGTCACCGGTCTGGCGGACGAGCGGATGCGGATCGAGATCGAGGTCGACGCCTACCGGCCGCGTGCGGCAGGGCGGTAGCCGTTGCAGGGGAGCGGGAAGTCGGCCCGGCCGACTTCCTACTCCACCGGCTGATCTCGACCGCCGGCCGGTCGGAGCGGTTCTGACATCCTGTGGGCGTGTCGAAGAAGCAACAGCGTGCCGTGACCTTCGCCGCGACGCTGGCGGCCCTGCCGTCACCGGAGGCGGAGAGCATGGGCGGCTCGCCCGTCCTTCCGCCGGTGGCGGCCCGTGGCTTCACCGATGGCGACGGCTGCTACTGGCGGCTCACCCGCGGCCCGCTGGACTCTCGCCGGGCCGAACGGCTCGCCGTCGACGCCGACGTGATGTCGATGGGTGTCTACTACGAGGACCGGGTCGAGCGGTGGCTTCCCCGCTTCCTCCAGGCGGCCGAGCGACCGGCCGCCTGGGCGGAGGCGCGGGCCCGGTTCGGTGCCGAGGAACTGCCGATCCACGAGGCGTACGAGTTCACCGCGGAGGACGGACGGGTGCTGCTCTTCATCGAGACGTACTGCTGAGCCTGCGGCGCGCCTCGCTCCTGGCCGGTCCGCCTCCCCTCGGAGTGGGAAGTCGGTCACGCCGACTTCCCACGCGCGATCGTCTGGTCACGAGCGGGTGCGCACCCGCAGGACGCTGGTGAGCAGGGGGAGGGTGAACTCGCCCTCGGCGGTGGCGGGGTGACCCGCGAGGTGGGTCCGTGCGCGGGCCAGCAGCTCCGCCCGCTCCTGCTCCGGCATGACCAGCACGCCGGCCTTGGTGCCGAGCGTGGCGACCAGGGACTCGGCGGTCCGGCGGTGGCCGTGCGGGAACTCCGCCTGCTCGGGGGCGTGGAACGGGCTGTCCGCGCCGGTCCTGGGCAGGTGCAGCTGCGCCGTCTCGATGCGCCAGGCAGCGGGCACGTCGCGCGGGCCGATGGCGGCCGGGCCGGTGACCCGTGCGAGCCCGGCGACCCAGTCGGTCCCGTCGTCGAAGACGTTCCACAGCCCGGCGAGTACGCCGCCGGGTGCGAGCACGCGGGCGATCTCCGGTCCGGCCACGGCCATGTCGAACCAGTGCATCGCGTTGCCGGAGACGACGGCGTCCACCGACCCGTCCGGGAGCGGAATCGTTTCCGCGCTGCCCTGGAGCGCCCGCACCGAGGGCAGATCGCGCCGCAGTTCGGCCAGCATTGCCGCGTCGGGTTCGACCGCGACCACGTCGAGTCCACCCAGAGTGAGGAGGGTGCCGGTGAGCTTCCCGGTCCCCGCCCCGAGGTCCAGCACCCGCCGGCCGGGCGCCCCCGCGAGCGCCCACCGCACGGCCTCGGGCGCGTAGTCCGGCCGGTGCTCGGCGTAGGCGCCCGCTGCCGCGCCGAACGACGAGCTGTGGCGCTGTCGTTCACCGTCCGTCAGAGCGTGGGTGAATGTCATCGCGGCCCCCTGCGGTATGTGGTGATGTATCGGTCCGATGTATCGAGTCGATACATCGGACCCTAGGTGCGGCCGTTCGTCGGCGCAAGATCCGCTGGTGTCGGACGGGCAGCGGTGCAGGCCCCGAGGGGTGGGGTGCGCATGCCGGTCGGGCGGGGAGGCGGGCTGCGGAGAGTAGTGCGCGTTGCGCGGCGGGCTCCTCCGCACACTTTGCAAAGTGTGACTTTGCAAAGTGTGCGGAGGAGCGGAGGGAGGAGAGGGGGAGGGCAGAGCAGTGGAGGGGGTAGGGGCCAAGAGGCCAAGAGGCCAAGGGGTGGAAGGGGAGAAGGGGTGAAACGGTGGCGAGGCGGAGGGGTGGTGGACATGCTGGGGCCTTCCCTCCCGCACTTTGCAAAGTCATGCTTTGCAAAGTGCGGGAAGGCAAAGGCGGTGCAGGCGGCCCCTGCGGCGCAGGGGCCGCCTGCAGTGGCATGACCCCTGGCCCAAGGGCTTGGCCCTTGGGCCAGGGGCTGCCTGCGGTGATCGGTGGGAGCACGCGGGGCGGTGGCTGGGCTTCTCTCCGCACTTTGCAAAGTGTGACTTTGCAAAGTGCGGAGAGGATGGAGAGACGAGGCAAAGGTGGTGCAGGGCCCGCCTACGGTGATCGGGGGAGCGTGCGGGGCGTGCGTTCGGCGCAGCTTCGGGGCGGTGGGGGCGGATGGTGTTGCCCGGGGCGGGTGCGGCCCGGTAGACGGGAGGCTCCGAGTGCCGAACCCCACCGAAGCCCGGGAGTGTTGATGAAGATCATGCGACTGTTCGCCCTGCCCGCCGTCGCCCTCGCGCTGGCCCTGAGCGCCGCGCCCGCCGCCACGGCCGCGCCCGCTGCCGCCGCGACCACCACCACGTCCACCGTGCACATCGTCAACGCGGACGGCGGCACCACCGTGCACGCCGGTGTCGGCGACACCGTGCAGGTGGACCTGACTGCCCTGCGCGACTACACGGTGACCTGGTACTGGTACGCGCCCGCCGCCGCCACGGCCGCCGTGCTGAGCCAGACGGCGGGTACGGCCGACCCGAACGGCAACTCCCACGCCACCTTCACCGCTTCGGCCGCCGGCACCAGCGACATCAACGCCATCGGCCGCTGCGTGCCGGACCCGCGCACGGTCTGCCCGCCGTTCGTCGCCCGGTGGAAGGTCACCGTGGTCGTCTCCTGACCCCGCTCCCACGGCGGATGCCCTCGGTTCCTCCCGCAGGGGAGGGCCGAGGGCGCTTTTCGGTGTGCTGTCACCGAGGGGTGGGTGAGGTGGACGCGGCGGGGGCCGGGCGCGGGTGGTGCTGGTGGTTCAGGACCGGGTAGATCCACGCCACCAGGGCGAGCAGCAGCGTGATCGGCAGCACGGTGCAGGCGGCGACGGTCATGGTGGTCGCGGTGTCGGGGGAGTGGCGCTCAGGCGGCGGCATCGGCCTCGGACTTGCGTTCGGGGAGGTCGAGTTCGGCCCACACCGTCTTGGCGCCGGGCTCGCGGGCGAGGGTGCCCCAGCGGTCGGCGAGCGCGTCGACGAGGGTGAGGCCCCGCCCCGACTGCGCGTCGCCGGAACACGACCGCGGGTCCGGCAGGACGGGCTGCTTGTCGCCCCGGCAGTCGGACACCTCGATGCGGAGCACGGTGGTGCGCGACCGGCGCACGGAGGTGAGCGAGAGGCCCAGTTCGAACCCGCGCCCCGGTGTGCGCCCGTGGGTGGAGGCGTTGGCGGCCAGCTCCGCCACGATGATCAGTGCAGAGTGAAACGCTTCCGCGCAAAGGGAGTTGAGGCCCCAGGTGGTCAGCTGCTGTCTGGCGACCCGGCGGCCGGTCGCGGCTCCCTTGGGGGTGGAAGTGAGGAGCGCGGTGTGGGCGCGCGGCGCCGGTTCGTTGGGGGGGATTTCGGACTAAAAGCGTGCCCCCCTGGGCTTACGCTGACGATGCATCCGGTGAGCACGGTGAGTGCCTGTATGCATGCGGAAAGTGGTGTGTGACGGCTCGTCGGCCGTGACCGGGAAATGGGGAGGTCGTTATGGCGGAAGTTCAGGGTGGCGGCGACAGCGGCGATGTGCGACCGGAGTTGGAGGAGGACCTCTCCGAGGTGTCCGACTTCCTCAAGGCGATCGGCAAGCAGATCAAACTGCTGCGCGAGCGCGCAGGGTTGACGCAGAAGGAGTTCGCCAAGAAGGTCGGCTACACCGAGAGCCTGATCGGCGCGGTGGAGCAGGGGAAGCGGACGCCGCAGCGGGAGCTGCTGGAGGCGTCGGAGCGGATCCTCGACGCAGGCGGGCTGCTGATCGTCACGTCGGACGACATCGAGAGCGCCAAGGCGAAGGCGCGGGTGCGGCATCCGGAGTGGTTTCGGGGGTATGCGGGCTTGGAGGCGGTGTGCGAGGAGCTCAACGACTGGAGCATGTGGGACCTGTCGGGCCTTCTCCAGACCGAGGCTCACGCGCGTGCGGTATTTTCAATGCGCCAGCCGCTGCTGTCCGAGGATGTCATCGAGATGCGGGTGGCGGCACGAATGGCGAGGCAGGATGTCCTCACGAAGTGGCCTCGCGCCATGTTCAGCTGGGTGATCGACGAGAGCGTACTCCGTCGACCGCTGGGCGGCTGGGACGTGCACGCCGAACAGCTGCGGCGGTTGCTGGAGATCGGTAACACCCGAGGAATGGTTGTCCAGGTCCTGCCCCTGGATCGCACGGAGCATGCTGGTATGGGCGGACCGTTCGTCCTGATCACCCCAAAGGGGCGTTCGCAGATGGGCTACATCGAGATTCAGACCAGCAGTAGGCTGATCACGGGTCAGAGTGAGGTCCGGATCCTGAACGCGCGCTACGTCACGCTCAGGTCGCAGGCGCACACTCCGCCGGAGTCCCTGTCGTTGATCGAGAAGATTCTGGGAGAACGATGAGCAGCGAACTGGTGTGGTTCAAGAGCAGCTACAGCGGCGACGAGGGTGGTAATTGCGTCGAGGTTGCCGACGCGACAGCGACCGTTCTCGTCCGTGACTCCAAGGACAAGTCCGGTCCCCACCTCACCTTCTCGCCGGCCGCCTGGGAGGCGTTCGTCGAGTTCGCGCAGTCGGTCTGACGACCAGTCTCCCCCCTCAGGACCCAGCGACCGTCCACCGACCGGTGGACGGTCGCTCTTTGTGGGGGCGCTGTCGGCCCACTGTACGGGTTGTACGGGTGTCCCCCAAGGGAGTTGCTCCGTATCCTGGGCGCGCGCCACCGACACCCCTCACTTCAGGGAGAAGCGATGAGCAGCGAACTGGCCTGGTTCAAGAGCAGCCACAGCAGCAACGAAGGCGGTGAGTGCGTCGAGGTCGGCTGGCGCACGAGCGCCCACAGTGGGCCCGACGGCGGCGAGTGCGTAGAGGTCGCCGAAACGACCTCCGCCGTCCTCGTCCGCGACTCCAAGGACCAGTCCGGCCCCCACCTCACCTTCACCCCGGCAGCCTGGGAGGCGTTCGTCGCCTTTACTCGCTCCGCCTGAAGTCCAGCGCGCCGTGGAAGTCCCGGCCCTGCACGATCGAAACGGATCCGTGGAAGGTGCCGCCGCTGATCGTGTTGTGCACGGCGCCCTGCCCGGTGCGGACCGACCGCGCCTGCTCCTGCCAGCGCACCAGATCGGCACGGAACTCGGCGTCCAGCGCCGCCCGTACCGCCAGCGCCGTGCTCAGCTCGTGGGCGCGGGCCAGCTCGTTGGGCGCCCGCCCAAGAGCCACCCACTGTGCCTCGCCCGAGCTGACCGCGGGCGCGGCCTCGAAGGGCCGCCGCACCAGCACACCGAGCCCCGCCCACGCCTCCCGGCCGGCCTCCCCGCCGTCGCCACCGGCCAGTGCGGTCAGCAGTTCCACTGCCGTCGGATCCACTCGGCACCCCCTGTCACCACAGGCTGACGAAACGTCAATTCTGCTCTACGGTAAGTCCAAATGGGGGACAGGGGCGATCAGGATCCGAATATCTACAACCACATCTCGGGCGGGCACTTCCAGGGCCCGGTCTACCAGATCCGGGATGTCCACGGGAACATCACCTTCACCTGGGCTGCACCGCCGCAGAGCGCCGACGAGATCGCCTTCCGTCAGCAGTACATCGCGGAGACCCGCCGGCAGTGGGCCCGGCAGCGGGGTGAGCGGGTGGCCACCCGGACGCGACTGGGATGCGGTTGCCTCGGCCCCCCGGCCGTGGTCCTCGGGATCGTCGTCTTCTACAACATCTCGCACGACGTGATCAGCACCGTCTTCTTCTCCCTCTTCGCCGTTCCCGTCATCCTCGGCCTGCTCGTGGGCTCCAAGAGATAGCCTCGCCCCACCTGGGGAGCGGTCCGGCGTCCGGGGAAGCGCCGGAGCCGGAGGTGCGGGCTGCGGTCCATCGGCAGTAGTACCCGCACCTCTCGGTCGGTCGCCACGGCCGACGCCGCCACCGCCGGCCGGTTCGGCACGGGCGCGCCGGGACGTCGTAGGACTCGGTGCGGGTCACCTGGCCCGACGTTCTCCTGCCCCGCGTTGCCGAGGGCGATCCGAACCGCGGCCGCCCGGTCGTGCCGATCCGTACGGAGGCTGTCGTGATGCCGGAGAAGACGATGAGGGAGAAGGTGCTCGCCTACGTCGTGCGGGACGGGCGGCTGCTGGTGTTCCGGCACACCGACCACAGCTACGAGGAGGTCGGCCTCCAGGTCCCGGCCGGCAGCATCCGCCCGGGCGAGGATCCGGCCGCCGCGGCCCTGCGCGAGGCCCGCGAGGAGACCGGTCTCAGTGCCTTCGCCGTCGTGCGCAAGCCCGGCGAGACCACGTACGACCTCACCCCGTACCGGTACGAGATCCAGCACCGGCACGTCTTCCACCTGGCACTCGCCGAGCCGGCCCCCGAACGCTGGCTCAGTCAGGAGACCCACGACGGCAACGGGGCGCCCACCCCCTTCGAGTGCTTCTGGATCCCCCTGAAGACCGCCTACGTCCTCCAGTCCGGCCAAGGCGCCCTCCTCGGCCGCCTCTTCGACTGACCCGCGCCCCACCCGTCCGCAAGGGAAGTCGCTCCCTCCGACTTCCCGCGCGCCCGCTCGGGGTGCACCCGAGCGGCGGTGGCCGCCGGGCCCGCCTGAGAATGAGTGACCGCGGCGCCCGGCCGTCCGCCGGACGCCGGCGCCCGACAAGACTGTTGTGCAGATGACCAAGAGGAGCCCCCGGTCGATGTCCGAGTCCATGGCGAGGCCGAGCACACTCCTGGATCCGAGCGAGACGGCGCTGCTGGCGCGTTCGCTCGTCGAATGGATCGGCCCGGCCCGATGCAGCGACCAACTCGCCGTCGGCATGGGCTTCGCGGACTTCCGGGATCTGATCGACCGGACCCACGGGTTGGCGCGCGCCCTGCGGGACGATCTCCCCATCGCGCCCGTGGACCGGGCGCGCATCCTTCTCTCGGCGGAGATCGTCTTCGTCAGTGACCTCGCTGGTTCGGGCGTCGATTGGTCGACGACCACGGGGTTCCTCGACGGCGAGACGCTCACCACGCTGCGCTCCGTCCAGCGCGAGCTGGGCCGGACCGTCCGTTCCTACTACGGCAGGACCCCGAGCGCTTGACGGCCGCACCCGCACAGGAAGTCGGCCGCGCCGACTTCCTGTGCGGGTGCGGCAGAAACCCCACGCTCAAGAACGCCTGAATCCGATTCGCTGAAGGCTGCTCCGGGCTTTCCCGCGCTGGAAGGTCGATGCTCGATGCCCTCCGAGGAGGAACGCGCGGGAGGCGTTCGCGGAACTGCTTCTCCCGCCCTGCCTATAATGGGCAAATGATCTTCATTGTGGTGAAATTCACCGTCAAGTCCGAATACGTCGAGCAGTGGCCCGAGAAGGTCGCGGAATTCACCAGCGCCACCCGCGCCGAGCCGGGCAACCTCTGGTTCGAGTGGTCCCGCAGCCTGGAGGAGCCGGACACCTACGTCCTGGTGGAGGCGTTCCAGGACGACGCGGCCGAGGCGCACGTCACCTCCGCGCACTTCCGCGCCGCCCTGGAGACCATGCGCCCCCTGGTCACCCGCACTCCCGAGATCGTCAGCACCACGATCGAGGGCGCCACCGGCTGGAGCCGGATGGGCGAGCTCCAGGTCGACTGACTGACCGGGTGGGAGATCCTGCCGCCCGGGACCCCTCGCAGTCCGTTCGCGTGTGTCGTGTCCGAAGGAGGGTGTCCCGGTCGGGGGGCCGCCGATTCCGCCGGGACGGACTCCGGCCCGGCGCCGGAAGGCCGGCGCCGGCCCCGTTCCGGACGCGCGCGCGACCGGACGCCGGTCGGTGGGACGATCGGCACATGAGCTTCGCCACCTGTGCCAGGCATGTTCGTGATCAGGATCTTCCCTACGGACGGCGCTACAGCTCCCTGAGGTGCGCGGTCGGCCACTACTGCCCGCTCGGGTTCGACTCGACGTGGTCGTATCTCAGTACGGCAGGAGCTCTGAGGACGGACGAACGGGCGCTGCTGCTGGCCCTGGACATGCTGGAGCTCAGCCGGGCAGCGTGGCTCGCCGAGCTCGGCGCCTTCGCCGACCGGCGCCGGACGGCGAAGCGGCAGCAGCAGCGGGCACCCTCGGTGGCGGAGCTCCGTCGTCTGAACGGATGGCGGTGGCCCGGGCCCGACGGGCACCGGGCCATGTTCCGTGAGATCGGGCTTCTGTGGGCTGTGCACGCCGCAGAGCCGTTCCCCGAGGTTCCGACTGCGGACAAGGGCGATCTGGCGTACTTGGACGCGACGGTCTCCGGTTGCCTCTCCACCTACCTCGCCCGCGGAGGCGCGCTGGGACCGGGCCACGAGGAAGTCCTGCGAAGCTGTCTGCCCAAGCTGCGCAGGGGCCTTGTCCACCTCGGCCACCCGGCGACGTTTCCCGGGGCGTTCGCCTACTTCCGCCGTCTGCTCAAGCTGGCCGAGCTGGCCGTCCACGACGACTCCCGGGACATTCCGGAGCGTCATGGGGCGGTCTCCGCCGGGAACGGACACTCGCGGGCCTGAGCCCGAGCCCGAGCCCGAGCAGGTCCACGCCTCGATCGAACTCGCCGAACTCGCCCGGGGCGCCCCGACCCTCGGGGGGTCGACTCACCCGGTCAAGATCACCTGGAGACCCACCCGGGGCGAGTAGGGGGCGGGTGCTCCTGCGCGGAAGTCGGCCGGCCCGACTTTCTGCGCAGGGTGGATTGCGCTCCCGCCGCGATAGCCTGCCCGACGGCCTGCAGGTAAGAGGGCTGGTACGAACGGGGGAGACGCGCGAGTGCTGATCGTCTTCAGATGCCGGCTGTGCGGTGCTGCGCTGTCGACTCCGCTGGAACTGCGCGAGTGGCAGCCTCTCGCGCGGGTGAAGGGGAGGGGCCATTACACCTACGGCCCGTCGACGATGGCGCAGGGTTCCGTCGCCGCCGACCCGGATCCGTACGGCCGTGACGGCGGGACCAGGACCTGGGTGATCAACCCGCTGGACGGCTTGCGGATGCGGCCCCATACGAACACGGCTCGGCTCTACGGGTGCTGCAGGCGGGACGGGATCGACGGCCCGAACCTGTTGTGCGCCGGTTGTGGCAGCGAGGTCGGCATCGAGATCTCGGACTGCTGGACCGAGTACGACATCCGGCTGGTGACCACAGCGGTGTCCGTGGATCCGCACCCCGTCGAAGCCGCCGATTCCGCGACCACCGATGCCGCCGTCGAACCGGGAAGCCTTGGCGGACTCTCGGGGCCGGACGGGTCGTAGGCTCTCCGCTCCCAGCCGACGACTCTCGCGGGAGGGGCCTCGTCCGCGCGGACGAGGCCCCTCCGCTGCGGTACTGACGTGGTGGAGCCGTGTCGATCAAGGGCCGTACGGGGCGTTTCCGGTGCGAGGCGGCACTATCGGCTTTCCCGTAGTGGAAAGCCGATGTCCGTGCGCCCGGGCCGCCCGAGCGTGAAGCATCGTCTCGAAGCCGGGACGAGGAGGAGCAGTGGCCCTGCGGAACGTGTCCGGAGACCCGGACTGCCTTCGCGTCGTCCGTGTGCCCGCGAAGGCGCCACCGGCTGGAGCCGGATGGGCGAGCTCCAGGTCGACTGACTGACCGGGTGGACCGACCGCGTTGACGGGGCCGTCGGAACGGCGCGTGTCAGGCCGTCGGTCCCGGCCCGTCCAGCAGCCGCGCGGCGAAAGCGTGCGCGGCTGCCAGGTCCGCGTCGTCCGGCCGCTGCTTGTTGATGCCGCCCACCGGCCGGAACGGCGCCCAGGTGTCGAACGCCCGGCACGAGAAGCTTCCGGCCACCTCGAAGCCCTTGCGTGCGAGCAGCCGGGACAGCGGCCGGGCGAACGGCATCGGCGGAAACTCGGGGAGCCCGCTGGTGGCGAACACTTGAGTCTCCCGTGGGGGGAGACGCGAGAGTAGGCGCATGGACGGGGACACGCTCTTCACGATCGGCGACCTGGCCCGGCGGACCGGGCTGACGGTCAAGACCATCCGGTTCTGGTCGGACTCCGGGATCGTGCCGCCGACCGACCGCAGCCCGGCCGGCTACCGGCTCTACGACCTCGACGCGCTCGCCCGGATCGACCTGGTGCGCACCCTGCGCGAACTCGGCCTCGAACTCGCCGCCGTCCGGCGGGTGCTGGACCGCGAGGTCTCGCTGACCGAGGTCGCGGCCGCGCACGCCGACGCGCTGGAGGCGCAGATCCGCGTCCTGCGCCTGCGGCGCGCGGTGCTGCGGGCAGTAGCGAAACGCGACCACTCCACTCCCGAGGAAATGGACCTCATGCACAAGCTCGCAAAGCTCTCCGACGACGAACGCCGCCGCCTGATCACCGACTTCGTCGACGACACCTTCGGCGGGCTCGACGCCAACGCCGAGTTCGTCGACATGATGCGCTCGGCCGTGCCCGAACTCCCCGACGACCCAGAGCCCGAGCAGCTCCACGCCTGGATCGAACTCGCCGAACTCACCCAGGACCCGGACTTCCGCGCCGCCGTCCGCCGCATGGCCGAGTACCAGGCGGCCGAACGCGGGCGCGGCGACACCACCGGCCTGCACCACGACCTCACCGAGGCCGTGCGCGACGCCGTCGGCCGCGCACTCGACGCCGGCCTCGCCCCGGCCTCGCCCGAGGCCGCCGCCGTCGTCGACACCCTGACGGCCGCCTACGCGCGGACCTTCGACCGGCCCGACGACGCGGACCTGCGGCAGTGGCTGCTGGCCCGCCTGGACATCGCCGCCGACCCGCGCGCCGAGCGCTACTGGCACCTGCTGTCCGTCGTCAACGGCTGGCCCGTCCCACCGAGCCTGGCACCGGTGTTCGGCTGGTTCACCGCCGCCCTGCGCGCCCGCGGCGCGTAGGCGCCGGGTGCCCCCTGCGCAGGAAGTCGGCCTGCCCGACTTCCCGCGCGGGAGCTCCACGGTGAGAGGTGATCTGATGGCCGCATGAGCCTTCCGCCCGACGACGAACCCCCCGAGCACCGGCGCTACCACTCCTACCTCCGCGCACTGGAGGGCGTCGTGGAGGCGGAGGAGGCCGACCTGTTGAGCGCCGTCCTGCGCGACGACGATCCGGCCATGGCCGAAGCCGCCGTGAACCAGCACCTCGAACGGCGGGCCGCCGAGCTGCTGACCGGTCCCGGGTTCCCGGCCTGGGCCGCTGCGACGGCCGCGGTCGTCGGTGACCGGGACTTCCTCGCCCGTCGGCTGCGCGAGTGGGCCCTGCTCAGGACGGTCGCCCTGGACGAGCCCTGGACGGACGAGGAACTGCTGACCGCGTCCGACTGGTTCCAGCGCACGGCGGTCACCGCCCGGTTCGTCACCTCCCCCGCCGCCCTGGGCCTGCTCGCGGAGCACGGCCGCACCCGCCGCGTCCGCAACGCGGCGAGCGGCCGGGGCTGACGCCACGAGGCACTCCTGGCTTTCCCGTAGCGGAAAGCCGATGACCTTGCGCCCCGGCCGCCCGAGCGTGAAGCATCAGCTCGACGCCGGAACGAGGAGGAGCAGTGGCCCTGCGGAAACTGTCCGGAGACCTGGACTGCCTTCGCGTCGTCCGCGTGCCCGCGGGCGTATGGGGGAGCTACTACCGGAACATCGCCCAGACCCACGCGACCCCGTTCGCCGACTACTGGCGGTAGCTCCCGTCTTGAGCGCTGCCGACGACATCGGAAAGGCCCTGCGAGCCCTGCGTGATGCCTCGGGACTGACCGGAGACGCGGTGGCCCGCAGGGCTTCCATGTCTCCGGGCAAGCTGAGCAAGATCGAGCACGGCAAGGTGCTCCCGAGTGTCCTGGACGTCGATCTCGTCCTCACAGCACTCGGCGTCTCGTGCGCGGCGAAGGAACAGTTCCTGGAACAGGCTCGTTCTGCCGCGACCGAGGAGACCGCCTGGCGGCTCATCCGTCGCACGGGCTTCTGGAAGCATCAGCAGGCGATCCAGGCCGTCGAAGACAGAACGCGGGAACTCAAGCTCTTTCAGGGACAGTTGATTCCAGGGCTGCTCCAGACTCCGGAGTACATCGCGGCGGTCTTCGATCTCTCGCCCGATCTGTCCGAGGAATCGCGGACTCGGACTATCGCCGCACGACTGGCCCGGCAACAGGCGCTTCACGATCCCGGCCGGTCTTTCCATTTCCTCATCTGTGAGCACGTACTCCGGTGGAGGATCTGCGACTCGACCGTCATGGCTGTGCAGTTGGACCGGCTGGTGTCGCTCTCCCGGCTCCCCAACGTAGTTCTCGGTCTGCTGCCCCAGGGTGCCCGGATGCCGGATTTCCCCATGACCTGCTTCAGTCTCCACGACGACCGCCTCGTCATCGTCGAGACGTTCCACTCGGAGATCACCACGCGCGATCCCAAGGATCTCGCGACCTACCTGGACACCTTCGAGCGCTTCGCCGCAGTGGCTGTCTACGACGCCAGGATGAGGGCGGCGGTCGAAGCCGTCCGGGGTGGCTCGCGCGGGGGAGGGGGATCGTCCCCGGGGACGATCCCCCGGGTCCCCGGAATCGCCACCGTGGAGTCATGGCGATCAAGGGCAGTGCGGGGGGCGTCCGGCCGGGAGCGCGGTGGGGGTACGCGGTCGCGGTGTGGGGGGTGCTGTTCGCGGTGCCCAGCTTCCTCTGGGCGGCGGGGAGTACCTTCGGCGCGCGGTCGACGGTGGCGCCCGAGCTGGTGCGGCTCGCCCAGGACCGGGTGCCGTGGTTCCTGGCCGTTCTCTGGATCACCGGTCTCCTCAAGCTCCTCGGGGCGGCGATCGGCCTCGGCCTGACCCGGATCCGGAGCCGACGGGTCGGCCGCTTCCTGGAGTTCTGCGGCGGCGGTGCGGCCGTCCTCCTCGTCTGGCACGGCGGCCTCTTCGTCGTCCACGGCATCCTCGTCGAGACCGGTGCCGCCACCGTCGCCCCCGACCTGGCCGGCCTCACCCGTTGGTACCTCTACTTGTGGGGCCCGTGGTTCATCGCCGGTGGCCTCGCCTTCGCCGCCGCGACCGCCCGATACCTCCGCGCCTACGACGCCCGCCGCCCCACCCGTCTCCTCGCCACCGTCGGCGCCCTCGGCGCCCTCCTCCTCTCCCTGGCCTCCACGGCCACGGGCCTCGGCTGACGCGCAGGAAGTCGGACCGCCCGACTTCCTGCGCGGCAGGCCGCTACAGGTAGCGGACCTGCGGCGGATGGCCGGTGGAGATGGAGAGCCTGGACTGCTGGATCTGGACGTCGCCGCGGATCAGGACGCCGTACTTCTCGGTCATCTCGACGCTGCCGTTCTGGAAGGCGATCGCGACGCCCTGGTCGAAGGTCACCCACTTCTTGAACTCGTTGATGCCGTAGAAGATGATCCGGTCCGGCATGGTGAAGAACAGCCGCTCGCCGTCGTGGTAGAGCTTCATCCCGCCGCTGGCGGTCAGCAGTCCCTTCACCCGCGCCTCGCCCGAGACCCGGGCCTCGACGGTGTGCAGTTCGTTGAGGTCGGCCTTGCCCGCGGTGACGGTGCCGAGGTCGTGGCCGCCGTCGCGCAGGACCCGGAGGCCCTCGGGCGGGAACTCGATCCAGCCGTCCGAAGTGCTGCGGCCCTGCACCCACTTGGTGTTGATGCCGTCGACGTCGGCCTTGTCGGCGTGCACGGTGCCCCACCCCTGGCCGCCGTCCTTGCGGATGTCGATGCCGTCCTGGGGGAAGCCGATCCAGCCGTGGCCGCCGTCGCGGTCGCCGACCCACTTGGTGTTCAGGCCGTTCAGGTCCGCCTTGTCGGCGATGACGGTGCCGAGGTCGTGGCCGCCGTCGCGCAGGACGCGGACGCCCTCGGCGGGGAACTCGATCCAGCCGTCCGAAGTGCTGCGGCCCTGCACCCACTTGGTGTTGATGCCGTTCAGGTCCGCCTTGTCGGCGGCGACGGTGCCCCAGTCCTGGCCGCCGTCCTTGCGGACGTCGATGCCGGACTGCGGGAAGCCGATCCAGCCCTTCCCGGCGTCGCGGTCGCCGACCCAGGTGGTGTTGATGCCGTTGACGTCCACCTTCTCCGCGGTGAGGGTGCCGAGGTCCTGGTTCCCGTCCTTGTGGAGGGTGGCGCCGGGCTGGGTGAAGTCGAGCCAGCCCTTTCCGGCGTCGCGGCTGCCCGCCCAGGTGGTGTTGACGCCGTCCGCGTCGACGCGGCCGGCGGTGAGGACGCCGGGGGTGCTGTCGTGGCCGTGGAAGACGTTGACGCCGCGGTCCGGGAAGGTGAGCCAGCCGGCGGTGTCGGTGCGGCCCTGGACCACCCTCGTCGTCACGTTGTCGACGTCGGCCTTGTCGGCCGTGATCCGGCCCAGGTCGCCGGCCGGGGTCCGGACGTCCGCGCCGTCGGCGGTCAGGGTCAGCCGGCCCTTGTTCGCGACGCCCTCCACCCACGGGGTGCGGGTCCCGCCCGCGAACTCGGGGACCACCGCGTGCACGGTGGTGGTGAGGAAGTAGCCGCGCTGCGGCCCGCCGCCGGCGGCCTTCGCGACCAGGGTGTAGGTGGTGCCGCGCTTCGGGGCGGCGGTGGTCCAGGAGTACTCCTGGTGGGCGGGAGCGGCTCCCGCCACCGCCGGTTCGCTGTGGACCTCGGTGCCGGTCTGGTCGAGGATCGCGTAGTCGAGGCCGTTGGGGCCGTCCCAGCGGAGCACGAGCTGCTCGCCCGCGTCGGTGTCCAGCAGGGACTTGTCCGGGCGGAAGTTGCGCGGGACGCGCGGGGTCTGCTTCGCCAGCCCGAGGTGGGTGGTGTAGTGGTCCTGCCGCATCGCGAGGTTGTCGTCCCCGCCGCCGGACCGCTCGCGGATCTCCAGCAGGCTCAGGCCGGCGCCCTCGGCGACCGGGATGTTCTCCAGCTTCAGCACCAGCGCGCCGTGGGCGTCCAGGAGCGCGAACTGCCGGGTGGACGGCCGCGCCTGGGAGAGCCGGGCCCGGAAGCAGTTGTTCGCGGCGTCCCAGGTGAACTCCAGCGGGTCGTCCCAGGGGTTGTTGTACGTCCGCTCGATGGTGGCGGTGACCGCCGAGGGGGTGTCGGTCAGGTCGGAGGACTGGGCGAGCAGCGGCAGGGCCACGTCGATGTAGTCCCACTCCACCTGGGCCTGGTGGGTGTTGGAGACGATCAGGTACACCGTCCCCACGGAGGGCTCGTTCGGGAGCGATGCTCGGAGTGATGTCGGATCCGCGACGATCTCGTAGTGCAGCAAGGACGGCACAGTACGGACTCCCTGGCTCGGCGGTGCGCGAGGTGCGGGCTGACGACGGAAGGGATGCCAACAGGCTCCTCGACCGTAGGCACCGCTCGGTCGTCCGGGTGCCACGATTTCCCGGAGCTGGCCCGAACCGGCCGCCGTCTGGCCGGAACGGACACGTGAACTGCGGTGAAACACAAGGTAGTTGGGAGAGTCGAGGCGGACCGGCCGCAGGTGCTCAGAGAGACGGCGCGGCGGCGGGCAGCGGCTTGGCCAGCACCAACTCGCGGGAGACGCCGTCCGGGAGCAGGTCGCCCGGCTCGCCGGTGTCGGTGAAGCCGCAGCGCTCGTACAGGGCGATGGCGTGCGGGTTGTGCGGCATCACCGCGAGGCGCAGGACGGGGAAGCCCCGTTCGACGGCCCAGCGTTCGATCTCGCCGATCAGCCGGGCCCCGGCGCCCCGTCCCCGGGCCTTCGGGCCGACCCACATCGAGATCAGCTCCGCGTGCCCGTCCGCCGGTACCCCGGTGGCCATCGCGGCGGGTTCGCCGTCCACGAGCGCGACGAGGTCGAGGGCGCCCGGGATCTCCAGCCGGGAGCGCCAGCGCTCCTCCCGGTCGCCCTCACCCTGCCAGTCGGCGAGGCGGGAGCCGAAGGCGTAGGGGGCTTCGGCCAGGGCGGCGAGGCGCAGCTCGCGGAAGAGCGGCCAGTCGTCGGAGGTCAGGGTGCGGAGTTCGATCATGGCAATGACCATGCACCGTCCCGACCTGCGACGACAAGTGGATTTGCGGGTCCCGCCGGCGGCCTCGCCGCCGGTCCGGCCGGTCCGGCCGGACCGCGCCCGGGCCATCGGGCGGGGCTCGCCGTAGCGCGCCTCGAACTGCGCGTCGTCCAGCGCCGCGAGCTCCTCGGGCGTGGCGCGGCCGCTCAGCAGGTCGGCGAGGAAGGCGGGCAGCGGGGTGGCCCGCATGGCGTCGGTCAGCGGGCCCGGTACGGTGCGGACCTCGGTCTCGACCCGGCCGTCGGGGTGCAGCAGGTAGGTGCGGTAGCCGGGGCCGTCGAGGCGGCGCAGTTCCGTGTCGATGCTCATGAAGCTGGACGGGCACACGTACACCGGCCGCCCCTCGAAGGTGCCGGAGAGGTCGCCGTGCAGATGGCCCGCGCCGATCGCCCGGATCGCCGGGAAGTCGCGGACGAGGAGCGCGAGTTCGCTGTCGCCCTGGGCGGCCGGGGCGGTCTCGGGCAGCGGCGGCTGGTGGAGCCAGAGGAACACGTGCTCCGCCCGGGCGGCGGTGAGGATCGCGCGGGCGCGCGCCGCCTCGACCGGGGTCAGGTTCGGCTGCGAGGCCGCGTGGACCCGGTCCTCGCGGTCGCGGTGGCCGCCGTCGGCCGTGGACTCGCGGCCGTCGGCGTTGGTGTCCAGGAGCAGCAGCAGCCAGTTCTCGATCCGGACGGCGGGTTCCAGGTGCACATTGGGGCGGGGCAGGCAGGCCTGGAGCGGGTCCTGGCGGTCGTGGTTGCCGGGCAGGCAGTAGACGGGGGCGGGCAGCGGGTCGAGCGCCTCGCCCAGCCGCTCGTACGCGGCGGGCTCGCCGAGGTCGGCCAGGTCGCCGGTGACGACGACCGCTGCGGCCTCCTCGACGGCGCGGGCGGCGTCGGCGAGCACGGCCGCGAGGCCGTCCTCGGGCTCGTGGGCGGTGAACGAGCGGGCGCCGGGGGCGGCGCGGAAGTGGGTGTCGGAGAACTGGACGACGCGGACGACGTGGACGTCGCCGGGGGCGGTGGCGTCCGGGGCGACGGGGCTCGGGGCAGGGTTCGCGGAAGGCGTCATGCGGGCGACGCTAAGGAAGTGGCAGAACTGCCACATGGCAGTCGTGTTAACTTCTGCGGGCCGTTCGCCGACGCCTCTGCCTCCCAGCCGCCCCCGCCCGGCCGTGCCCCGCCCCCGCCCGGCCGTGCCGCCCCCTGCTCGCCCGCCCCCGTCCGCCCGGTCACCCGACGAGCGGCGGGTTCAGCCGGGCGAAGGCTTCCTGACGCCGGTACGGGAAGTAGGGGTACGGCGCGGTGCGCACGCTCGCCGCGTCCAGCCGGGCGACCTGCTCCGCCGTCAGTTCCCAGCCGACCGCGCCGAGGTTCTGGCGCAGCTGCTCCTCGTTGCGGGCGCCGATGATGACGGACGAGACGGTGGGGCGGCGCAGCAGCCAGTTGATCGCCACCTGGGGCACGGTGCGCCCGGTCTCGGCGGCGATCGCGTCCAGCGCGTCCACCACGTCGTACAGCAGCCCGTCCTCGACCGGCGGACCGTAGTCGGCGGTGTCGTGCAGGCGGCTGCCGGGCGGGACCGGGGCGCCGCGGCGGATCCTTCCGGTGAGGCGGCCCCAGCCGAGCGGGCTCCACACCAGGGCGCCGACGCCCTGGTCCCGGCCGAGCGGCATCAGCTCCCACTCGTAGTCGCGGCCGACCAGGGAGTAGTAGACCTGGTGGGCGACGTAGCGGGGGCGGGCGTCGCGGTCGGCGGCGGCGAGGGACTTCATCAGCTGCCAGCCGGAGAAGTTGGAGACGCCGGTGTAGCGGACCTTGCCGGCCCGGACCAGCTCGTCCAGGGTGCCGAGCACCTCCTCGACCGGGGTGGCGGCGTCGTAGGCGTGCAGCTGGAAGAGGTCGAGGTGGTCGGTGCCGAGGCGGCGCAGGGCGGCGTCGACGGCGGTGGTGAGCCGGGCGCGGGAGGTGCCGGCGTCGTTGGGGCCGTCGCCGGTGGGCAGGCCGGCCTTGGTGGAGATCAGCACCTGGTCGCGGCGGCCCTTGACGGCCCGGCCGAGGACCTCCTCGGAGGCGCCGTCGGAGTAGACGTCGGCGGTGTCGAACAGGGTGACACCGGCGTCGATGGCGATGTCCAGCAGGCGGCGGGCCTCGGTCTCGTCGGTGGTCCCCCAGGCGCCGAACAGGGGGCCGCGGCCGCCGAAGGTGCCGGTGCCGAGGGAGAGTGCGGGGACGCTGAGGCCGGACGCGCCGAGGCGGCGGTACTCCATGGGGGATCTTCCTCTCGCTAACGGGACTGTGATGCCGTTAAGATGTCCCGACCCTAGCACCACCCTCACTACTAATGGAACAGGAATCCCGTTAATGACGCCCTCGGACATGCAGCGCCCCGGCGGCCGGACCGCCCGCGTCCGCACCGCCGTCCTCAAGGCCGCCGAGGACGCCCTGGTGGAGGCCGGGTTCGCCGGGCTCGACCTCGGCGACGTCGCCCGCCGCGCCGAGGTCGGCCGCACCACCGTCTACCGGCGCTGGGGCTCGGTCGGCGCCCTGCTCGCCGACCTGCTCACCGACATGGCCGAACAGTCCCTCCCGCGCGCCCGCACCGGCTCCCTCGCCGAGGACCTCCGCGGCAACGCCCGTCTGGTCGCCCGCACCCTCGCCGACCCCCGGCAGGGTGCCCTCTTCCGCGCCGTCCTCGTCGCCGCCGCCTGCGACCCCGACGCCGCCGCGGCCCTGCACCGCTTCTACCGCGTCCGGGTGCAGGAGTGGGCCCCGTGTGTCACCGAAGCCGTCGACCGCGGTGAACTCCCGCCCGACACCGACCCCGTCGAGGTCGTCCGCGCCGTCTCGGCGCCCCTCTACTACCGGATGCTCACCACCCCCGATCCCCTCGACGAGGCGACCGCCGACCGCGCCGCAGCCGCCGCCCTCGCCGCCGCCCGGGCCGGCGCCTTCCGCCGCGCCTGATCCCGCCGGGGTGCGGGGGAGGGCGGAGCGTTGCGCTAACAACCGTTTTCAGAAGAATTGTTGACGATTCGTCCGCTCCGCGCGGGTGCTCTCTGCACGCACGGGCAGACACCTTCTGTCCATGTGCGCAGACCTGCCCTCCGCGTATTCCCGGTGGCCGGGGCATGTCGCAGTATCGGGGCACGTGATCGTCCCAGGGCTGTGGCGATCCGTACCGGATCCGCCGTCAGAAACACCCGGCAGCGGATCATTTGTGCCGGTCATCGGGTGGGTGCGGCCACACCGAAGCGGGCCGGACCGGCGGCACACCGTCACGGGGCGCGGTGATCGCGACTGCCGGGAACAGGATCCGGCCACCGTGCGCCTCCGTGAGCGGACCGGCGGCGGCCGGGCCGACCACGACAACGAGAGGCGGCCGCCGGGCAGCCGGCGCCGCCCTGGCGAAAGGAGCCCGACATGCAGGTGAGCGTCGACCGGGACCGTTGCTGCAGCTCCGGACTGTGCGTGACGAACGCCCCCGCGGTCTTCGACCAGGACGACCGGGACGGTCTGGTGAGACTCCGTCAGGTCGTGCTGCTGCCCGAGCAGTTCGACGACGTGAGGACCGCCGCCGAGCTCTGTCCGGGCCTGGCGATCACCGTCACCGGGGACGAGCCCGCGCGGACCGGGGCCTGACGGACCCCGCCGCCGGCCCCGCGGGCCGCCGGGAACCTTCCCGCGCCCCGAACCTCACGAGAACACCCGCGACACGAGGAGACCCCCGCTGTGACCGCCGCACCCACCACGCCCGTCCTCGCGCTGCCGGCCCGGCACTCCGACGGCTGCCCGTTCGGCCCGCCGCCCGCGTACCCCGAGGCCGCCGCCACCGGGCCGATGACCAGGGCCGAACTGCCCGACGGCGACCTCTGCTGGCTGGTCACCGGCTTCGCCGAGGTCCGCACCGTGCTGTCCGACCGCCGGTTCAGTGCCGACATCCGCCACCCGGCCTTCCCGCTGCTGGTCGCCGGCGCTCGCGAGCTGATCACCGACAACCCGGACTTCCTGCGGCTCGACGACCCCGAGCACGCCCGCCAGCGCCGCATGATCACCGGGGAGTTCCTGGTCAAGCGGGTGGAGACGCTGCGCCCGGAGATCCAGCGGATCGTGGACGGGGCACTGGACCGGATGACCGAGGGCCGGACCACGGCCGACCTGGTCACCGACTTCGCACTGCCGGTGCCCTCGCTGGTGATCTGCCTGCTGCTCGGCGTGCCGTACGAGGACCACGACCGCTTCCAGAGCCTGAGTCGCACGATGCTCAGCCGGGACAGCACCGTGGAGCAGCTCCGGGAGGCCCAGGAGGGGGTCTGGAACTACCTGCGCGACCTGACGGCCCGCAAGCGCGCACAGCCGGAGGACGACGTCCTGAGCCGGCTCGCGGCGCGGGACGACCTGACCCCGGAGGACGTGGCCAGCACGGCCGTGCTGCTGCTGGTCGCCGGGCACGAGACGACCGCGAACATGATCGCGCTGTCGACCGCGCTGCTGCTGGAGCACCCCGAGCAGATCCCCCACCTGGCCGACCCGGCCACCCTGCCGGGCGCGGTGGAGGAGCTGTTGCGGCTGCTGACCATCGTGCACACCGGCCTGCCCCGGGTGGCGCTGGAGGACGTGGAGCTGGGCGGCGTCACCGTCCGGGCCGGGGAGGGCGTGATGGCGTTGCTCTCCACCGCCAACCGGGACGAGGCGGTGTTCGGCGGCGCCGGCCACCGGGCGACGGACGAGCTGGACCTGGGCCGGGACGCCCGGCGGCACCTGGCGTTCGGATTCGGCGTGCACCAGTGCCTGGGCCAGCCGCTGGCCCGCGCCGAACTCCAGATCGCCCTGGAGACGCTGTTCCGCCGGCTGCCGGGGCTGCGGCCGGCCGGCGAGCGCGAGTTCCGTACCGAGTCGTTCATCTACGGGATGCGGACCCTGCCCGTGACCTGGTGAGCGGGGCCCGGGGGAGCACCCGACCGGGAGCACCGCCCCGTGCCCGGAACAGAGGGCGGAGCAGGTGACAGCCGCATGATCGGCCGGCCCGCGTCCTAGTTGGGCGGGACGCCGGGCCGGTCGACCGGGGCGGTGTGCTGTTCGATGAAGGCGCGGGCCTGGTCGGGCGTGAGCGGGCGGGCGAAGAGGTAGCCCTGGCCGAGGGGGCAGCCCATGGCGGCGAGCAGGTCGCGCTGGTCCGGGTGCTCGATGCCCTCGGCGATGACCTGGACGCCCAGGGTGTCGGCGATCCTCGTGATGCCCTCCACCAGGGCGTACTGCTGCTGGGAGAGGCTGAGTCCGTCGATGAAGGACTTGTCGATCTTCAGGATCGAGATCGGGAACTCGCGCAGGTAGGAGAGCGAGGAGTAGCCGGTGCCGAAGTCGTCGATGGCGATGCCGACACCGAGGTCGCCCAGGGTGCGCATGTCGGTGTGGACGCGGTCGTCGCGGCGCATCAGGACGGACTCGGTCAGCTCCAGGACCAGCGACTGCGGCTGGATCCCGGAGGAGCGGATCGCACCGCGCACGACGTCCACGAAGCCCGCGTCGCGGAACTGGCGGGCCGAGACGTTGACGTTGACCCGCAGCGGCGGGAGGCCGGCGGCGGCGCGGGCGGCGGAGCTGGTGGCGTGCCAGGCGGCGGTCTCCTGGGCGGCGCGTTCCAGTACCCAGGCGCCGAGCGGCACGATCTGGCCGCTCTCCTCGGCGAGGGCGATGAACTCGTCCGGCAGCACCATGCCGCGCCGGTCGTGCGGCCAGCGCACCAGTGCCTCGAAGGCCACCAGCGCCCCCGAGGCCAGGTCGACGATCGGCTGGTAGTACAGCCGGAACGCGGACTCGGCGATCGCCGAGTCCAGGTTCTCGTTCAGCTCGTGCCGCGCGACCAGGCCCGCCTGCAACGACGGCTGGTAGTGGCACCACTGCCGCTTGCCCGCCGACTTCGCCGAGTACAGGGCCAGGTCCGCGTGGCTCAGCAGCTCGGTGGCGTCCACACTGTCCTCCGTCGTCGCCACCCCGATGCTGGCCGACACCCGCACCGCGCCCGCGCTCAGCCGGAACGGCTCGGCGAACGCCGCCAGCACGCCGTCCGCGAGCGCCCCGACGTCGGCCGGCTCCAGCGCGTCCTCCACCAGCACCGCGAACTCGTCGCCGCCGAGCCGCGCCGCCGTGTCCGAGGTCCGCAGCGCCGTCGACACCCGCAGCGAGACGGCGATCAGCAGCTCGTCCCCGACCGCGTGCCCCTGGGTGTCGTTGACCATCTTGAAGTCGTCCAGGTCGATGAAGAGCACCCCGGTGACGGCGCCGCTGCGCTCGCCCCGGGAGAGCGCGTGGCCGACCCGGTCGAGGAACAGCACCCGGTTCGCCAGGCCGGTCAGCGAGTCGTGGAAGGCCCGGTGGGTCAGCTCGCGCTCCATCTGCCGCTGCTCGGTGACGTCGCGCAGGGTGAGCACCAGCCCGCCCACGGTCGGATCCGCCCGCAGGTCGTTGGCGTGCACCTCGACCTCGATCGGGGTGCCGTCGGCGCGCAGCAGCCGCCAGTGGTCGCGCTGGGTGTCCAGTCCGGAACGGCCGGAGCGCGCGGCGGGGAGGCTCGCGTCCCGGCTGCGCATCCGGGCCAGCGCCTTGCCGACCGACCGGCTGTCCTCGGTCGGGACGAGGTCGGTGATCAGGGTGCCGGAGAGGCTGGGGTAGCCGAGGACGCGCTCGGCGGAGGAGCCCGAGGCGTAGCGGACGGAGTCGTCGCCGTTGAGGATCAGGATGACGTCGCTGGCGCTCTGCACCAGGGTGCGGAAGTAGGCCTCGCTGTCCCGTCGGGTGATCTCCTGGCTCAGCATGACCCGCTCGACGGCGAACGCGGCCTGGCCGGCCAGGATCTCCAGCGAGCCCCAGAGGCTGGTCAGCTCCTGCTCGGTGCCGGTGACGATGAGGGCGCCGATCAGCGGGTCCCCGGACGGGCGCTCGGCCAGGGTGAGCGGGCACAGCAGGGCGCTCGGCATGCCGTCCAGCCGGGTGGCGAGGTCGTTGCCGATGTCCTCGACGGACAGCAGCCTGGTCTCCCGGTAGGCGGCGAGGGCGAGCACCTCGTCGGAGTCGTGCTCGGCGCCGAGCAGGTGACGGCCGGCGCCGCGCTCGGCGTGCCGCACGTGCAGGACGCCGCCCTCGGTGACGGCGAGCAGCGCGACATGGCCGGGTTCGGTCGGCATCAGGGTGGAGGCGGCGGCCTGGACGGCGTCGGCGACCTCCTCGACGGTGACGGCGGAGGTGAGGGCGGAGCCCGCGAGCCGCAGCGCGCGTTCCCGGGCGACGGCCTGGCGGCGGGCCCGGACCACGACCGCCAGCCGGGCGAGCACGAGCAGGTAGATCAGGGCGGAGAAGGCGCCGATCACCCCGGCGTTGCTGGTGTTGCCCGCGCCGGCCTCGATCATCAGGATGGTCGGCGCGATCAGTGAGGCGGCGGTGAGCAGGGCCAGCCGGCCGGGGCCGAGGTCCGGCTGCTGGCTGGGGATGGGCCGGGTCAGCTCGACCATGGACGGATGCAGGGCGGCCGCGCCCCAGGCGGTGTAGAAGGCGGCCCAGCCGAAGTCCACGGGGGTGCCGATGTGCCAGTTGCCGTGCAGCACGATCAGCCCGTAGGCGATGTCGGCGACCAGCAGGCCGACCGTGCCGACGGTGAGCAGTTGGAGCGAACGGCTGACGCCGCCGCGTGGTACGACCAGACGGAGCAACAGGGCCAGTACCACGACGTCACCCAGCGGGTAGGCGATCGAGACGGCCTTCTGGAACCAGTCGAGGTCGGGGTTCCGCGCGTAGGGGAGGATCAGGTAGATCCAGACCAGCAGGGCCAGGCCCATGGTGAGGATGAGCGCGTCCAGCAGGCTGGCCCGGTCCTGGTGCGCCGTCCGCCAGCGGATGAAGCCCAACACGCCTGCCGCGTACAGCAGGTACTCGGCCAGGTAGAAGCCGTCGGCGATGGACGGGAACGGGCTGCCCAGATGCAGGAACTGCATCTGGATCACCTGGACCACCTCGCCCGCCGTGAAGCTGAGGTTGGCGAGCGCGAGCAGGTACCAGTAGCGGGCGTGCGAGGGGTGGTTGAGGCGGACGCCGACCACGATGGCGGCGACGCCGCCCAGGCCGATGCCCGTCCACCAGATGATCCGCTGGGAGGGATTGGCGTAGTAGATGCCGGTGAACACCACCATCCACACCAGGTAACAGGCCATCAGGCGTTGGCGCCGACGTGTCAACGAGCTACCTCCTCCGCGACATCACCCCGTCCTCCCGAGGTGACGGGTGGTGGGATTTCCGGGCAGGGGCTCGCGAGCGTCCGGGCCGGACCGGGGTGGTCCGGTCGAACGTTCGAAATGGGCCTTGAGTGCGTATAGTCGGAAATGTCGCACCTCCCAGCATTCTGCCGCTACAGCACGAGGTCAAGCCGGTGGATGAAGCAGCGGACAGCGCACGGGGTGTACGTGCCGGAGTGGGCTCCGGACGTCACGCCGTGCTGGTCAACGAGGACGGTCAGTATACGATCTGGCCTGGGGACTTCACGGTTCCGAGCGGTTGGCGGACGGTCTTCGGGCCCGCCGGGCGCGAGGAGTGCCGCCGGTACGTCGATCGCGAGTGGCGTGCGCCGGGGCTCGGCACGGGCCCGGGCGGCCCCGGGAGCGCCGTCGGCCGCCGAGGTCGCGACGCCGGTGACGCCGGTGACGCCGGCCGGACGGGCCCCGAGGGCACCGTGCACGGGCTCGTCCGGGCCCGGGCGGCGGACGCCCCGGACGCCGTCGCGGTGGTCACCGACGAGGAGACGCTCACCTACCGTGACCTGGACACCCGCAGTGACCGGCTGGCGGGCGTGCTGCGCGGCCTGGGCGTCGGCCCGGAACGGGTCGTCCCGGTCTGCCTGGAACGCGGCGCGGACCTGGTGACCGCCCTGCTCGGCGTGCTCAAGGCGGGCGGCGCGTTCCTGCCGCTGGACCCGGCGCACCCGCGGCGGCGGCTGGCCCGGCTGGTCGAGGACTGCGGGGCGGACGTGGTGGTCTCGGCGGACGGGCGCCCCTTCCCGGGGGTGCGGACGGTGACGCCGGACGGCGGAACGGGCGAGGGTCTCGACGCGGGCGGGCGCGGGGGCCTCGACCCGGGCGAGGACCCGGCCGGGCCGGACGACCTCGCCTACCTGATCTACACCTCGGGGACCACCGGCACCCCGAAGGGCGTGCCGGTCACCCATCGGGCGCTGGTCTTCACCCTGGGCCGGGTGGTCCACGCCTACGGGCTCACTCCGCGCGACCGCGTGCTCCAACTGGCCGCACTCGGTTTCGACACCTCGCTGGAACAGGTCTTCGCGACGCTGGCCGCGGGGGCCACCCTGGTGCTCGGCGGCGCCCGTACCTGGGCGCCCACCGAGCTGGCGCACCGGATGCGCGAGCTGCGGCTGACCGTCGCCGACCTCACGCCCGCGTACTGGCACCACCTGCTCGGCCTGTTCCCGCCGGGCGGTCCCGCGCCGGAGGGCCTGCGACTGATCATCGTGGGCGGCGACACCGTGCACGCCGACGACTGCCGGGCCTGTCTGGAGCGGCTGCCGGGGGTCCGGCTGGTCAACGCCTACGGGGTGACCGAGGCCGCCGTGACCTCCACGCTCTGCGAGCTCACGGCGGAGGTGCTGGAGCCCGGGGCGCAGCACGCCGGTCCCGGCCATCCGTCCGCCGCGCCGGTCCCGATCGGGCGGCCGCTGCCCGGGGTGCGGCTGCACCTGCTGGACGCCCGGCTCAGCCCGGTGCCGCCCGGCGAGAAGGGCGAGATCCACCTCGGCGGCCCGGGCCTCGCCCGGGGCTACTGGCGGGCGCCCGGGCTGACCGCGGAGACGTTCCTGCCCGACCCGTACGCGCCGGAGCCCGGAGAGCGCATGTACCGCACCGGCGACGCCGGCCGCTGGCGGGCGGACGGCAACCTGGAGATCCTCGGCCGCTTCGACGACCAGCTGAAGGTCCGCGGCCACCGGGTCGACCCCGCCGAGGTCGAGTCCGTGCTCGCCGCTCACCCCGACGTCCGGCAGGCCCGGGTCGCCGCCGAGGGCAGCGCCGACGGCAGCCGCGTCCTCATCGCCTACTACACGCTCACCGCGCGTGCAGCCTCCGGACCGCACGCCCGGCGCGGGCGGATCCGCTCCTACCTGGCCGAACGGCTGCCGGACTTCATGGTCCCGGCGGACTTCGTGCTGCTCGACAGCATGCCGCTCACCGCGGCCGGGAAGATCGACCGCCGCCGGCTGCCCGACGCCGTCCCCCAGTTGCAGCGGCGGGACGGCCGGGGCGGCCGGGACGGACGGGACGCGGCCGGGGGCGGCGACCCGGCCGGCGCCCGCCGGGCCGGGGCGGGGGCCGGGGCCGGGGCGGGCTCCGCCTCCCCGAACGGCTCGGCCCCGGCCGGGGGCACCGCCTCCGCCGTCGAGGTGGGCGTCGCCCAGTTGTGGTCCGAGCTCCTCGGCGTCGAGCAGGTCGGGCCCGAGGACGACTTCTTCGACCTCGGCGGCAACTCCCTGCTCGCGATGGAGATGCTCGCCCGTGCCCGGATCATGTTCGGCATCGACGTCACCCGGATCCGCTTCCTCACCCGCTCGCTGCTGCGCGACGCCACCCTGAGGGCCTTCGCCGCCGACACCCTCGCCGCCCGCACCGGCGGCCCGGCCCGGGCCGAGGGCACCGCGGACGGCGGCACCGCGGGCAGCGGCCACGACCACGACGGCGGGCACGGTGGCGCCCCGGTCGACGGCAGCGGCGAGACCGCCGTCGACTGGGCCGCCGAGGCCCGCCTGGACACACCCGTCCGGCAGTCCTGGAGCCCCGCGCCCTCCCGCGCCGAACCCACCGAGATCCTGCTCACCGGCGCCACCGGCTTCTGCGGCGCCCACCTGCTCGACGCCCTGCTGCACACCACCGACGCCCGCATCCACTGCCTGGTCCGCGCCCCCGACGAGGAACACGCCCTGGAACGTCTCCGCGCCGCCCAGCAGCGCTTCCTCCGCCAGGACCTCGCCGACCGCCGCGTCGTCCCGCTCGTCGGCGACCTCGCCGAACCCCTGCTCGGCCTCACCCAGCAGCGCTTCGAACACCTCGCCAACACCCTGGACGCGATCCACCACCTCGGCGGCCTGGTGAACTTCATCTACCCCTACCACCAGCTGCGCGGCGCCAACGTCGACGGCACCCGCGAGATCGTCCGGCTCGCCGGGCACTCGCGCGGCATCCCCGTCCACTACCTGTCCACCCTCGCGGTGGTGGCGGGCTTCGGCGCGGCGGGCATCGCCGAGGTCACCGAACGCACCCCGCTCGACCACGCCGACCGGCTCGCCGTCGGCTACGTCGAGAGCAAGTTCGTCGCCGAACAGCTCCTCCACCACGCCGCCGAGGCCGGGCTGCCGGTCACCGTGCTGCGCACCAACGACGTCACCGGCGACCTCCGCACCGGCGTGATGAACACCGGCACCGAGATGTGCGCGCTGATCAAGTACATGGCCGAGAGCGGGAGTTGCCCGGATGTCCGGCTGCCCCTGGACTTCGTCCCGGCCGACCGGTTCAGCCGCGCGATCTGCCACATCGTCACCCACGCACCCGCCATCGGCGAGGTCTACCACCTGACCTCGCCCGCACCGGCCGGGCTCCCCGAACTCGCCGAACGGCTGCGCGCCCGGGGCCACCCCGTCGAGGAAGTCCCGTACGAGCAGTGGGTGCAGGGCCTGGTCCGGTTCGCCGCCGGGCACCCCACCCACCCGATGACGCCGTTCGTACCGCTGTTCGTCGACCGCGTGCCCGGCACCGGACTGTCCATCAGCGAGATGTACTTCCGCCCCACCTTCCCGCGCTTCGACCGGGCCAACACCGAACACGCCCTGGCCGGCAGCGGCGTGGTGCTGCCCGCCGTCGACGGCGGCCTGCTGGACTTCTACCTCGACCGGCTGACGGCGGAGGGCTTCCTCTCCCCGCCGCTCGGCACCTCGCCGCTCCGGGCGGTGCGATGACCGCCACCACCCCCGAGGAGCTCTTCGCGGCGGTGGACGTCGCCCGCGCCCCCGCCGACGGACCGGCGGCGTTCGGCGGCGATCTCGCGCCGGGCACCCTGCTCGCCGCCTACCGGTACGGGCTGTTCCCGCTCCCGGCCGCCGACGACTACGCGAGCGCCTTCAACGAGGCCCGCCACGAGGAGGCGGTGGAGGCCGGCCGGATCGTCCTGCTGCCGGGGGCCGCGGACGCCGACCCGTACGCGCTCGCCTGGTGGTCGCCCGATCCCCGCCCCGTCCTCGCCCCCGACGGCGTGCGCCTCGGCCGCAAGCTCTCCCGCCTGCTGCGCAACCGGCTGGACTGGTCGACCACCGCCGACGCCGCCTTCGAGCAGGTGCTCGCGGCCTGCGCCGAGGGCCGCGAACCCCCGTGGCTCACCCGGGACCTGCGGGAGGCGCTCACCGCGCTGCACCGGCTGGGAGCGGCCCACAGCGTCGAGGTGTGGGAGGAGGGGGAGCTGGTCGGAGGGGTGTTCGGGGTCGCGGCCGGGCCGGTGCTCAGCCTGGACTCGATGTTCCACCGCCGCCCGGACGCCGCCCGGGTGGCGGTCGCCGACCTCGCCGCCCGCTTCGCCGCCGCCGGGGGGCTCCTGCTGGACGCCCAGTGGGACTCCCCGCACGTGCGCTCCCTCGGCGCCGCGCCGCAGCCCCGGGAGCGCTACCTCGCCGCGCTCGCCGCCGGGACCGGCCCGGTGGCGCCGCTGGACACCGCCCGGCTCCCGGCCGTCCGGCTGGCCCCCGCGCAGCCCCGCCCGCCGTGGCCGCCCGGGCACCGGCACGGGCGCGGCCACGGGCCCGCCGCGAGCGCCGGTGGCGGCTGACGCGTCGCTGCGCGGTGCGCGGGCGGCCACGGCGCGCGGTGCAGGTGCAGGTGCAGGTGTCGGCCTCGGTGTCGGTGAGCGGTGGTCCGCGCGTCCGGCCGACCGGTTTCGGGGCGGGGACCGGTGGGCACGGTGGCGGGCATGCTGTCGGTAGTGGTCGCCCCCTGGGGCGGGGAACCGGTGTTCGAGCGGGGCGGGGACGAGCCGCACGAGGCCGCGAGCACGATGAAGGTCGCCGTCCTGGCCGCCCTGCACCGCGCCGGGGCCGACCCCGACGAGGCCGTGCCGGTGGTGAACTCCTTCGCGTCGCGGGCGGGCGGGCGGTTCGCCAACGACCCGGACCGGGACAGCGACCCCGTCCCCTGGGGCCTGCTCGGCGGCACCGCCCCACTGGGCCTGCTCGCCGAGCGGATGATCACCCACTCGTCCAACCTCGCCACCAATCTCTGCCTCGCCCGGGCCGGCCACGAGGCCGTCGCGGAGGTCTGGCGGCACGCGGGCGCCACCCGGAGCGGCAGTCCGCGCGGGATCGAGGACTATCCGGCGCGGGACGCCGGTCTGCACAACCGGGTGACGGCCCGCGATCTGGTCCGGCTGCTCCAGTCCCTGGCCGGGGAACCGGAGTTGCTCGCGCTGCTGGAGCGCAACGCGTTCCGGGTCGACCTCGCCGCCGGACTGCCGCCGGGGACGCCGGTGGCGTTCAAGAACGGCTGGATCCCCGGTGCCCGGCACTGCGTGGGCCTGGTGCGGCCCGGGGACTGCCCGCCCTACCTGCTGGCGGTCTGCTACACCGGCCCGCTGGCCTCCGGCGCGGACGGCGCGGAGGACGATCCGGCGGCGCGGCTGGTGGCCCGGGTCTCGGCGGCGGTCTGGTCCCGCCGACACACGATCACCGGCGCGGTGGCCGCCGACTGACGCCCGGTGGCCGCCGGCCGATGCCCGAAGGCTGTCGACCGGCGGCCGTCCGACCGTCGGAGAGCCGGCCCGTCGGTCCGGCTCGGTACGGCTCATTACGGCTGAGCACGGCTGAGTACGGGTCAGTACGGCTTCACCAGGAAGTGCGCCGCACCCGGGATGCCGACCTTCAGCAGCTCGTCCTCCTCCGGCGTGGTCGGCGTGCCGGTCTCCTGCTTGAGGATCGCGCGGGACAGCGCCTGCACCCACATGGCGCGCGGGCGGCGGCGCTCCTCCCAGGCGGCGAGCGCGGCCGGGACCGTCTCCGCCGCGTCCAGGCTCTCGGCGAGGACCAGCGCGTCCTCGACCGCCATCGCCGCGCCCTGGGCCAGGTGCGGGGTGGAGGCGTGCGCCGCGTCGCCGGCCAGGACCACCCGGCCGACGTGCCACGGCTCCTCGACGGTGACCTGCGAGATCCGCGAGTAGACCACCGCGGCCGGGTCGGTCACCTGCGCCAGCGCCTCGGCGATCGGCCCGCCGAAGCCGGCCAGCCGCTCGCGCAGCTGCTCGTGGGCGTTCTCCGGGTCCGGCCGGAAGTCCTCGGCCTCGGCGAACACCGAGCCCAGGTACATCAGGTCCTCGCTGATCGGGGTGAGCAGCGCCTTGGCCTTCAGGTTGCCGGTGGACATCACCACGCCCTGCACCTCGGGCGAACGCGGCAGGGTGACCCGCCAGTTGGCGAAGCCGGTGTACTCGGGCGCGTACTTCTCGCCGTAGAGCCGCTTGCGCAGCGGCGAGCCGATGCCGTCGAAGCCGACCACCAGGTCGTAGCGTCCGCTGCTGCCGTCGCTCAGGGTGACCGCCACCTCCTCGCCCTCGTCGGCGAGTTCGGTGATCGTGGTGCCGAACCGCAGGGTCGCCCCGGCGGCGGTGGCCGCCTCGCCCAGCACCCGGGCCAGCGCGGGGCGGGGGATGCCGTTGTTGGACGGCGCGCCGTCCATCCGCGGCTGCGGGATCTTCGCCAGGATGCCACCGGCCGGGTCGCAGATGGTGAGCACCTCCCACTCGAACCCGGCCGCCAGGCACTGCTCCAGCACACCGATCCCGCGCATCACGTGCAGCGCGTTGGACGGCTGGATGATGCCGACGCCCAGGGCCTCCAGGGCGTCGCGCAGCTCGACGACGTCGACCCGGTGGCCGCGGCGGGCGAGGGCGGTGGCCGCGGTCAGGCCGCCTATGCCGCCGCCGTGGACGAGGACGCGCAGGGGTGGGGTCATGACGGGGTTGCTCCAAGTGTGGTGGGAGAAGTGGGGGAAACGTTTCAGCGGACCGGCGTGCCGGCCGACAGCTCCATGAGGTGGTCGACCAGCGCGAGCAGCAGGTCCCGCCCGAACGACCGCACCCGCACGTCGCCGATCAGCATCGGGACCTGCGGGTCGAGGTCGAGGGCGGCCCGGATCTCGTCCGCCGTCCGGGTGTTGTGGCCGTGGAAGCAGTTGATCGCCACCACGAACGGGATGCCCCGGCTCTCGAAGAAGTCGATCGAGGCGAAGCTGGTGTCCAGCCGGCGGGTGTCGGCGATCACGACGCCGCCCAGCGCGCCGTTCACCAGGTCGTTCCACATGAACCAGAAGCGCTCCTGTCCGGGTGTGCCGAACAGGTAGACCACCAGCTCCGGGTTGACGGTGATCCGCCCGAAGTCCAGTGCGACCGTGGTGGTCTCCTTGTTGTCCACCCCGGAGAGGTCGTCGACGCCTTCGCTGGCGCGGGTCAGGTACTCCTCGGTGCGCAGCGGCGCGACCTCGCTGACCGCGCCGACCAGGGTGGTCTTGCCGACCCCGAAGCCGCCGGCGATGAGGATCTTGACGGCCGCGGGGACGGCGGGGGCGGGGGAGGGGAGCGAGGAGGAGGGAGAGGAGGGGCGAGGTGCGGATGGTGCCATGGTTCAGAGCCTCCGGAGTCCTTCACGTACGGCCGTCAGCAGCCCGAGGTCCAGACCGCCGTCCCCGGCGGCCCGGGCCACCGAGATCGGGGCCCGGGCCAACAGCATTCCCTGGGCGATCAGGTCGCCCAGGAGGATCTTGGTGACCGACACCGGCAGGTTGAGCCCGGCGGCCACCTCGGCCACCGCGGCCGGCCGGCGGCACCGTTCGAGGATCAGCCGGTGTTCCGGCTGGAGCCCGCGCGGACCGGACGACCGGGTGGCGAGCACCTGGTCCGCGAGCTCCTCCACCGTGGTCATCAGCGTGATCAGGGTGAGGTCGTCGCGCTCCGGCGTCGTCCGGCCGCGGGTGATGGTGTAGGGGCGCACCATCGTGCCCGCGCCGTAGTCCTCGTCCTCGTCCTCTTCGGGCAGCTCGCTCCAGTGCGGCCTCACCGGGGACTCACCCCCGGTTCCTGGCGGCGAAGGCGTCGAACTCGCTGCGGACCGGCGTGGTGAGCTTCTGGCCGACCTGCTGGACGAGCTGGTGCATGGCCACCGACATGACCTCGGCGTCCACCTCCTGGTCGGCGACCACGGCCAGGTGGGTGCCCTGCGCGGCGGCGATGACGAACAGCCAGACCTCGGCCAGCTCGACGATCACCTGGTGGACCGGGCCGCCGTCGAACAGCTGGCCGATGCCGCGGGCGAGGCTCTGCTGACCGGTGGCCACGGCGGCCAGCCGCTCGGCGTCGGACCGCTCGATGGTGCGGGAGTGGCTGACCACCAGACCGTCGTCGGAGAGCAGCACGGCGCTTCTCGTCCCGGGGACCGTGTCGACGAGTCCGTCCAGCAGCCAGTCGAGGTCCTGATGGGTGGCGATGGTGCGGTTCATGACTGCTCTTCCGTCCTCGTGGTTCGGGGGTCCGCGGCCGGGAGGGCCCAGGGGGAGGGACCCGGCGCGGGAGTCGGGGTTCCGGTGGCCGTGGGGGAGGCCGGGCCGGACGGGGGGAGGGTGCCGCGCCCCGGCGGCAGGGCGCCGGCCGCGGGGCCGTCGGCGGGGCGCCGGTCCTCCGCGGCGCCGAGGCCGCGGGCGGCCCGGGACTGGCGCTGGAAGGCGCCGACCGTGGCGCCGGAGCGGCGCGGCGGGCGCTGGAACGGGCCCTCGGCGGTACCGGGTCCGCCACCGGACCCGGTGCCGGGTCCGGTGCCCGTGCCGACCCCCGGGTACGGGGTGCGGGGCGGCGGCGGGATGCGCAGCTCGGCGGCCAGGCTGGCCTGGCGCACCCGCTGGGGCAGCGGCGGCTGGAGGCCGCCGGTCGGGGCGTCCGCGGAGTGCGGGGCGCCGGCCGGTGCGTCCGCCGGTGCGACGGCGGACCCGGGGAGCGGGTTCGCCGGCTGTCCGTCGTGCTGCCGCCGCTCCGCCAGCCGGTAGTGGTCGGCGGGCCGGTACTGCTCGTCGGCGTACGGCGCCTCGGCGGGCATCACCGTCGCGTAGGCGATGTCCGGGTAGGCGGGCGGGGCGTCCCCGGCGGAGCGGGGGGACGTGTCGTAGGGCTGCCCGTCGTACCCGTAGCCGCCCCCGACCGGGACCTGCGAACCGTGCTCGACCGGCGAACCGTGCTCGACCGGCTGGCCGTGCTCGGCCGGCGGGTGCAGATAGCCGTCCGCCCCGGTACCGGGGAAGGCGCCGTCGCGTTCGGAGCCGTCGCGTCCACCGGAGCCGTCGCGCTCGCCGAAGGCGTCCCGGTCGCCGAAGGCACCGGGCCCGCCGAAGACGTCACGCGCGCCGAAGGCGTCCTGCGCGGGGAAACCGTCGGGCCGGCCGAGACCGCCGGACGGGTCGAAGCCGTCGGGCCGGTCGAAGCCGTCGGACTCCCGCGGCTCCTCGGGCTCGCCGAAGCCGTCGTGCTTCCCGAAGTCGATCCGCACCGGAGCACCGAGGAGCTCGTCGTCCGACGGGGGCACGTACTCGACGTACCCGAACGCCTGGGCCTGGGAGGGCGCCTGGGCACCGGAGGCCGCGCCGGGGGTGACGACGGGGGCGCTGCCGGTGGAGAACCAGTCGCCGCCGGTCTGGCCGGGATGCGGAGCGGCGTCCGCGTGGGCGGCGCGCTCCTCCTCCTCGTCCACCGCGACGACCGCCGACGAGGTGGTGGTGTCCGCCGTCCGCACCGGCTCGGTCGTGGCCGGGAGCGCCGCGGACGGCATCTCGGTCACCGAGGCCAGCGGCACGGCCGCCTGGGCCCGGTCCGCCGGACGCTGGCGCCGGGCGAGCGGGATGGGCGTGACCGCGGCCTTGTCGGGAAGCCCGGAGTCGCCGTCGAGGATCAGTTCGCCGGGGACGAGCACGACCACCCTGGTCCCGCCGAACGCCGACGGGCGGAACTCGATCTGCAGGCCGATCGCCGCCGCCAGCCGGGCCACCACGTGGAAGCCGAGGCGGATGTCGTCACCGCGCGCCAGCATGTCCGTACGGGGCGGCTCGTCCGCGATCGCGGCGGCCATCAGGGCGTTGGCCGTGTCGTACTGCTCCGGGTCCATGCCCAGGCCGCGGTCCTCGATCTCGATCGCGAGCCCGCGGCCGACCACGGCCGCCCGGACGTCGACCGGCGTCGGCGGCTTGGAGAAGCTCGCCGCGTTCTCCATCAGCTCGGCGACCACGTGCGCGACCGGGCCCACCGCCCGCTCGGAGAGCCACGGGTGGCCCTCGACCTCCAGCACGATGCGGCGGTACTCCTGGACCTCGCCCTGCGCGGCGCGCAGCACGTCCAGCAGCGGCACCGGCTTGCGCCACTTCCGCTGCGGCTGGCCGCCGGCCATGATGACCAGGTTCTCCTCGTAGCGGCGCAGGCGGGCCGTCAGGTGGTCGAGGTCGAACAGGCCCTCCAGCACCTCCGGGTCCTCGTGCCGCCGCTCCAGGGCGTCGAGCTTGCGGAGCTGCTGACCGATCAGCAGCTGGGTGCGGCGGGCGATCCGCTGGAGCAGCCGCTCGAAGCCCCGGTGCTGCTCGGCCTGCCGGACGGCGGCCCCCAGCGCGGAGGTACGGGCGAGGTTCATGGCCTGGCCGAGCTGCGCCAGCTCGTCGCCGCCGCGGGCGTGCGCCCCGGCGGTGATCGCCCGGCTCTCCGCCTCGACGTCCACCTGTTCGCCGCGGGCCAGTCGCTCGACCACCTCGGGCAGGGTGTGCTCCATGTCCTGCGCCTGGGCGTGCAGGTCGTTGATCCGGCGGCGCAGCGAGCGGGTCAGCCGCCAGCTGGCGACGACCACGACGATCACCGCGAGCAGACCGATCACCGAGGTCAGCGCGACCCGGGTGAGCAGCGAGAGGATCGAGCCCTTGCCGACCTCGACCACGCCCTCGGTCCGGGTCTCGATGGCCTTCACCAGCTGCGGGTTGACCTGGTCGACGGCCTGCCGCCACTGGTCCTGGAGCTGCGGCAGCCGGACGGTGCCGGTGGCGTCGGCGGCGGCCGGGCGGGTGAGCGCCTGCTCGACGGCGGACTTGGCCTGCCAGGCCGGACCGCTCATCAGCTCGGACCAGGCGGCCCGCTCGTCGGCCGGCACGTACGGCACGACCTGGACGGTGAAGAGGTGCTCCTGGGCGCCGATCGACTGCTGCACCAGCTGGTAGTCGGAGGCGCTGAGCCTGCCGGACGGCCAGCCCCGGGCCAGGATCGCGTCCTCGCGGGCCAGCATCTCCTTGGCCCAGAAGGAGTTGACCAGGGTCTTGGAGATCCAGGTGACCTCGCCGGTGTCGACGTGGCTGAGCGCGGTGAACAGCCGCAGGTCGACCGCGATCAGGTCGGTGTAGTACGCGTAGACGCCCTGCTGGTCGGCGGTGCCCTTGTCGACGAGGGCCCGCTGGTCGCCCAGCTTCTCCATCGCGCGCCGGGCCTCGGCGACGGCCGTGCGCACCTCGGCGGGCGCGCTGTCGGCGGTCTCGCCGGACAGGGTCTGGAACTTCGCCACGGCCTCGTCGGTCAGCTGGCGCTGGCGCTTCAGCTGCTCGGCGACGCTGCCGGGCCGGGAGAGCGCCTCGGCGCTGAGCCGACGCTCCTCCTGGAGGTTGTAGTAGACGATGTTGGACGGCTGTCCCGCCTTCTGTGCCAGCAGGCCCTGGGCGGCCAGACGCTGGAAGTCGAAGAAGGTCACACCGCTGGTGACGGCCCAGAGGGCGGCCAGGGCGATGCTGGGGACGAGGGCCAGGACGAGCAGTGCCGTCCGCAGCGACAGGCGCGGCCGACGCCTGCGGGGGGCCTTCGGCGTCGGGGGCCGCCGATTCGCACGCGCGCGCAGAGCTGACTCCTTGGGACTGGCGGTCGGCCTGCGAGGGTCGGACCGTCCGGGGCACGGGCTTTATGACGAAGCGATACTAGTCATACGGTGTGTTAGGAGTGAAAGCCCGTTCGATCTTCGGACAGTGCACACACAAGTCCTTAACATCGCGGTAGTACGCGGTTCATGCCCGCACAGGGGCTCCCGGCGGTGGTCGGACACCGGTTCGTGGCCGGTCGGACGGTGTTCGCCGCCCGTTCGCCGCGCTGTCGGGAAGTGCCCGTCGGAGGAACGGGAACACCCCCGGCGGAGGTTCATCGTCAGGGCGCACACCCGGGGCGCGCGGCCGTGATTCACGCCCGGGGCGCATGCCTGGGGTGCGCGGCCGCGCCGCTCGGCGCCGGGAGGGTGGGGGAGGATGGTGCCATGACCGACGACAGCCTGCCCGCCCGCAGCCGGGCGGTGGCCGACGCACTCGCCGGGGCCGGACTGCCCGGAGAGGTCCGCGTCCTGCCGGACTCCGCCCGCACCGCCGCCGAAGCCGCCGCAGCCCTGGGGTGCGAGGTCGGCGCCATCGCCAACAGCCTGGTGTTCACCTGCGACGGCGAGCCGCTGCTCGTGATGACCAGCGGTGCCCACCGAGTCGACACCGGCCATCTCGCCCGTGAGCTGGGCACCGGCCCGATCACCCGGGCGAGCGCCGCACAGGTCCGGGAAGCCACCGGCCAGGCCATCGGCGGCGTCGCCCCGGTCGGCCACCCGGCGCCGCTGCGCACGGTCGTCGACACCGCCCTCGCCGGACACGACCTGCTGTGGGCGGCCGCCGGGCACCCGCACACCGTGGTGCCGATGACGTACGGGGAACTGCTGAGGCTGACCGGCGGCACCCCGTCGACGGTGGTGCCGCCGGAGCAGCGGGCGTAACGGAGCCGGGGTTCGGGGAGTCCGGCGGACCCGGGTCGCCCCCGGGTCCGCCGGGAAGGCGTTACGCGATGCCGAACGCGGCGGCCCAGCGGGCCGTCCCGGACGGCAGCGGGTGACGGGCCGGGTCCAGGCTCAGGGCCATCCACGCCTCGTCCGGCGCGTCGACGGTGAGCGCGATGCCGTGCTCCGAGGCCCGGCCGAAGCCGAACCTCGGGTAGTACGACGGGTGTCCGAGCAGGATCACGAACCGCTCGCCCCGGGCGCGGGCGGCGTCGAGTCCGGCCCGTACGAGGGCGGAGCCGGCGCCGGACCGCTGGTGGTCGGGGTGCACGGACACCGGAGCCATCGCGAGCGCCGGGGTGTCGCCGATGAAGGCGCGGGTGAGCAGCACATGGCCGACCGGGGCGGCCCCGGCCCCGGTGGCGGCGACGATCGAGAGACCGTCGATCCACGCCTCGTCGGCGCGCAGGGCCTCGACGAGGTCGGCCTCGGACGGCCGCCCGAAAGCGGCGACCGTCAGCTCGTGGACGGCCGGGAGGTCGTGGGGCCGCTCGATCCGGGTGTGCCAGGAGCGCGAGGAGGAGGAAGAGGAAGAAGACATGGGAGTCCCTTGGAGAAGGGGCCCCGGAGAGCGAAGGGCGTCAGACCGGGACCCGGGAGGTGAGAACAGTCCGGGTGCCGCGCAGCACGTGCGCAGCGGCTGTCACCGCGACCACAATTCACCTTCCCTGTCTCCGTAGCGGACTTCGTGCGAGCTCGAACGGCCGTCGGGCCGGGCTCGGACATCGACCGTAACACGGGCCCCGGACGAGGTGCGAAGGGTTTTCCGCGCCGTCCCGGCACCCTGCTCCGGCCGTCCCCGGGGACGGGTACCCGCCGCCGGGGTGCTCGGCGGCGCCGCGGTCCTCAGCGGCGGCGGGCGGCGCGGGCGACGACGAGCAGGAACAGGCCGCAGGCCGTGACCACCACCCAGCCGGTGCGGGAGGCGGCGGTGAGGCCGTCCGGGGCCGCGCCCGCGACCAGGCCGCCGGCGATCGCGATGCCGACCGCCGAGCCGAGCTGGCGGGCCGTGGAGGTGATCGCCCCGGCCACCCCGGCGCGGTCGGCCGGGAGTCCGCCCACGGCCGTGTTGGTGATCGGCGCGTTGGCGAAGCCGAAGCCGACCCCGAGCAGCAGCAGGGCGAGCAGCAGACCGGGCAGGTCCGCCGCGCCGGACAGGCCGTCCGCGCCGTGCGGGCCGTCGTCGACCAGGAACGCCCGGACCAGCAGCAGCGCCCCGCCGGCCGTGGTGGACCAGGCCGCGAGCAGCAGCGGCCGGCGCGGCCCGCCCCGGCCCACCAGCACGCCGGACAGCGGCGCGCAGACGGTCGCGCCCAGCGCCATCGGCAGCGAGGCCAGCCCGGCGGCCAGCGGCGTCCACGCCCGGGCGTGCTGGAGCTGGAAGGTGGTGAGCAGCAGGGTCACCGTGAGTGCGACGAACACCGCCACGGCTCCCAGCGCGGCCGTGCTGAAGGCCGGCCGCCGGAACAGCCCGAGGTCCATCAGCGGCTCCTCCCGGCCGCGTTCGGCGAGCACGAACCCGGCGGTCGCCGCCGCGGCCGCCGCGTACCCGGCGAGCGCCCAGGGCGAACCCCACCCGATCCGCGGGCCCTCGATCAGCACGGCCACCGTCGCGCACACCGCGACGGTGAGCAGGAGCTGACCGGGCAGGTCCGGCCGGCGGGCCCGGGGCGCGCGCGACTCGGGCACGAAACGGATGCTCAGCAGGACGGCCGCCAGCACCACCGGCACGTTCACCCAGAACACCGAGCGCCAGCCGAGGGCCGCCACCAGCGCGCCGCCGGTGACCGGCCCGGCCGCCATGCTCAGCCCGAACACCGACGCCCAGACCCCGATCGCCCGGGCCCGCTCCCGGGGGTCGGGCATCGCGTTCACCACGATCGCCAGCGCCACCGGGCTGAGCATCGACGCGCCCACACCCTGGAGGGCGCGCGCCGCGACCAGCGCGCCGGCGGAGGGCGCGAGCGCGCACACCAGTGAGGAGAGGCCGAAGACGACCAGTCCGCACTGGAAGACCCGGCGGCGTCCGAACCGGTCCGCGAGCGCGCCGGCCGAGATCAGCAGGCTGGCCAGGACCACGGTGTAGGCGTCCACGATCCATTCCAGGTCGCGGGTGCCGACGCCGAGTCCGTGCCCGATCGCGGGCAGGCCGACGTTGACGATCGTGGTGTCCAGGCCGACCAGGAACAGGCTCAGGGCGCAGACCGCGAGCACGGTCCACCGTCGGAGCGCGCTCAGCGGGGGAGGGGCGGGGGCCGCGGGGGACGTGGGGGCCGCGGTCGCGGGGGAGGTGGTCATGGGTGGGGCGCCTTCCGGTCGGAACACGGGCAGGGGACTTGCTGGTGGTCGCCATGTTCGGGCCGGCGACGGCCGGCCGCCCAGGGTCCTTGCGGAAACCGCAAAGCGGCGGTCGGGGCAGAATCGCCCCATGGACGCCGACCCCGCCGACTTCGCCGGTTCCGCCGATTCCGCAGGCCCCGCCGACCCCGCCGGTTCCGCCGGTTCCGCCGAGCCGGACACCACGCCCGTCGCGACCGACGACGTCGAGGGGATCGTCGCCGCCATCGGGCCCCGGCTGCGTGCGCTGCGGCTCGGCCGGGGCCTCACCCTGGACGCGCTGGCCGCGGTCACCGGGATCTCGGTGAGCACCCTCTCCCGGCTGGAGTCCGGCCACCGCCGCCCCACCCTCGACCTGCTCATTCCGCTCGCCCGGGCCCACCGGGTCGCCCTGGACCACCTGATCGCCGCCCCCGCGACCGGCGACCCCCGCCTCCACCTCCGGCCCCGCCACCGGGACCCCGGCAGCGTCCTCGTCCCGCTCACCCAGTACCCGGGCCGGGTGCAGGTCTTCAAGCAGGTCCTGGCCCCGCGCGAGCCCAGGCTCGTCAGCCACGTCGGTTACGAGTGGCTCTACGTTCTCGCGGGCGAACTCCGCCTCCTCGTCGGTGACCGGGACCTCACCCTCCACCCGGGCGAGGCCGCCGAGTTCGACACCGCCGAACCCCACTGGTTCGGCCCCGCGGGCACCGAGGCGGTCGAGATCCTCCACCTCTTCGGCCCGCACGGCGATCAGGCCGTGCTCCGCACCGGCACCGCCGGGGGCTAGGGGGCGGCGCCGGTGGGTGTTGCGCAGGAAGTCGGCGGGCCCGACTTCCCGGGCGGGTGGGGATGGTGATCGGGCTGCGGTTCGCGCCGGTGCCGCCGGGGGTCGGTGGGCGGGAGGTCGGCGGGCCCGGATTTCCGCGCGCCGATGTGCCTCAGCGGGCGAACTCCCGGCTGGGGCGGTGGCCGAGGGCGAGGGAGACGGCCTCGAGGGCGCTGGTGAAGGAGACCTCGCTCAGCACGCCGGGTGCGGCGACCTGGTCGCCGACCAGGTGGACGCCGTCGCCCCGGTCGACGGCCGGACGGTCGCGCCAGGTGGTCCCGGGGCGGTCCACGGCGCCGGTGCGGCCGTCGGCCACGGCGGTGCGGCGCCACAGCACCCGGTCGGACCAGCCCTCGAAGCCCAGGTCCAGCAGGTGCTCGGCCCGGGCGAGGCCGGACTCCCTCGACTCGTCGGGGGCGAGCGGGAGCTGAGCCTGGACCAGCTGTTCGCCGCGCGGCGCCAGGCTGCCGTCCTGGGTGGTGAAGCGCTCCACCCAGCCGGTGCCGTCGAGGTCCGAGACGAAGAAGGCGTCGCCGCGCCGCGACCGCAGCGCCACGTCCAGCAGCAGTGTCCGGCCGCTCTCCCCCCGCAGGCCCGGGTCGCCGAGCAGGCGGCGTGCCGACTCCAGGGAGGTCGCGACGATCACCGGGTCCCCGGTCGCCGGAAGTGCGTCCAGCCGTGAACCCGTCTCGATCCGCACGCCCAGCTCCTGGGCCCGGGCCGCCATCCGGTCGATCACCGACTGCCAGCCGCCGACCGGGTAGACCGCCTCCGGCGGCAGGCTCGCGGCCCGGCGCAGCCGCTCCTGGGTGAACGCCGCCGACAGCAGACCGGGCGCGTGGTGGAAGGTCGCGACGGCCGCGAAGTTGGCGGCCGCCCGGGCGGTCCGCTCTCCCGCCACCTCGGTCGCCCAGCCCAGGAAGGTCCGGCCGACGGGCGCGTCCCGGCGGGCCGCGAGCCGGGCCAGTGCCAGCGGCGGCAGCGCGCGCAGCCGGCCGTCGAGCAGGTAGCGGGTGCGCGGCAGCGCCGTCAGCGGCACCCGGGCGAGCGGTCCGACCAGCCCGCGCTCTCGCAGCCACGTCCAGTGCGGGCCGCGCCGGTAGAAGGCGTGCGGGCCCTCGTTGGTCCGGTAGGGCGCCGGGGCGGTGCGGGCCCGGCCGCCCAGCGTCCGGTGCGCCTCGTGCAGCGTCACCTCGACGCCGGCCTCCGCCGCCGAGACCGCCGCCGTCAGACCGCCTAAGCCCCCGCCGATGATGGTGATCCGCCGTGCCATGTCCCGTCCTCCAGTTCGTTCGCGCCGACCGGTCCGGCCGCCGGGGTGGTGGCTGTCGCCGCCGCCGCTGTCGTGGTCGTGGTCGTTGTCGGGGAGGAGACGACGTGGTGCCCCCGGATGTGACGGTCCGACGGCCGGCCGGAGCCGCGATTGCCCGGTGACCTTGATCACAGAGCCGTTACCCGGGAATTGGTTGGGCTCTTAGGAATGACATGACCACGATTCCGCACCGCAGGAACCCCGACGAATCCGCGATCCCACCCGGCCCCGCCGGTCCCGGAGCCGTGACGGCCGGACTGACCCGGCTGCTCTTCGGCCCCGGCGACACCCACGGTCACCGCTCCTGGCGGGCCCTGGCGGCCGATCCGGCCATGCACCGGCGGACGGACGCCCCCGCCGCCGAACAGGTCGCCGACTCCTACCGGCGGCTGCGCCGCCTCAACGGGCGCGTCGACGCCACCGCGCTCGCCACCGACCCCGCCCGGCTGGCCGCACTGCACGAGTGGACCGGTCCCGCGGACGGCGCGCTCACCGTGATCGCGGGCATCCACTACAACCTGTTCCTCGGCAGCCTCCTCGACCACGACCCGGACCCCAAGCGCCCGTTGGACGAGTACCTGCGCATGGACCGGATCGGCACCTTCCTGTGCACCGAACTCGCCCACGGCAACGACGCCGCCGCACTGGAGACCGTCGCCGACTACGACCGCGCGGACCGCACCTTCACCCTGCACACGCCCCACCCCGGCGCCCGGAAGTTCATGCCCAACACCGGACCGGCAGGCGGCCCGAAGTCCGCCGTGGTCGCCGCCCGGCTGCGGGTCGACGGCCGGGACCACGGCATCTTCCTCTTCCACACCCCGCTCACCGACGAGGCCGGCCCGCTGCCCGGCGTCACCGTCCGCGCCCTGCCGCTGCGCCCGGGCAGCCCGGTCGACCACTGTCTGACCTCCTTCGACCGGGTCCGCCTGCCGCGCGAGGCCCTGCTGACCGGCGCGCACGGCCGGCTCGCCGACGACGGCGCCCTCACCAGCGTGCTCGGCAGCAGGCGGAAACGATTCCTCGCGGCGATCGGTCGGGTCTCCGTGGGCAAGCTCTGCATGAGCGCCAGTGCCGTCGGCGGCGCGCGGGCGGCGCTCGCCACCGCCGTCCGCTACGCCCACCACCGCGAGATCGCGGACACCCGGCCGGACCGCCGCCGTCCGGTGTGGACCCACCGCACCCACCACGGTCCGCTGCTGTCCGGCCTGGCGACCGTCTACGCGATGACCGCGCTGCACCGGGCGGCCGTCGCCCGCTGGACCGGTCACGACCCCGCCGACCCGGCCGACCGGGCCGCCGCCGAGCGCGCGGCCGCCGTGACCAAGGGCTGGACCACCTGGCAGGCCCGGGAGCTGATCATCGAGGCCCGGGAGCGGTGCGGCGCCCAGGGGCTGTTACCGGTGAACGGGCTGACCGCGCTCGCGTCCGACGTCGAGGGCGCCATCACCGCCGAGGGCGACAACCTGGCGCTCTGGGCCAAGGCCGGGGCGGAACTGCTCCTGGAGGCCCCGGACGACGGGTCCGAGGACCCGGCGGTCACCCCGGGGGGTCCCGCGGCGCTGGGCGACCCGGTCTTCCGGCAGGCCCGGCTGCGTGCCGCCGGGAGGCTCCGGCTGGCCCGCGCCCGCACCCGGATGCGGGAGGCGCCGGCCGGGGACACCCTGCGCCGGTGGAACGCCGCCGCGCCCGACGCGCTCGCGGCCGTCACCGCGCGGGCCGAGCACGACGCCGGCGCCGCGCTGCTGGCCTGGGCCGACGCCGCCTGCGCCGACGGTGTCTGGGCCGACGGTGCCGGCGCCGGTCCTGCCGGTCGTGCCGGTGCCGCCGCGGCTGGTTCCGGTCCGGCCGGTTCCGGTCCGGCGGTCCGGGCCCTGCTGCTCGACCTGCACCGACTGTTCACACTGGACCGGATCGCCGCCCACGCGGCGGCGCTGATGGTCGCCGGAGAACTCACCGCCGAACAGGCCGCCGCTCTTCCGGACCTGCGGGAACGTTCCTTCGCCCGGCTCGCCGGCCATGCGCTGCCCCTGGTCGACGCCTTCGACCTCCCGCCGACGCTGCTCGGCAACCGGCCGATCGCCACCCCGGAGTACCAGGAGGCGTTCGCCGTCTGACGGCGGCGCGGGCGCCCGCGGAACTGTCCGTTCCGACCCGGCATCGGTGCATCCCTCCGCGACCGCCCCATCCCTCCGGACCCGCCCCGTTCCGAGTGTCGGCATCCGTTCCGTCCGGCCCCTCCGGCTGGGCGGAACGGCCGCGGAACCGCCGTTCACCTGGACGTTCAACAAACTGTTGCCAGTGCGCCACCCGGTGGCCACGGGGCGACACTCCACGCTGCCTACCGTGCCGGGCCATGACCATCTCCCGCACCCGGCTGACCGCGGCCGTGGCGCTCACCGGCGCCCTCGTCCTCGGCACCCCCGCGCTGGCCGTCGCCGCCCCGGCCGCCGGTTCCGCCTCCGCCGACCCCTCGGCCGCCGCCCCGGCCGTCGCCCGGCACGCGATCCCCTTCACCTCGGCCACCGCCACCCAGCAGGCCGACGGCAGCTTCACCCTCACCTGGGCCGCCCCCGGCGCCCGCAACGTCACCGTCTACGCCGGCACCGACCCGGACGACATCCGCCACCGCAAGGCCGTCGCCAAGGGCGCCGGTTCCGCCACCGTCACGGTCACCGGCCTGGCCGCCGCCGACCGCTGGTTCTTCGAGCTGGTCCCGGACCGCGGCGCGCCGCTGGTCGTCGCCGACCGCTCGCTGCACCTCGCCTCCGCGCCGAACTTCCGCGACGCCGGCGGCTACCGCACCGCCGACGGCCAGTGGGTGCGGATGGGCGTCGTCTACCGTTCCGGCGACCTCTCGAAGCTGACCGACCAGGACCTCGCGAAGCTCCGCCGCCTCGGCATCCGCACCGTCTTCGACCTGCGCACCCCGGCCGAGCAGAAGACCGCCCCGGACCGCGTCCCGGCCGGTGCCACCGTCGTGAACGCCAATGTGCTGGGCGTCGCCGACACCGGCGCGTTCAACGTCACCAGCCCGCAGGCCGCCGTCCAGGCGATGGTCGACGCCGAGCGCACCATGGTCTCCGCCGACAGCGCCCGCACCGCCTACCACTCGGTGCTCAACGCCCTGGTCGAGCGCGACGACGAGAACGTGCTCTTCCACTGCACCGCCGGGAAGGACCGCACCGGCTGGGCCTCCGCCGCCCTGCTGACCGCGCTCGGCGTGCCGCGCGAGACCGTCGAGGCCGACTACCTCGCCAGCAACACCTACCGCGCCGCCGAGATCGCGGCCACCCTCGCCCAGCTGCCGCCGGCCTACCAGGCGATCTACAAGCCGCTGCTGGACGTCCGGTCCGAGTACCTGGCGGCCGGGTTCGACGAGGTGCAGCGGAAGTTCGGCTCCTTCGACGCCTACCTCAAGTCCGGCCTCGGTCTGGACAAGCGGGACCTGCGCGACCTGCGCAGCCAGCTGCTCGTCGGCTGACACCGCGCTCCCGGCGTCCCGCCGGGTCGGGCCCCGGGAGCACCGGGCGGTCCGCCCCGGCGGGACGCCGCGTTGCCGGAACCGGAACGCCCTGCTTCGATCGTCCGTATGGACCACCAGGACGCCGCCCCCGCTCCCGCCCCCGATCCGGCCGTCGGCTCCGGCCCCGGCCCCGATCCGGCCGCCAACGCCGCCGCCTCGGCCCCCGCCATCGCCGCCACCCTGCGCCAGATCGGCCCCCGGCTGCGTCGGCTGCGCGAGCGCAAGGACCTGTCCCTGGCCGACCTGAGCCAGGCCACCGGGATCTCCAAGAGCACGCTCTCCCGCCTGGAGTCCGAGCAGCGCAAGCCGAGCCTCGAACTCCTGCTGCCCATCGCCGCCGCGCTCGCCGTCCCGCTGGACGAGATCGTCGCCGCCCCGCGGATCCAGGACCCGCGGGTCCACCAGCACCCGGGCCGGGCCGACGGGCGGACCTTCGTGCCGCTCTCCCGCCACCGCACCGAGCCCCGCGCGTTCAAGATCATGATCCCGGCCGCCCACCACACCCCGACGCTCGCCACCCACACCGGCCACGAGTGGCTCTACGTGCTCTCCGGCCGCCTCCGGTTGCTCCTCGGCGAGCACGACGTCGTGCTCGCGCCGGGCGAGGCGGCCGAGTTCGACTGCCAGAACCCGCACTGGTTCGGCTCCACCGGGGCGGGCGACGTGGAGGTCCTGAGCCTCTTCGGCAAGCAGGGCGAACGCCTCCACCTGCGCGCCCGCACTCGCCCGAAGGAGTCCTGAGCCGCCCCCGGCGCTCCCGCTCCCGGACCGGCACCGGAAGTCGGCCACGGCGACTTCCCGCGCCGCCGCGGGACTGTCACACTCCCCTCGTGAACACACGGGGGTTGTTCGCGCCGAAGCCGTTCGCCCGGGGGCCGGTCGCCGCCGTCGCGGCGGGTGCCGCCACGCTGCAGATCGCGACCGCGGGCCGGTACGGCTTCCACCGCGACGAGTTGTACTTCCTGATCGCCGGTCGCCACCCCGCCTGGGGATATGTCGACCAACCGCCGCTCACCCCGCTGCTCGGGCGGGTGTCCACGGCGCTGTTCGGCGGCGGACCCGGCGACGGACCGGTCGGTCTGCGGGTCGTACCCGCCCTGCTCTGCGCCGCCACCGTCGCCCTGGTGGCGCTGCTGGCCCGGGAGCTGGGCGCCGGACGCGCCGGGCAGCTGCTCGCGGCCGCCGCCGCGGCCTGCTCGGCGTTCGTGCTCGCGGTCGGGCACCTGCTCAACACGGCCACCTTCGACCTGGCCGCCTGGCTGCTGGTCTGCCTGTTCGCCCTGCGCCTGCTGCGCACCGGGGACGGCCGCCGGTGGCTCGCCGTCGGCGCCGCCACCGGGGTCGCGCTGCTGAACAAGGACCTCGTCCTGCTGCTGGCCGCCGCCCTCGTCCCCGCCGTGCTGCTGGTCGGGCCGCGCGCGGTGCTGCGCGGGTGGTGGCCGGTGGCGGGTGCGGCCGTCGCGGTGGCCGTCGCGCTGCCGAACCTGTGGTGGCAGGCCGCGCACGGCTGGCCCGAACTGACCGTCGCCGGGGGCATCAGCGAGCAGGACGGCGCCGGGAACCGGCTGCTCTTCGTGCCGATGCAGTTCCTCTACCTGTCACCCGTGCTGGTGCCCGTCTGGCTGGCCGGCTTCCGCCGCCTGCGCCGGGACCCCGAACTCGCCTGGGCGAAGCCCTTCGTGGTCGCCTACCCGCTGATGTGCCTGTTCGTGGTGGCGAGCGGAGGCAAGCCGTACTACGTGCTGCCGGCGCTGCTGGTGCTGACGGCGGCCGGCTGCGAACCGGTCGCCCGGCGGCTGACGGCGGCCGGACCGCGCCGGATCCGCTCGTTCGCGGGCGCGCTGGCCCTGGGAGCCGCCGTCAACCTGGTCATCACCCTGCCCGTCCTCCCGGCCCGGCTGACCCCGGCCGTCAACTGGATCCAGCACGAGCAGGGCGAGCAGATCGGCTGGCCCGAACTCGCCGCGGCCGCCGCCCGGGGCTGGAACACCGTCCCGCCCGAACTCCGGGACCGGGCCGTGGTGTTCGCCGTCAACTACGGCGAGGCTGGCGCCCTCGCCCACTACGGCCCGCCGCTCGGCCTCCCGGCGCCGTACTCGGGCCACATGAGCCTCGCCGACTGGGGGCCGCCGCCGGACCGGCAGGACGGGCCGGTGCTGCTCGTCCACCCCGAGGGATTCCCCGACGTGGAACGGTACTTCGCCGACTGCCGGCGGGTCGCCCGGGTCGACAACGGTCACGGGGTGGACAACGAGGAGCAGCACGCCCCGGTCCTGGTCTGTCCGGGACCGCACCGGCCGTGGTCGGTGCTCTGGCCCGAACTGCGGCGCTACTACTGAGACTTCTGCCTCCGGGGCGCCTCAGGACGCGGCGTGCAGCGCGGTCGGCGGGCCCACCGTCGTGCCCGCCGTCGCGCCGGCCGCCGGGCCCGTCGGCAGGCCGGCCCGGTGGGCCAGGGCGGCGGCCTCGCCCCGGGAGCTCACCTCCAACTTGGCCAGGATGTTGGCCACATGGAACTTCACCGTCGACTCGCTGATGTGCAGGGCGGCGGCGATCTCCCGGTTCCGGCGTCCCCGGGCCAGTTGGTCCAGCACCTCCAGCTCCCTGGGCTGCAGGCCCTCCAGCGGCCGGGCCGCGCCGATCGGCCCGGCCGGGGCGTGCAGCGGCAGGTCGACCGTCACCGTGGTGCCCCAGCCGGGCACCGCCTCGACCGTCAACCGGCCCGCCAGCGCGGCGATCCGGTCGGCCGTGCGGTGGACGGCCAGTGCGTCGGCGGTCAGCAGGCCCGGGCCGTCGTCCCGGACGACGGCCCGCAGACCGTCCGCCACGAACTGCCAGCTCACGTGCAGCCGGGTCAGGTCGTCCTGCTCCAGCATGGTGAGCACGGCGGAGCGGACGGCGGTCCGGGCGGTGTGCGCGGTGTCGGTGGGCACCGAGCGGTCCCCCTCGGTCGGCGCCAGCAGGTCCAGCCGGACCGGGCTGTGCCGCAGCAACGGCCGCACCAGGTCGGCGAGCCGGGCGAACGCGGTGGCGGCCGGCTCCTCGCTCAGCTCCCGGTCGAGGTCGCCGGCGCTGCGCAGGTCGAGCAGGGCGGTCACGGCCAGCTCGGTGGCGTTGCGCCGCGCGGTGGCGTCGTCCAGTCCGGCCGACCGCAGCGGAGCGAGGATCGCGGACAGCGCGGAGGCGTGGGCGCCGGTGAGTTCGGCGATCGCCCTGGCCCGGGCACTGGCCGAGGCGCGGGAGGCGGCGGCGTGCGCGGGCGCGGCGTCGACGGCGCGGTGGTGGGAGTGGGTGGTCAGCACCTCCCACAGCTGCTGGAGCAGGCCGAGCGAGCGCTCGGGCAGCGGCTCCGGCGACCCGTGCGTCCCCGTCGCGCGCCCGGCGGCCCGTCCGGGCGCCCGTCCGGCCGGGTCGGCGCGGACCAGCACCAGCAGAGCGCCGTTGCTCCCCGGCGGGGCCGACGCCACCGCGACCGCGGGCCGGGGGCGCCCGCCGAGCACGGCCTCGCCCTGCCACGGGCGCCCGGGGGTGACCCGCTGGGCGACCCCGGCCAGTTCGGCACCGGTGATCCGGGCCGACAGTTCCTCGGGGCCGACGGCGTTCGCGGGCGAGTAGGTGCAGACACCGCTGAGCTGCGCCACCGCGATGTGCGGGACGAGCCCGGCGAGCACCTCGGAGAGCTTCGGCAGGATCGTCGCCCGGGGGGTGCGCAGCACTTCGGCGGCGAGGGCGAGCACCCCCTCGGCGTCGTCCCACGACCACTCGCCGCCGGGACCGCCGCCGGAACCCTGCCCGCCCTCGCGTTCGACCATGGCTCCCAGCGTAGCCCGCGCCGGTGCGCGCCCGCCTGGCCGAACGGCCAGGTGGAACCGGCCGAACAGACGGCCGTCCGGGCCGGGCCGCCGTACCAGGCTGGAGCACGTCACCAGGACGGCGGCGGCCCCCGGCCCCGGCGTCCGCCAGGTCCGGACGAACGCTGGAGATCCGCCATGAGCAGCACCCCCGACACCACCCCCCTCACGACGAAGGCCGTCGCCATCACCGAGTACGGGTCCGTGGACGTCCTGCGGCCCACCGCGGTCGAGGTGCCCGCGCCCGGCCCCGGCCAGGTCCGGGTGGCCGTGCGCGCCGTCGGCGTCAACCCGCTCGACCACAAGGTCCGCTCCGGCGCGCTCACCGACCTGTTCCCGGTCGTCTTCCCGGCCGTCCTCGGGTACGAGATCGCGGGCGTGGTCGAGGCCGTCGGCCCGGACGTCACCGAGTGGCGGGTCGGCGACGAGGTCTTCGGGCAGGTCCTCGGCGGCGGATACGCGGAGCACGCGCTGGCGGCGGCGGACCAGCTGGTCCGCAAGCCGGCCGCGGTGGACTGGACGGTGGCCGCGGCGCTCCCGGTGGCCGCCGAGACGGCCTGGCGGTCGCTCGACCTGCTGGGCGTCGAGCCCGGCCGGACGCTGCTGGTGCACGGCGCCGCGGGCGGGGTCGGCACCCTGGTGGTGCAGTTCGCCCGGGCCCGGGGGGTCCGGGTGATCGGCACCGCGAGCGAGGCCAACCACCCGTACCTGCGCGAGCTGGGCGCCGAGCCGGTCACCTACGGGGAGGGGCTGGCCGAGCGGGTCCGCGCCGCCGCGCCCGAGGGCGTGGACCGGGTGCTGGACGTGGTCGGGGCGGGCGTGCTGCCGCTGTCGATCGAGCTGGCGGGCGGCGCCGAGCACGTGCTGACCATCGCCGACTTCCAGGGCGCCGCGCAGCACGGGGTCCGCGCCACCAGCGGCGACGAGCCGGCCGACTACCTCCGTCCGGCCCTGGAGGGCGCGCTCGCCCTGGCCGCCGAGGGCGGTCTGAACCTCCCGCTGCACCGGGTGCTCCCGCTGGCGGAGGTGGCCGAGGCGCAGCGCGAGAGCGAGCGCGGCCACGTCCGGGGCAAGATCGTCCTCACCGTCGGCTGAGGCCGGGGGGCGGCCGGTCGCGTGGTCGGCCCTGATGGTCGCTGTCGCGGGGCGGCGGCCGCTCGCCGGGCCGACGGTCAGCCGAGGTGCTCGACGACGACCATGGCCGCGTCGTCGTCGAGCCGTCCGCCCGCGTGGGCCAGCAGGTCGCGGCGCAGGTGCAGCAGCAGGGCGTCCGGCGGTTCGGCGGGGTGCGCGGCGGCCCGTTCGGCGACCCGTTCGGACAGCGGGTAGAACCGCCGCTCTCCGTCGCGGGCCTCGATCACGCCGTCGGTGTAGATCAGCAGCCGGTCGCCGGGCAGGAACGGGAACTCCTCCACCACGTACGGCGCCGCGACCAGTTCGCCGAGGCCCAGCGGCGGCGAGGTGCGGCGGGGCTCCAGCGCGGTGACCCGGTCGCCGTGCAGGAGAAGGGGCGGGGGGTGGCCGCAGTCGACCAGGCGGAGCACGGCTCCGTCGTCCGGGACGTCCAGCACGACGGCGGTGATGAACGACTCGCCGCTGTCGTCCGCCGGGGTGCCGGGCGGCCCGTCGTCCGGCCGCCGGGTGCCCGGCGGGGCCCCGGTGTCCGTCGGCCCGGCGCGCCGGAACGCGCGCAGGCGCGGCTGGGCGCGGAGGCCGTCCTCGCGCTGCGCGCGCTGCTGCTCGGCGAGCTGGGCGAGGTCCCAGGCGATGCTGCCGTCCAGGTGGCCGACCAGGCCGGGCAGGTCCGGGTACAGGTGCGCGGCCGACCGGAAGGCGCCCAGCAGCAGCGCCGCGTCGCCGAGCGAGGCCAGGCCCTTGCCCCGGACGTCGCCGACCAGCAGCCGGGTGCCGGTGGCGGTGCGGGCCGCCGCGTAGAGGTCCCCGCCGACCTGGGCCTCGGCCTCGGCGGCCAGGTAGAAGGAGGCGAGGCGCAGCGGTCCGGTCCGGTCGGGCAGCGGGCGCAGCAGGACCCGTTGGGCGGCCTCGGAGACGGAGCGGACCTGTGCCAGCTCGCGCTCGTGCCGGTCGCGCAGGACCCGGAGGCCGACGATCAGCGCCGACACGGCGAGCAGGGCGCCGAGCTGGGTCTCGTGGTTCCCGGTGGTGAGGCCGTCGCGCAGGATGCCGATGACGGTGAGCGCGGCGAGCGAGAGCAGGGCGACGACGGTGGTGGCGCGGGCACCGGCCAGCGAGGCCGTGAGCGCGGGGGCGACGATCAGCAGCGGGCCGAGGTGGATGTCCGGCGGGGCGAGCACGTCCACCACCGTGATCACCACGATCAGGGCGAGCGGGACGACCGTCAGGGCGCGGCGGTCGGGCGGCCAGGACCGGCGGCGGTCACGGGGACGCCGGTCGTCGGAAGGCTGCCGGAGTGGCACCTCTCCTCTGTACACCGTCCGGGTGGTCCGCCGCACCCCGGGGAGCACCCGGCGGGCGTGCGGCGGGCGTGCGGCGGGCGCCCGGGGATGCTCGGCGGGTGCTCCCCGGCCGGGCCGCCGGGCCGGGTCAGTCCTCGGCGCCGTAGCGGGCCAGGTAGTCGGCGAACCGGGCGACGTCCTCGTCCGACCAGCCGGTGAAGCGGGCCGAGAAGGAGAGCCGCCGCTGCTCGTTGGCCTCGCGCAGGAGGGTGAGTCCGGCCTCGGTCGCCAGCAGGATCTGGCCGCGCTGGTCCTCCGGGTCGGTCTCGCGCCGCAGCAGCCCGAGCTTCTCCAGCGCGGTGACCTGGCGGCTGACCGTGGACTTGTCGAGCATGAAGTGCGCGGCGACGTCGGCGGCCCGGCAGCCGCCGCGCTCGGTGATGAGGTCCAGGATGCTGTAGGTGACCAGCGAGAGGTCGGGGTGCAGCTGGGAGGCCTTGTGCCGGGCGCGGCGGGCGAAGGCGGTCAGTTCGCGCTGGATGGTCGCGATCGACGTCTCGCGGTCGGGCACGGGAACCTGCCTCCTCGGGGCCGGGGGATCTGCCGTCCGGCAATTTGTTGCATTATACAACGACTTCGTGGGTGCTCGAAGCTCCCGGCGGACGGTCCGCGGCGCCCTCCCGGCGCGCCTGCCAGGCGCGCGCCGCCGCGATCCGGCGGGTGGCGCTCGGATGAGTCGCGAACAGTAGCTCAAGCACCCGCGGCGGGTCGACATCGGACACATTGGTCACCGCGAGTCTGCGCTGCATCGCCACGAACTGCTCGGCGTCCCCAGTGAGTTCGAGCGCGTGCCGGTCGGCCCTGGCCTCCACCCGGCGGCTCACCGCGCACTGCACCGGGCCGGACAGCGCGCCCAGCAGCGCCGCGACCGCCGCCAGCAGCGGGAGCGACCGGGGATCGGCCGCGTCCGCCGCGCCGGCTGCCGACAGCAGCACGTCCCAGCCCGACGCCAGGCCCAGCAGCACCACCACCACGGCCGCGCCGACCGCCCCCAGCACCGTCCCGGTCAGGACGTCCCGGTGTTTGACGTGCCCCAGTTCGTGCGCCACCACCAACTCCACCTCGCGCGGATCGGCGCTGGTCAGCAACGTGTCGTAGGCGACGATCCGCCGCGTCGCCCCCAGGCCCGAGACGTAGGCGTTCAGCGCCGTGGTCCGGCGCGAGGCGTCCGCCACCAGGACGTCCCGCACCCGGACGCCGTCCCGTGCGGCCAGGCCGAGCAGCGCCTCGCGCTGCGGGCCCGGGGCCATCGGGGTGAAGCGGTTGAACACCGGCTCGACCAGGAGCGGGTAGAGGAAGGAGAGGGCGGCGGTCAGCAGCGCGGCCGCGCCCGCCGCCGGGAGCCACCAGCGCTCCGGCGAGCGGCCGGTGAGCGCGTACAGTCCGAGCACCACCGGCAGGGCGAGCGCCAGGGTGAGGGCGAGTCCGCGCAGTGCGTCCACCGCCCAGCCGGCCCAGCCCTGGGTGACCAGCCCGAACCGGGCGCGGACCGACCGCGTGCCGGCCCCGAACGGCAGCTGCGCCGCCCGGCCGACCAGTACCAGGGCGGCCGTCCCGGCGAGCACCTCGGCCGTCCGGGAGCCGCCGAACCAGCCGCCGGCCGTCGACACCAGCCCGGCGCCGGCCGGTGTCAGGCCGAGCGCGAGGGTCAGCCCCAGGCCGGTGACCCGCGCGCCGAGTGCCCAGGGCAGCTGGGCGCGCCGCAGTGCGCGGCCCCGGGCGCGCTCGGCGGGGGTGAAGTCGGCGGGGGTGCCGGGGGTGCCGGGGGCGGCGCCGGGCGTCGGGTCGTCGCCCGGGAGTGGGCCGACAGAATCTGTCATCTGTTGTCCGTCATCCGAAGTCCGTCAGTCGTCAGTCGTCAGTCGTCAGTCGTCGGGCGTCAGTCGTCGGGCGTCGGTCCTCGGGCGGCGTCCGTCCTCGGGCGTCGGCCGTCGGGCGACGGGGCGTTCGTGGACCGTCGTCCCCCGACAGCCAGCATGTCACTCCTCGGCGGGCCCGGTGGCGTGCCGGGTGCCCGCCCGGAGCAACTGGTGGCCGAGATCGATCAGCGCCCGGCCGACCGCGAACTCGTCGCCCACCGCGGGCGCCGGATCGTCCAGCGGGTTGCGGCGGGCGTACGCGTCGCTGTGCAGCACCGCGCCGTCGGCGTCCAGCACGGCGTGCACCCGGGTGGTGTCGCGCTCCTCGACCAGGTGCAGGCTCAGCTGCCAGTCCTTGGTGCTTCGGACGGGGGGCTCCGTACCGCCCTCCTCCCCGACGGTCGCCGGGACCGGCCCTCCCGGCGGGGCGGCGCTCCCGTCCGCGCGGACGATCACCACCGGGCACGACGCGTGCGCCGCGCACCGGGTGCTCACCGACCCCAGCAGCGTCCGGGCGAAGGCCCCGCGACCGCGACTGCCCAGCACCAGCAGCTCCGCGCCCTCCGCCAGTTCCAGCAGCACCTCCGCCGGGTGCCCCAGCAGCAGGCTCTCCGTCACCGGCACCGGCCGCTCCCGGCCGACCACCTCGTCCACCTCGGCGGTCAGGGTGCGCATCGCCGTCCGCTCGAAGTCGTCGTCCGGCAGCGGTACCAGCCACCCGTGCAGCGAGGGGGGCTCCCACGCGGCCACCGCGTGCACCGCCGCCCCGGTCAGCGCCGCCTGCCCGACCGCCCAGCGCAGCGCCGCCCTGGACGGCGCCGAACCGTCGATCCCGACCACGATCCGCCGCCCGGCGTCCGTGCTCCCGTTGTCAGCCATGACCCACCACCTGCCGTCCGCTCCCCGAGCCTCGCCTGCCGGTCCCCGCGCCTCCGGGCGCCACCTCCGCACCTCCGTCCCGGTGGGGGCTTCCCGCCGTGCTTCCGGAAGCCTCTGTACCTCCACGCTGCCACTCCGCGCGCCACCCGGCGGCCCGGCGCGGATTGTGGCCGCGGCGCGGAGACGGCGCGGGGGAGTGGCGTAGGCTGACCGCTTCCGGAACGACCCTTGGGGGAACACACATGCGCCGTGCCGCGGCCGCCGTCGCCCTGCTGCTGGGGCTGATACCCGTGGCCGCCTGTGGACCGGACGACCCCGACCCGGCCACCGTCAAGGCCTCCCGGTCCGCCAAGGCCGCCGCCGACGCTGCCGCAGCCGCGAAGGCCTCGCCGGGCGCCGCCGACGGGTCCGCCACCCCCGGGGACCAGGCCTCCGCGGACGGTGCGGCGCCCCGTCCGGACGGCAGCATCACGGTGGCGTTCGCCGGCGACGTCCACTTCGAGGGCCGCACCGAGGGCCGGCTCTCCGTGCAGCCGCCCGAGACGGCGCTCGGACCGATTTCCAAGAGCCTCGCCGCCGCCGACCTCTCCGTCCTCAACCTGGAGACCGCGATCACCGACCGCGGTGCGCCCGAGCCCAAGACCTACACCTTCCGCACCTCGCCGAAGGCGCTCACGGCGCTCAAGGACTCCGGCGTCGACGTCGTCTCGCTCGCCAACAACCACGCCGTCGACTTCGGCGCCGACGGTCTCGCCGACACCCTCGCGGCCAAGGCCTCCTCGCCGCTCCCGATCGTCGGCTTCGGCCGCAACTCCCAGGAGGCGTACGCCCCGTACGTCACCACCGTGCGCGGGGTGAAGGTCGCGGTGGTCGCCGCCAGCCAGGTCGAGGACCTCACCAACCAGAAGTGGCGCGCCGGGGCGACCAAGCCCGGCATCGCCTCGGCACTGGACCAGGCCGCGATCGTCAAGGCGGTCGAGGAGGCGAAGAAGCAGGCGCCGGTGGTGCTGGTCTACCTGCACTGGGGCGAGGAGGGAAAGGCCTGCCCGACCGCGGCCCAGACCGCCATCGCCAAGAAGCTGGCCACCGCGGGCGCGACCGCCGTGGTCGGCACGCACGCGCACACCATGGTCGGCTCGGGCATGCTCGGCTCCACCTACGTCGGGTACGGCTTCGGCAACTTCCTCTGGTACGGCACCTCCAACTACGCCAACTCCAACGAGACGGGCGTCACCACCCTGACCGTTGGCCCGGGCGGCAAGGTGCTCGGCGAGGCGTTCGCGCCGGCGACCATCGACGACAAGGGCATGCCGGTGCCCCAGACCGGCGCCGCCGCGACCGCCGCGCTCAAGCGCCGGGACGGGCTCCGGGGCTGCACCGGCCTGGCCCCGGTCCCGGGGGCCGCCCCGGCGCCGGCGTCCGGGGCCGCTTCCCCGTCGGCGTCCCCGTCGGCTTCCCCGTCCGCGCGCGCGACCGGTCCCGCCGCCCCGGCCGCGCGGAGCGCCGCGCCGGCGTCGGCCTCCTCGCGCTGAGCCCGCCCCGGCGGCCGGTGCGGAAGCGGGGCGGCAAGCCGGTCGTCGCTCGCCGTGCGGTGGGTGCTCGGGTGGTGGGTGGTCGGGCGGACCGGCGCGTGGATCCGCGCCCTCCGAGACCTGCGGATCCGCCGGGACGTCCGCGACGGCCTGCACGGGGCCTTCCTCGAACACGCCTGCTGCGTGACCACGCGCCGACGCGTCCGAGCCTTGTGCCGGCTCCTCCTGGGCCGCCGGAACGCCGGAACGCCGGAACGCCGGAACGCCGGCCGCCGGACCGCCTCGCCCGCCGTCGGGCGGGTACGGGTCCCGGGGCGGGGGGCCGACGGTGTCCGCCCGTCAGTCCTTGTGGTTCGCCTCGCCGAGCTTCCAGTAGCCCTTGCCGTGGACGCGTTCGCGGGGCAGGGCCCAGTCGGTGAGCAGGTGGCGCCGGACGGTCGCCACGGCCTGGGACTCTCCGGCCAGCCAGGCGGCGGTGCCCGGTGGGACGTCGGTCGCGAGCAGGGTGTCCGCGAGCGTGCGGCCCTTGACCTGGTCCTGGGGACGGGTCAGCCAGTGGGTGGTCAGACCGGTTCGGGCGGGCAGCGGCAGGGTGGCCCCGGAGGCATCGCCGACCTCGACGTAGAGCGTCGCCGGCACGGTCGGCGGCAGCTCCTCCAGGATGGTGAGCGCGGCGGGAAGGGCGCTCTCGTCGGCGGCGAGCAGGACGTGCCCGGCGCCGTCGAAGGAGGGCCGGCGGCCGCGCGGGCCGGCGATCAGGGCCCGGTCGCCGAGGCGGGCGGTCGCCGCCCAGCGGGACAGCGGACCGTTGCCGTGCAGCACGACGTCGATGTCCGTCTCGCGCTCGTCGGGGCGGTGGTGCCGGATCGTGTAGGCCCGGGAGTGCCCGTCGGGGGTCGCCAACTTCACCCACTGGGTGGCGTGTTCGACGTCGAGGGTGTCCAGGGTCGGTCCGGCGAGGGTGAGCCGGAGCAGGGCGGGAGTGAGCGGGGTGACGGCGGTGACCCGAACGTCGTGGGTCGGCCGGGGGCGACGGAACACGGAGACTCCAGGTGATCGGACGGCGCCGGCGCGGGCCCGGGGATCGACACGGGCGGCGCGCTGCGGCGCGGAGGGGAGGAGCGAGGAAGGGGGTGGGGCTCAGCGCGGGAGGTGCTGGTCGAGCAGCGCGTCGACGAACGCCCGGTCCAGCGGGCGACGCAGCACCAGGGCGCGGTGGTAGAGCGGGGCGAGCAGGGCGTCCAGCAGGACGGCGGCCTCGTCCGCCGTCCCTCCGAGACAGGCCCGGGTGTTCGCGACGTCCCGGGAGCGCAGGGCGTCCAGGAAGCCGCTGTGCAGCAACTCGGCCGACCTGGCGTCCAGTTGCGCATGGCCGAGGAGGGCCTGCAGCACCTTGCCGGCCGGCGCCGCGTCGAGGAAGTCCGCGAACCGGTGGAGGTAGGCGCGCAGATCGGCCGGATCGGAGGGTGTCTCGGCGGGCCAGGCGAGACCGGTGGCGGCGTCCAGGACGAGGTTGTCGAAGAGGATGTCCACCTTCGACTTCCACCAGCGGTAGATGGTCTGCTTGGCGACCCCGGCGGCGGCCGCGATGCCCTCGATGGTCAGGCCCTCGAAACCCTGCTCCACCAGGAGGTCGTCGGCGGCGTTGAGTACCGCCAGCCGTGCGGCCTCGCTGCGCCGACCGTTGCCGACGGTGCTCGCCGTGTCGTCGTTCTTCTTCGTGCTCCCGCTCGCCCCGGCCGCCCGCGCGGCACCGGCGGCACGGCCGCCGACGGCGCGCTCACCGGCGGCGCGGCTCGCGCCGGACCGGCTTCCGGCGGCGGGGCGGGGCTGGGCGGCGATGGCGGTGTGGTCCTTGTCCGGGGGCGGCTGCTGGCCGTTGACGACGGTCGCGGCCATCCTCTCACGCCTTCCCGGCCGGGGTGGCCGGTGCCGCTGCGGCCGCCGGGTCCGCTGTCGCTGTCGCTGTCGCTGTCGCTGTCGCTGTCGTCACCGGCGCCGGTGCCGGCACCGGTGACGCCCCGCCCCGCGGCCGGCGGACCAGTCCGGCCGCGACCGCGAGGGCCAGGACGGCGACCGCCGCGCTGAAGGTGACCCCGGCGGTGCGCAGCCCGGTCGCCCGGACGAGCACGCCGACCCCGATCACCGGCACCGAGAGCATGGTGAACAGCACGGCGAAGAACGCCGACACCGTCTCGCCGCGCCGGTGCGGCTCCACGCCGGCGTTGACGGTGCCGAGTCCGGTGCCGATGGCGGTCCCGGTGGCGAGGCCGTTGACGCAGGCGCCGAGCAGCAGTGGTGGCAGCGTCCCGCCGAGCAGGGCGCCGGCCACCAGTGCGGCGGCCAGGACCAGTCCGGCGCAGGCCAGCGGCAGGGCCCGGTCCGGCGGCAGGACGCGGACGAGCAGTTGTCCGACGGCGGTGGAGAGGAAGGCCAGGGCGACCACGAGTCCGGTGAGCGCGTGGTTGTGCAGGTTCAGCACGGTGGCCAGGAAGAGTCCGCTGACGGCGGTCAGCACGCCGGTGACGGCGAATCCGGCCCCGCCGGCGAGCGCGGCGCGCAGGAACGCGGGGCGGATGCCGGGCGGCACGTGCAGCGGTCGCGGCCGGAACCGGGAGGGGCTTCCGGCCGGGGAGCCGGCCCGGCCCGTGCGCCGGACCGCGGCGGGCACCGTCTCGGGGACGGCGAGCAGCCCGAGCAGGGCCGCGCCGGTGAGGACGAGCGTCACGGTCCAGGGCAGGCGCAGCGGTGAACCGGTCCATTCGGCGAGGGCTCCGGCGAACAGGGTGCCGCCGGCCAGTCCGCCCATGTTGGCGGCGAGGGCGACGGTCTGGGCGCGCAGCCGGCGCTCCGGCGGAGCGAGGTCGAGCAGGGCGGCCGTGGCGGCGCCGGTGACGAGGGCTGCGCCGAACCCGGAGAGGACCCGGGCGACCAGCAGCCAGGGCAGCGAGTCGGCGAGTTCGAACAGGGTGGCGGCGGCCGCGGCCAGCAGCAGGGCGGCGAGGACCACGGGGCGCCGGCCGATCCGGTCGGAGAGGCGGCCGAGGGTCAGCAGACCGGCGACGACGCCGAGCGCGTAGACGGCGAAGATCACCGTGACGGTGAAGGTCGAGAAGCCGAAGGCGCGCTGGTAGAGCGGGTAGAGCGGGGTCGGGACGGTGGTCCCGGCCATGGTGACCCAGAAGGCGAGGGCGACGGCGGCCGGCGCGAGCGGGCCGCCGGGGCGCCGGGGCGGGGCGGAGGGCATGGGTGCTCCTCGGGGGTGACGGTGTGGGAGGGGGCGCGTCGGGGCCGTCGGTCGGGCCCGCGCCGTGGCGGACCGAAGATGGACGCAACGTTGCGTCTCGGTCCATGTCCCGACGCTAGCACTGGACGCAACGTTGCGTCTATGTTCGCCCGCGGGCCGTCCTCCGGGCGGTCCGCGGGGTCGCCCTCCGGATCGCCCGCCGGGTCGTCCGCAGGGTCGCCCTCGGCTCGCCGCTCGGACCGGCGCCCGTCCCGCGCCGTCCGACGGCCGTATCCCTCCGTCCCCCGGCCGACGACAGTTGACGACCCCGCAGTGTCGGCCCGTGCCGACGGGCCCCCTCGGAGAGTCCGAACAATTGTGTTAGGTTAGGCTTGCCTAATGTTGCTGGTCGGAGGGGATTTTCAGTGCAGCAGTCCGAACTCGCGGGCGCCGTCGCGATGGTCACCGGCGCCGGACAGGGGATAGGCGCGGCGGTGACGCGCGCGCTCGTCGCAGCGGGCGCCGTCGTCGCGGCGGTCGACCGCAACCCCGGTCCGCTCGCCGAGCTCGCCGACGAGCTGTCGGGTCGTCCGGCCGACGCGGCCCCGGGCGGCGCGGCCTCCGGCGGACCCGTCCACCCCTACCTGCTGGACGTCTCCGACGCGGCGGCGGTCGAATCCACCGTCGAGCTGATGGAAAGCCAACTCGGCCCGATCGGCATCCTGGTGAACGTCGCGGGAATCCTGCGTGTCGCTCCCGCGCTCGAGCTCACCGACCAGGACTGGGCGGACAGCTTCGCGGTCAACACCACCGGGGTCTTCCACACCACCCGCGCGGTCGGCCGACGGATGGCCGAGCGCGGTGGCGGTGCGATCGTCACCGTCGGCTCCAACGCGGCCGGCGTCCCGCGCACCGGGATGGCCGCCTACGCGGCCTCCAAGGCGGCGGCCACCATGTACACCCGGTGTCTCGGCCTGGAACTCGGCCGCTCCGGGGTGCGCTGCAACATCGTCTCGCCCGGCTCCACCGACACCGAGATGCAGCGCGGGCTCTGGCAGGACGACGCGGCGGCCGCCGAACGGCGCGTCATCGACGGCGACCCGGCCAGCTACCGGGTCGGCATCCCGCTCGGCCGGATCGCCCAGCCCGCCGACATCGCCGAGGCGGTGACCTTCCTGGTCTCCGACCGGGCCCGCCACATCACCATGCACGACCTCTACGTGGACGGCGGCGCCACGCTGCGGGCCTGACGCCCGCGCACGGCCCCCGACCCGGATCCCGCACACTCCGGCACGACTCCACGACGGCCCCGCCCCGGACCGTCGCGGCCCCCGACACCCACGGCGGGGCCGGACCCCCGGGGCGAGCAGCACCCGGGGCCCGGCGCCCCACCGGGACCGCGCCCCCACCGGGGCGGGCCCCGGACCAGACCACCGCCGACCGCCGCGACGAGCAGCGTCCGGCGACCACTCGCAGACTGGGAGATTCCAGGTGACCACGGTGCATCACGCCCCCGCCGGGACGGACCACACCGTCATCGGCGCGGCCAGCGGGCTGCTCGGCCAGTACCGGGCCGCGGCCGACGAGGCGTTCTTCGCCTCCCCGACCCGCACGCTGCTCGCCGAGGGCGTGCACGCCCGGGTGCCCCAGGACGGGCGCCCGCTGGTCGACCGGGTCGCCGAGACCCTCGCCCGGGCCCGCCAGGACGGCGTCGAACACCCGCTGGTGGTGGGCGCGGTGGCGTTCGACCACGACAGCCGGGCCGAGCTCGTCGTCCCCGCGACGCTCCGCACCTGCGGCGCACTGCGCGACGACCCGCTGATCGCGCTGCCCGCCCCGGCCGCCGACCGGATCGACTGGGACGTCCGCCCGGTGCCCGCGCCCGAGGCGTACGGGGCCGGTGTCGCCGAGGCCGTGGAACTGCTCCGGGCCGACGGCGAGCTGAGCAAGGTCGTGCTCTCCCGGACCCTGGAGCTGCACGCCGACCGCCCGCTCGACCTGCCCGCGATCCTCCAGCGGCTCGGCCGCCGCGACCCCGGCGGCTACACCTTCGCCGTCCCCGCCGGCGGCGGCCGCACCCTGATCGGTGCCAGCCCCGAACTGCTGCTCTCGCGCACCGGTACCGCCGTCGTCGCCAACCCGCTGGCCGGATCGGTGCCGCGCAGCGCCGACCTCGGCGAGGACGTCCGCCGCGCCGCCGCGCTGCTGGAGTCGCCGAAGGACCTCCAGGAGCACGCCTTCGTCGTGGACGCCATCCACGCCGCGCTCGCGCCGTACTGCCGCGACCTGGTCGTGCCGGCGCGCCCCACCCTGGTGCGCACCGCCGCGATGTGGCACCTGGCCACCACCATCACCGGTGAGCTGATCGACCCGGCCGTCTCCGCCCTGGAGCTGGCCGTCGCCATGCACCCGACCCCGGCGGTCTGCGGCAGCCCGACCCCGCTCGCCCGCGAGGCGATCCGCGGCATCGAGCCCTTCGACCGGGGCCTGTACACCGGCATGGTCGGCTGGGGCGACGCGGACGGCGACGGCGAGTGGGTCGTCACCCTGCGCTGCGCCGAGGCGGACGAGCGGACGCTGCGGGTGTTCGCCGGCGCCGGCGTGGTCGCCGAGTCCCGGCCGGAGTCCGAACTCGCCGAGACCAGCGCCAAGTTCCGCACCTTCCTGGACGCCGCCGGGGTGCCGCAGTGACCGACCCGACTACCCCGGGAGCCTCCGCGGTGACCGATCCGACCGCCCCGGGAGCCTCCGCCGTGACCGATCCGCACCACCCGATGGCCGAGGTGCTGGCCGGATTCGCCCCGTACCCGGACGAGTTCGCCGCGCGCTACCGGGCCGACGGCCACTGGCGCGGCGAGACCTTCGGCTCGATGCTGCGCGAGCGCGCGGCCGCCCACCCCGACCGGGTCGCGATCGTCGACCCGGCCGGCGGTACCGGTGACGACCCCACCCGCCGCTGGACGTACGCCGAACTCGACCTGCGGGCCGACCGGATGGCCGCCGGACTGCGCGCCCGCGGCATCCGCCGGGGCGACCGGGTGGTGGTCCAGCTCCCCAACGTCGCCGAGTTCTTCGAGCTGGTCTTCGGGCTGTTCCGGGTCGGCGCGCTGCCGGTCTTCGCGCTGCCCGCGCACCGGTACACCGAGATCTCCTACTTCTGCTCCTTCACCGGCGCGGTCGCCTACGTGGTCCCGGCCGTCGAGGGCGGCTTCGACCACCGCGAACTGGCGGGCCGGGTGAAGGCGGAGACGCCCTCGCTGCGGCACGTCCTGGTGGTGGGCGGGGACGCCGGGGAGCACACTCCGCTGGCCGAGGTCCCGGTCGACCCGGCCGGGGCGCCGGCGGAGGAGCCGCAGCCCGGGGACGTCGCCTTCCTCCAGCTGTCCGGCGGCAGCACCGGGGTGCCCAAGCTCATCCCGCGCACCCACGACGACTACATCTACTCGCTGCGCGGCTCGGTCGAGCTCTGCGGCCAGGACGAGCACAGCGTCTACCTCGTGGTGCTGCCCGCCGCGCACAACTTCCCGCTCAGCTCGCCCGGTTCGCTCGGCACGCTGTACGCGGGCGGCCGGGTGGTGCTCTGCCCGCAGCCGAGCCCGGAGACGGCGTTCCCGCTGATCGGGCGCGAGGGCGTGACCATCACCGGCCTGGTGCCGCCGCTGGCGCTGCTCTGGCTGGACTCCGCCGAGCGGATCCGAGAGGCCGGCGGGAGCACCGGTCTGGAGACCCTGGAGGTGCTGCTCGTCGGCGGCGCCAAGTTCAGCGAGGAGGCGGCCCGGCGGGTGCGCCCGGTGCTGGGCTGCACCCTCCAGCAGGTGTTCGGGATGGCCGAGGGTCTGGTCAACTACACCCGGCTGGACGACCCGGAGGAGGTGATCGTCACCACCCAGGGCCGGCCGATCTCCCCGGACGACGAGGTGCGGGTGGTCGACGACGAGGACCGCGACCTGCCCGACGGCACCACCGGCCACCTGCTCACCCGCGGCCCGTACACCATCCGCGGCTACTGGAACGCGCCCGAGCACAACGCCGCCTCCTTCACCGCGGACGGCTTCTACCGCACGGGTGACCTCGTCCGCCGCACCGGCACCGGTCACCTGGTGGTCGAGGGCCGGGCCAAGGACCAGATCAACCGGGGCGGCGAGAAGGTCGCCGCCGAGGAGATCGAGAACCACCTGCTGGCCCACCCGGCCGTGCACGACGCGGCGGTGGTCTCGATGCCCGACCCGTACCTCGGCGAGCGCACCTGCGCCTACGTCGTCCTGCGCGAGGAGCACCGCGCGCAGCCGCCGAAGTCCGTGGAGCTGAAGCGCTTCGTGCGGCAGCGCGGGCTGGCCGACTTCAAGGTGCCGGACCGGGTCGAGTTCGTCGACGCCTTCCCCGCCACCGGCATCGGCAAGGTCAGCAAGAAGGACCTGCGCGCCGCCATCGCCGCCTCCCTCACCTCCTCCTGAGCCTCCGACTCCCTCTCTCCTGAGCCTCCGCCCCCCCTCTCTCCTGAGCCTCGCGTTCCCGAGCCTCCGGACTCCTGAGCCTTCCGACCCGTGAGTCCCCGGACTCCCGGATCCCCCTACACGTTAAGGACGCACCGCCGTGGGCCTGCCCCGCATCCCCTCCTATCCGATGCCCGCCGCCGCCGAGCTGCCGGCCAACCGGGTCGACTGGACGGTCGACCCGTCCCGGGCCGTGCTGCTGGTGCACGACCTGCAGAACCACTTCATGGGCGCCTTCGACACGTCGGCCGCGCCGGTCACCGAGCTGTTCGCCAACATCAACCGGCTGCGCGCCTGGGCCGCCGAGCACGGCGTGCCCGTCGTCTACTCGGCCCAGCCGGGCGGCCAGAGCGCCGAACAGCGCGGCCTGCAGCAGGACTTCTGGGGCCCGGGCATCCCGGACGACCCGCAGGCGGCGGCGATCGTGGACGAGGTCGCCCCGGCCGAGGGCGACCGGCTGCTCACCAAGTGGAAGTACAGCGCCTTCGTCCGGACCGACCTGGACGAGCTGCTGCGCGAGCAGGGCCGCGACGAGCTGGTGATCACCGGCGTGTACGCGCACATCGGGGTGCAGGCGACCGCCTGCGACGCCTGGATGCGGGACATCCGGGCCTTCGTGGTGGCCGACGCGGTCGCCGACTTCGGCGCGGACGAGCACCGCGCCGCGCTCAGCTGGGTGGCCGGGCGCTGCGGCGTCGTCACCGGTACCGACGCCGTCGTGGAAGGGAAGTGACAGCCATGGCCTTCACCGTGGAGCGAATCCGGGCCGAGGTCGCCGACCTGCTCGGCGAGGACCCGGCGGACATCCCGCTGGACGAGAACCTGGCCGACTGGGGCCTGGACTCGGTGCGGCTGATGGCGCTGGCCGAGCGCTGGCGGGCCGAGGGCGCCGAGGTGGCGTTCCTGCAGCTGGCCGAGCGTCCGGCCGTCGAGGCCTGGGCCGAACTGCTGGGCGCGTCCTGATGGAGTCCGGCACGGCGGTGGCGAGGCCGTCGCGAACGGAGCGGTGGCCGGCCACCACGGTGGTCGGGCCGATCGAGGCCCAGGCGGCACGGACGCCGGACGCCCCGGCACTGCTGCCGGCCGGCGCGGCGCCGGTGAGCTACGGCGAGCTGAACGCCGCTGCCAACCGGACGGCCCGCTGTCTGACGGACCGGGGCGCGCGCCCCGGCACGGTGGTCGGCCTCGCGCTGACCCGCCCGGCCGATCTGGTGCCGGCGCTGCTGGCGGTGGCCAAGACGGGTGCGGCGTACCTGCCGCTGGACCCGGACGACGCCCCGGGGCGGCTGTCCTGGCTGCTGGCCGACGCGGCGCCGGTGTGCGTGCTGGGGGAGGGGGTGCCGGACGCGGAGCGGCCGAGCGCCGCCGAGCTGGCCGGGCGGGCGGCCACCGACCCGCCGCGGGCGCTGACCCCGCAGCATCCGCTCTGCCGGGCCTACGGGCCGGGCGGGCGTCCGGCGGGGGTGTGGACGGCCCACGCCGAGGTGGACCGCCGGGTGCGTGAGCTGCAGTCCGTGTACGGGCTGGGCCCGGGCGACCGGGTGCTGCAGCTGGGCCTGCCGCTGTGGGAGTTCCTGTGGCCGCTGCGGACCGGGGCGGCGCTGGTGCTGGCCGATCCGGACCGGCCGGGCGAGGTCGGGGAGCTGGTCCGGGAGGCGGGGGTGACCGCACTGCGTGCGGCGCCGTCGGTGCTCGGCGAGCTGCTGCCCGAGCCGGGGCCGGTGCACCTGGTCCCGCAGCGCGGCTGACCTCCGGGGCCGGGCCCCGCGGGCCCGGCCCCGGGGTCGGGGGGGGGGCGGCGCCCCCCCCCCCCCCCCCGCCCGCGGCCGCCCCCCCCCCCCCCCCCCCCCCCCCCCCCCCCCCCCCCCCCCCCCCCCCCCGC